>JAOPVX010000397.1 GCA_025965975.1 Mycobacterium sp. | reverse complement strand
CCACGCGGCCCTCGACCTCGATGGCACCGTCTTTCTTGGCCATATCCTCCGTTGTCCCTGATCGTTGGCGCAGCTTTCACTTCGACTACAAAACGTGAGCCAGTAGCGAGGAATTCCTGAAATTCCGGAACAGGGGCACGCAAGAGCCGGCGCGGATGCCGCACCGTTGGCCCATACTACCTGCTCGACGGCCCGCCCCAAAATCGCTGAAGTGCCAGGCCAGCGCCTCCATCCCGACCCGATATCCGCTGGACGACGGGCGCATACTTATAAGCGATGACCGGACCCGTCTCCCCGCCGCGAAAACCCGTAATCCTGTCCGTCGACGACGACCCCGCCGTGTCCAGGGCCGTCGCCCGCGATCTGCGTCGCCACTACGGCGAGAACTACCGCATCGTCCGTGCCGAATCCGGACCGGACGCCCTGGAAACCCTCAACGAACTCAAGCTGCGCGGCGAGACCGTCGCGGTGTTCGTCGCCGACTACCGGATGCCGCAGATGAGCGGTATCGAGTTCCTCGAAGAAGCGATGGACATCTTCCCGATGGCCCGGCGCGTACTGCTGACCGCCTACGCAGACACTCACGCCGCGATCGACGCGATCAACGTCGTCGACCTGGATCACTATCTCCTCAAGCCGTGGGACCCGCCCGAGGAGAAGCTTTACCCGGTGATCGACGGCCTCATCGAGTCATGGCGCGCGTCCGGTGATCGGGCCATCCCGCACACGAAGATCGTCGGGCACCAATGGAACGCCCGCTCTTCGGACGTGCGCGAGTTCCTTGCCCGAAACCGGCTGTACTACACATGGTTTCGAGCCGACGAGCCCAAAGGCAAGCAGCTGCTCGATGCCGCGGGACTGGACGGGTTGACCTTGCCGGTGGTGATCACCGAGCAGGGTGAAACGCTGGTCGACCCCACCGACGCCGAGCTGGCCGCCACGCTGGGGCTGACCACAACGCCCGCCGAGGACTTCTACGACCTGGTGGTCATCGGCGGCGGACCGGCGGGCCTCGCCGCGGCGGTCTATGGCGCGTCCGAAGGGCTCAAGACCGTGCTCATCGAGCGCACGGCCACCGGCGGACAGGCCGGCCAGAGCTCCCGAATCGAGAATTACCTGGGCTTCCCCGACGGACTCTCGGGCTCGCAACTGGCTGAACGGGCCCGTCGGCAGGCCGAGAAGTTCGAGGCTGAACTGATCACCACCGCCGAAGCGATCGAGCTGGAGATCGACGGATCGGCGCGCACGGTGAAGTTGTCGGACGGCCGGGCGATCGGGGCCCGCGCGGTGATACTGGCCATGGGGGTGGAGTATCGCCAGCTGCCCGCGGATGGCTGTGCCGGACTGACCGGCGCGGGCGTCTACTACGGGGCGACCGCATCGGTTGCATCTGACTGCGACGACGACGAGGTCTACGTCGTCGGCGGGGCCAACTCGGCCGGACAGGCCGCGATGTACCTGTCGCGAACGGCCAAGTCGGTGACGATCGTCAGCCGCCGCACCCTCGAGGATTCGATGTCGTACTACCTCGTCCAGCAGATCAGGGCGAACGACAAGATCAAAGAGATGCCGCACACCGTCGTGCACGCGGTCAAGGGCGATGGCCACCTGGAGCGCATCTGCCTGGAGAACCGCAACACCGGTGAACGCCAAGAGTATTGCTGCGGCCGCATGTTCATCTTCATCGGCGCAGAACCGCGGACAGAGTGGCTCGATGGTGTTGTGGCCCGCGACGAGCACGAATTCATCCTGTCCGGGCCTGACCTTCGCGACGTCGTCGGCTGGACGCTGGACCGTCCGCCGCACCACTTGGAAACAAGTGTGCCGGGTGTGTTTGTTGCAGGAGATGTGCGTGCCGAGTCCGCCAAACGAGTGGCAGCCGCCGTCGGCGAAGGGTCGATGGCCGTGATGTTGGTACACCGCTATCTGGCGGAGTCGTAGAGAGAAGCTATTGATGGGTGAGACCGAACAAAGATGTCTGCCTGACGAATTGCGGACGTTGTTCCTGTTCGAGGCGCTGTCGGAGCAGCAGCTCGCGACGTTGTGCGAGAACGGGCACATCCAGACCTTTGAGCCGGGCCCGGTGTGCACCGAGGGCGACCCCGCGACGTGCTTCTACGTCATGATCGAGGGCGAACTGGTGATGTCAAAGCGCTCGGCGGGCGTCGACATTCAGACCAATCGCACTTCCCAGCGCGGCGTCTACTGCGGCGCCTGGTCGGCATACATCTATGAGGCGTTCTCTGCGCTGGGCGCACCCGGCGAGCCGCCTGTGTACGAAGCGTCGGTGCGGGTGACCAAGCCGTCACGGTTTTTCGTGCTGGACGCCGATGCGTTCGCCCGCTTCATGCAGTCGGAGTTTCCGATGGCCGTGCACCTGCTCGAGGGCCACATGGTCGGTGGGCTGCGGCAACGTCAGATAATCGGCCAGCGGGAGAAACTGCTGGCGCTCGGACAGCTGTCGGCAGGGCTCACCCACCAACTCAACAACCCTGCCGCGGCGACCGCGCGGGCGGTGGCGGATCTGCGCGACCGCGTGGCCGGTATGCGACACAAGCTCGCCATGCTCGCCGACGGCAAGTTCACCCCCGAGGCCCTGCGGGTGCTGGTCAGCATCCAGGACGAGGTCGCCGAGCAGGTCGCGAAGTCCAAGTCGCAAGAGCTCACCGCGCTGGAGGCCTCCGACCGCGAGGACCAGATCGGGGACTGGCTGGACGACCACGGCATCTCCGGCGCCTGGGATTACGCGCCGACGTTTGTCGATGCCGGTCTTGACACCGATTGGCTGGAGCGCGTCTCGGCGTCGGTCGAGGACGTCGATGCGTCCGCATCACTGCAGGGCGCCATCGGCTGGCTGCGCTACACCATCGAGACGGAACTGTTGATGAATCAGATCGTCGAGGCCAGTAAGCGGATCTCCGCGCTGCTGGCCGGTGCCAAGCAGTACTCGCAGATGGACCGTGCTCCGTACCAGACGGCCGACATTCACGAACTGCTGCACAGCACGGTGATGATGTTCGGCGACAAGATCGGCAAAGACAACGCCGTGAAGCTGGTCAAGGACTTGGACAAATCGTTGCCCGAATTGCTCTGCTACCCAGGCGATCTCAACCAGGTCTGGACCAATATCATCGACAACGCGATCCAGGCGATGAACGGCAGCGGCACACTGACGGTGCGCACGATGCGCGAAAACGACGAAATGATCCGCGTCGAGATCTGCGACGACGGTCCCGGCATCCCCGCAGACATCGTCAACAACATCTTCAATCCGTTCTTCACCACCAAGCCGTTCGGCGAGGGCACCGGCCTCGGCCTGGATCTGGCGCGTCGAATCGTGGTGGAGAAGCACCACGGCGATCTGCGAGTCCAGTCGGCCCCAGGAAACACCAAATTCATCGTCCTGCTGCCGCTGGTGGCACCCGCACCTGAAGTCCCGACACCGACCGAACTTCCGACGTCCGCGGAATAGCCGTCGGTTCGCGGCGGGTTGGAGATCACATGACTGATGCGACTCAAGCCCCTGGTTCTTCGGACGAGTCCTCATCACCCAACCTCGGCCGATTCGGATCCTTCGGACGCGGAGTAACTCCCGAACAAGCGAAGGAAATCGAGGCGCTGGGCTACGGCGCCGTCTGGGTCGGCGGCTCACCGCCGGCCAAGCTGGACTGGGTCGAACCGATCCTGGAGAAGACCACCACGCTGCAACTGGCCACCGGCATCGTCAACATCTGGACCGCGGCGGCGGGACCGGTCGCCGAGTCGTTCTATCGCATCGACAAAGCGTATCCCGGCCGCTTCCTGCTGGGCATCGGCGTTGGCCACCCCGAGGCGCACCAGCAGTACATCAAGCCGATCGACGCGCTCAACGCATACCTCGACAAGCTCGACGAGTACGGCGTACCGAAGAACCGCCGCGTGGTCGCCGCGCTCGGCCCGCAGGTGCTCAAGCTGTCGGCGCGGCGCAGTGCAGGCGCGCACCCGTACCTGACCACCCCCGAGCACACCGCTCAGGCGCGCGAGATGATGGGCCCGAACGCGTTCCTGGCTCCCGAGCACAAGGTGGTGCTGACCACCGACGCCGACAAGGCCCGCGCCGTCGGCCGAAAGGCGCTCGAGATTTACCTCAACCTGACGAATTACCTGAACAGCTGGAAACGGCTGGGCTTCACCGACGAAGACGTGGCCAAGCCGGGCAGCGACCGCCTCGTGGACGCGGTCGTCGCCTACGGCACCACCGATGCCATCGCGGCGCGTCTCAAGGAGCATCTCGCCGCCGGCGCCGACCACGTGCCCGTCCAGGTGCTCACCGGACCTGACAAGCTGGTGCCTGCACTTGCCGAACTCGCAGGGCCGCTCGGCCTGCAGTGAGCTTTCCTACCCCAGGGGGATTCATATGACCGGTGCTGTTTCGCTCAAGCCTGAGCTCGGCCGCTTCGGCGTCTGGACGTTCGGGGCGGTAAAGCCCGAGCAGGCGGCCGAGATCGAGAAGCTGGGCTATGGCGCGGTATGGATTGGCGGGTCGCCCGCCGGTGACCTGAACTATGTCGAGCCGATCCTCGAGCGCACCGAGACGCTCCAAGTCGCCACCGGCATCGTCAACGTCTGGACAGCGCAGGCCAAACAGGTCGCAGAGGCCTATCACCGCATCGAGGACGCCTTCCCCGGCCGGTTCCTGCTCGGCATCGGCATCGGCCATCCCGAACACACCGAGAAGTACCGCAAGCCCTACGACGTACTGGTCGAATACCTCGACGTGCTCGACGAAGAGTGCGTGCCGACCAGCCGCCGGGTCGTCGCGGCGCTGGGACCGAAGGTGCTCAAGCTGTCGGCGCAGCGTAGCGCGGGCGCGCACCCCTACCTGACCACGCCGGAGCACACGGCGCAGGCGCGCGAGGTGATCGGGAACTCGGTGTTCCTCGCGCCCGAGCACAAGGTGGTGCTGACGACGGACGCGGATGTCGCGCGCAAGATCGGCCGCGAGACCGTCGACTTCTATCTCAACCTGTCCAATTACCTGAACAACTGGAAGCGGCTGGGCTTTAGCGACGGGGACATCGCCAAGCCGGGCAGCGACAAGCTTATCGACGCGGTGGTCGCACACGGCACGGCTGACGACATCGCCAAGCGGCTGGGCGAACACCTGGAGGCCGGCGCCGACCACGTGACGATTCAGGTGCTCGGCGGCTGGGACAAGCTGTTGCCGACGCTGACCGAATTGGCCGGACCGCTTGGCCTGAAACGCTGAATGCCCGAGAAGTCACCCACGCACACCGACCGACGCCGGGCCGAGTCGTTCGGCGCGGCTGCCGATGAGTACGACCGACACCGTCCGCGTTACCCACGGCCACTCGTTGCCGGCCTCATCGCTCGCCCAGGAATTCGGGCCCTCGACGTCGGAGCGGGAACCGGTATCGCAGCGGCCTAGCTGGAGGAGGCCGGCGCGCACGTGCTGGCCGTCGAGCCGGACGAGCGGATGGCGCGCCTGGCGGCCGCGAAGGGTATCCGCGTCGAGCAGGCGAGCTTCGAGGAATGGCCCGCGGATCGAGGGTTCGATCTCGTCGCTTTCGCCCAGTCCTTCCAGTGGGTCGATCCCCGGCTTGCGCTGCAGAAGGTCGCGGCGATCCTGCGAAAGGGTGGTCGGCTGGCGTTGCTCGCGAACCGGATCATCCCGACCGCGCCAACACAGCACGATCTCGACGAGATCAATGCGGATTACCTCGACGTGACCGCCACGTCGATCGTCAATGCCGAGGTTGAGGTGGTGGCGCTCATCGAGGAATGCGGCTTTCCGTCGAACGACGGCGCTGCATCGAACAGATGCACTACACCACCGAGAACTACCTGAACTTGGAGTCCACGTACTCCAATCACCTGGTGCTCGACCCGACGGCGCAAGCCGAGTTGCGGTCTCGGCTCGCGCGCCGGATCGGCTCGGCCGGCGTCGACGCACAGAACGACGCCCTCGCGGTGATCTGCACTCCAACGGCCACCCGCTAGGGTTTGACCATGCGGTTACTGGTCACCGGCGGCGCGGGCTTCATCGGCGCCAACTTCGTGCACGGCAGTGTGCGCAAGCACCCCGAGGACTCGGTGACGGTGCTCGACGCACTGACCTACGCGGGCAGTCGCGAATCGCTGGCCCCGGTCGAGCACGACATCCGCCTGGTACAGGGCGACATCACCGACGCCGAGTTGGTGTCCAAGCTCGTCGCCGAGGCCGACGCCGTCGTGCACTTCGCCGCGGAAACCCACGTCGACAACGCCATCGCCAATCCCGAGCCGTTCCTGCGCGCCAATGTCGTTGGCACGTTCACGGTGCTGGAGGCGGTGCGCCTGCACAGCGTGCGGTTACATCACGTGTCCACCGACGAGGTATACGGCGACCTCGAACTGGACTCTGCGCAACGGTTCACCGAGTCCACGCCGTACAACCCGTCGAGCCCGTACTCGTCGACAAAGGCAGCGGCAGACTTGCTGGTGCGTGCGTGGGTGCGGTCCTACGGTGTGGCCGCGACGATCTCGAACTGCTCCAACAACTACGGGCCGTATCAACACGTGGAGAAGTTCATTCCGCGACAGATCACCAACGTACTGACCGGGCGGCGGCCCAAGCTCTACGGCACCGGTGCGAACGTTCGTGACTGGATCCATGTCGACGACCACAACAGCGCGGTGTGGCGGATCCTCGCCGACGGTCAGATCGGTCGCACGTATCTGATTGGCGCGGAAGGAGAACGAGACAACCTGTCGGTCATGCGGACAATCTTGCGCCTGATGGGCCGTGACCCCGATGACTTCGACCACGTCACCGACCGAGCCGGCCATGACCTGCGCTACGCGATCGACCCGTCACCGCTGTACAACGAGTTGGGCTGGGGCCCCAAACACACCGACTTCGACGAAGGCCTGCGTGCCACCGTCGAGTGGTACCGCGACAACGAATCTTGGTGGCGCCCGTTGAAAGACGCGGTCGAGGTCGGCTACCAAGAGCGTGGCCAGTGAAGGCCCGCGAACTGGCCGTCCCCGGCGCATGGGAGATCACTTCGCAGGTGTACGCCGACTCTCGTGGCCTGTTCTTCGAATGGTTCACCGATTCGGCGTTCACCGAGTTCGCCGGGCACCGGCTCGATCTGCGACAGGCCAACTGCTCGGTGTCGTCGGCGGGTGTGCTGCGCGGCGTGCACTTCGCGCAGCTGCCGCCGAGCCAGGCGAAGTACGTGACGTGCCTGCACGGGTCGGTGTTCGACGTGGTTGTCGACGTTCGGATCGGTTCACCGACATTCGGGAAGTGGGATGCGGTGGTGCTTGACGACCGCCACCGCCGGTCGGTGTACCTCTCCGAGGGCCTAGGACACGCTTTCCTTGCGCTGGAGGACGATTCGACGGTGATGTACCTGTGCTCGGCGGGCTACGCCCCGGACCGCGAGCACACCGTCAACGCGCTTGACCCAGCGCTGGACATCGCCTGGCCTGCCGTAGACGGCGAGCCGATCATGTCGGACCGCGACCGCGACGCGCCCGCCCTCGCGCAGCTGCAGGCCGCGGGTCTGCTGCCGACGTGGGACGACACCCGCGCGTTCGTCGAGGAGCTGCGCCGCCGATCAACTTGAGTTCCTTGAGCGTCACGTCCTCACCAACCCAGCGTGGCACTCTTGAAGCAGTGACCGACTTCGCCGCGGAGTCCGAACCACATCGACGGCACCTGCTGTTCCACGTCGCGCACCACCAGCACTGCACGGCCCCGCAGGCCGTCGGCGAAACGGCGGCGCTCACGATCGCCGTGCTGCTTCCGATCGCGCTGCGCTCACGATCGCCGTGCTGCTTCCGATCGCGCTGCGCTCACGATCGCCGTGCTGCTTCCGATCGCGCTGCTCGCGCTCACGTTGCGGCTGCCGTCGCCGAGAGTGGGTGCCTTGCGCACGCCGCCCAAACAATACTAGGATGTCCTAGTATTCAGCCATTCGGGCAAGGGGCAATCTCATGACCACACAGATTTCGCATTTCATCAATGGCCAGCGCACGGCCGGACAGTCCAAGCGCACCGCCGACGTGATGGACCCCAACACCGGGCAGGTACAGGCCAAGGTGCCGATGGCATCGGCCGCCGATGTCGACGCGGCGGTCGCGGGTGCGGCCGAGGCCCAGAAGGAGTGGGCCGCCTTCAACCCGCAGCGCCGCGCCCGCGTCCTGATGCGCTTCATCGACCTGGTCAACCAGAACGCCAACGAGCTGGCCGATCTGCTGTCGAGCGAGCACGGCAAGACCCACGCCGACTCCCTCGGCGATATCCAGCGCGGCATCGAGGTGATCGAGTTCGCGGTGGGCATCCCCCACCTGATCAAGGGTGAGTACACCGAGGGCGCCGGCACCGGCATCGACGTGTACTCGCTGCGCCAGCCGCTCGGCGTGGTAGCCGGCATCACCCCGTTCAACTTCCCGGCGATGATCCCGCTGTGGAAGGCAGGGCCCGCGCTTGCGTGTGGCAACGCGTTCATCCTCAAGCCAAGCGAGCGCGACCCGTCGGTTCCGGTTCGGCTGGCCGAGTTGTTCCTCGAGGCCGGCCTGCCGCCCGGCGTGTTCCAGGTGGTGCACGGGGACAAGGAGGCCGTCGACGCCATCCTCGAGCACCCGGAGATCCAGGCCGTCGGCTTCGTCGGCAGCTCCGATATCGCGCAGTACATCTATTCGACCGCCGCGGCGCACGGTAAGCGGGCCCAGTGCTTCGGCGGCGCCAAGAACCACATGATCGTGAAGCCCGACGCCGACCTCGACCAGGCGGTCGACGCGCTGATCGGCGCGGGTTACGGCAGCGCGGGCGAACGCTGCATGGCGATCAGCGTCGCGGTGCCTGTCGGCGAGCAGACCGCAGAACGGTTGCGCGCCAGGCTGGTTGAACGAGTCAACAACCTTCGAGTCGGCCACAGCCTCGACCCGAAGGCCGACTACGGGCCGCTGGTTACCGAGGCCGCGCTCAAGCGGGTGCGCGACTACATCGACCAGGGTGTCGAGGCAGGCGCCGAGGCCGTCGTCGACGGCCGCGAACGCACCAGCGACGACCTGCAGTTCGGTGAAGCGAACCTGGAGGGCGGTTACTTCATCGGCCCGACCCTGTTCGACCATGTCACCCCGGATATGTCGATCTACACCGACGAGATCTTCGGCCCTGTGCTCTGCATGGTTCGTGCAAGGAACTACGAAGAAGCGCTGGCCCTTCCTTCTCAGCACGAATACGGTAACGGTGTCGCGGTTTTCACTCGCGACGGCGACACCGCACGCGATTTCGTGTCCCGGGTGCAGGTCGGAATGGTCGGCGTGAACGTGCCGATCCCGGTCCCTGTCGCCTACCACTCGTTCGGCGGCTGGAAGCGGTCCGGCTTCGGCGACCTCAACCAGCACGGTTCGGCGTCGATCATTTTCTACACCAAGGTCAAGACGGTGACGCAGCGGTGGCCGGCGGGTTCGCACGGCGCCGAGTTCGTCATCCCCACTATGAAATAGAGCTGAAGTATCCGCATGGATGTATTCGGGCTTGACGACGACGAACGCGTGATCGCCGAGACGGCGGCCGCGTTTGCCGAAAAGCGGGTGGCGCCATATGCGTTGGAATGGGATGCGTCCAAGCACTTCCCGACCGATGTGTTGCGGGAGGCCGCGGAGCTCGGGATGGCGGCAATCTACTGCCGCGACGATGTCGGCGGCAGCGGGCTGCGGCGGCTGGACGCCGTGCGCATCTTCGAACAACTAGCGACGGCCGATCCCACCATCGCGGCGTTCCTGTCCATCCACAACATGTGCGCATGGATGGTCGACACCTTCGGCACCCACGAACAACGCAAGTCCTGGCTGCCGCGGCTGGCATCGATGGAGGCCATCGCCAGTTACTGTCTGACCGAGCCAGGCGCCGGATCCGACGCAGGCGCCCTTCGCACCAAGGCCGTCCGCGAGGGCTCAAACGGCGGGGACTACGTCATCGATGGCGTCAAGCAGTTCATCTCCGGCGCGGGCTCGTCCGACGTCTATATCGTGATGGCCCGCACCGGAGCTGACGGCCCTCGAGGCATCTCGGCGTTCGTGGTCGAAAAGGACACGCCTGGGCTGAGTTTCGGTGCCGAGGAACTGAAGATGGGCTGGAACGCGCAGCCCACCGCCCAGGTGATATTCGAGGGCGTGCGGGTGCCCGCCGACGCGATGCTGGGCGGCGCCGACGGCGAGGGCACCGGATTCGGCATCGCGATGAGCGGGCTCAACGGCGGCCGCATCAACATCGCCGCGTGTTCGCTCGGCGGTGCGCAGGCCGCCAACGACAAGGCGGCGAGCTATCTCGCCGACCGGCAGGCGTTCGGCGGAACGCTGCTCGACGAGCCAACGATCCGGTTCACGCTCGCCGACATGGCCACGGCGCTACAGGCATCGCGAACCCTGTTGTGGCGCGCGGCAACCGCGCTCGACGACAACCACCCTGAAAAGGTGGAGCTGTGCGCGATGGCCAAGCGCTACGTCACCGACGAGTGCTTCGACGTTGCCGATCAGGCGCTGCAGTTGCACGGCGGCTACGGCTACCTCCGCGAGTACGGGCTGGAGAAGATCGTCCGCGACCTGCGGGTGCACCGAATCCTCGAGGGAACCAACGAAATCATGCGCGTGGTCATCGGCCGGGCCGAGGCCGCAAAGGCCCGCGCATCCGCATAGGAGACCAGATGACGATTCAGCGAGTAGCCAAGACGGATAGCGCGTGAGCACCGTCGCGTTCTTGGGGTTGGGCCACATGGGCGGCCCGATGGCGGCGAACCTCGTCGCGGCAGGGCACACCGTGCGTGGCTTCGACCCGGTGGCCGCGTTGAAGGCGGCCGCCGTCGATAACGGCGCACAGGTCTTCGACACCGGTGCCGAGGCGGTGGTCGATGCCGACGTGGTGATCACGTCGCTGCCCAACGGCGACATCGTCAAGGCCTGCTACGCCGAGGCACTGCCCGCGGCCAAGCCAGGCGCCCTGTTCATCGACACCTCGACAATTTCGGTCGACGACGCTCGGACGATCCATGCGCAGGCGACCGACGGTGGATTCGCCCAGCTCGACGCGCCGGTTTCTGGAGGGGTGAAGGGCGCGACGGCAGGCACGCTGGCCTTCATGGTCGGTGGTGAGGGCGCCGCGGTGGAACGTGCGCGACCTGTGCTGGAACCGTTGGCGGGCAAGATCATTCATTGCGGCGCCTCCGGTACCGGCCAAGCCGCCAAACTGTGCAACAACATGGTGTTGGCGGTCCAGCAGATCGCGGTCGGCGAGGCGTTCGTGCTGGCCGAGAAGCTGGGGCTGTCCGCGCAGTCGCTGTTCGACGTGATCACCGGCGCCACCGGCAACTGCTGGGCGGTGCACACGAATTGCCCTGTGCCAGGACCCGTCCCGACGTCACCGGCCAACAACGACTTCACGCCGGGGTTCGCGACCACGTTGATGAGCAAGGACATCGGCCTGGCCATGGACGCTGTCAACTCGACCGGTTCGTCAGCGCCGCTGGGCAGCCACGCCGCCGAGATCTACGCCAAGTTCGCCGCAGACCACGCCGACAAGGACTTCAGCGCGGTCATCGAAATGATCCGCAAGGGTTAGGCCTGGGTGCGCGCTCCCAGCACGCCGCGCAACAGCGCCTGACGCAGGCCGAGTTCTCGCGGATCGCTGAATGGGTGAAGGGCAACTTACCCGTAGCCCTCATCGACGTCACCGCCAATGAACACGGGCAAGATCTTGATTTTCTAAGCCATGTCAGCACGAATACTATTTGCGCAGCCGACCACGGCGGATTGCAGGTGTTACGCGGCAGACCTCTTGTGCGCGGCCCACCAGCGGCCGTGCAGACGTTGGCAATCGGCGATGAGCAGCGGTTCGCCGCTGACGTAGTCGGGGCGTACCGCCACCGCAGCCGGGAGATCGGGTGTGCCGTCGCCCGTGATGACGACGGTGGCCAGACCAGCGGAGGTCGCCGCGCGCAGCCCCGATGCCGAACCCGTAACGGCGAGTGCATTCTCCGCGGGTATCCCGAGCTCCCACAGCGCGTTTTGATGGGCCTCGCGATCCGGACTGGGCTTCTTCACGTCGTCAACGGTCACGACCGTTTCGACCAGCCCATCGCCGACGAGCTGTCGGATCAGCGGCTCAGCCCAGCTTCGCGGGCCGTTTGTCACCACGCCCACCCAGACGCCCGCGGCGAATGCGTCCATCACGAGGTCGACAAGCCCCAGTCGAGGCGCCAGGTCGGCGTCGCGGATCAGCTCCTCGAACATCATGGTCTTGGTCGTGTAGATGTCGTCGGCAAGCAACTCGGTCAGCACATCGGATTCCGTGGCGATGCCGCGCTTGCGGAGCTCGGCCGAGATGCGCTGGCGCTCGTCGCCGAGGGCCAGCAGCTGCCGGTAGCGCCCGATGGACCACTGGAAATCGAGGCCGTGCGCAGCGAAGGCGGCGTTGAACGCAACGCGGTGACCGTCGCATTCGATGTCGGTCAGGGCGTCAAGGTCGAAGATGACCGCGCGCAGTGGGTAAACAACACTCTGGCTCGGCGCGGTGGCATCCCACCAGAACCGACCTGCCCGCCACGTCTTCTCCTGCGTTGTAGGCATGCGGATAGGGTGGCCCACATCACAGGCATCGGTCCTCCCCCAATTGGGGGATCGGCCAGGCCAAGTTCCTCTAACCTCGCGAAATGCCAGCTCTAAGGTGGTGACATGACGCCAAGCAGCCCTCCGGTGCGTCTTGTGCTGGTCGACGACCACGAGATGGTCATCGAGGGCCTCAAGGCGATGCTTGCGGCCTTCGAGGACCGCGTGCAGGTGGTCGGCCAGGCGGTCGGCGCTGAGCGGGCGCTCAGCGTGATCGACGAGCTCGACCCCGACATCGTGCTGTGCGACGTCCGCATGCAGGGCGCCAGCGGCCTTGACCTGTGCCTGCAGCTGCGCGAGAGCGACCCGAAGCGCAAGGTCGTCATGCTGTCGGTCTACGACGACGAGCAGTACCTTTTTCAGGCGCTGCGCGTCGGCGCGTCGGGATATCTGCTGAAGAGCATCAGCAGCGATGAGCTGGTCCGTCAGCTCGAGTTCGTGCACGGTGGCGAGACCGCGATCGACCCCGGCATGGCCGCAAGGGCGGTCGACACCGCGGCGCGGTTGCAGCGCGACGAATTCTGGCCCGGCGCCCGTCAGGGGCTGACGCAGCGCGAAAGCGAGATCCTGTCGTTCGTCGTCAATGGGCTGTCCAACCGTGCCATCGCCAACAAACTCGTGATCGGCGACGAGACCGTCAAGAGTCATCTCAGCTCGATCTATCGCAAGCTCGGCGTGAGTGACCGCACCGGCGCCGTCGCGACGGCACTGCGGGAGGGGATCTACCAATGAAGCAAGCAGCCCGCCCGTCCAACGCGGTGCGCGACCTCGGCCAGTATCAGTTGGCCGCCGACCGCGAACTCGCGTTGCTGCGCGAGCTGATCCAGGCCGCGTCGAAAGGGCCCGGCGTCGAACCGCTTGCCGCGGCGGCCGCGCGGATGATCACGGCCGCCACCGCCAGCGACGTATGTTTCGTGCACGTGCTCGACGACAGCGACCGGTCGCTGACGCTCGCCGGTGCGACGCCCCCGTTCGACGCCGAGGTCGGCAAGATCCGACTGCCGCTGGGGCAGGGCATCTCTGGATGGGTGGCCAGTCACCGCGAGGCCGTCGTGATCAGTCACGACAAGGAGGCCGATCCGCGGTATATGCCGTTCGAATCGTTGCGCGGCAAGGACTTCACGTCGATGGTGTCGGTGCCGATGGAGACCGACCCTGGCGGGCTGGTCGGGGTCCTCAACGTGCACACCGTCGAGCGCCGTGAATTCAGCGAACGCGACGTCGAACTGCTGCTGGTGATCGGCCGGCTGATCGCTGGCGCGTTGCATCAGGCTCGGCTGCATCGGCAGTTGGTCGCACGCGAACGCGCGCACGAGAATTTCGTAGAGCAGGTCATCGAGGCGCAGGAGATCGAGCGGCGCCGGCTGGCAGGCGACATCCATGACGGCATCTCGCAGCGGCTCGTCACGCTGTCGTATCGGCTCGACGCAGCAACCCAGGCCGTGGACGATCCGGAGATGATGGCCGAGCAGCTGAGCAAGGCGCGCGAACTGGTCGACCTGACGCTGCAGGAGGCCCGAGCGGCGATCGGTGGGCTGCGGCCACCGGTGCTCGACGATCTCGGGCTGTCAGGTGGGCTGGCCAGCCTGGCCCGCTCGATCCCGCAGATCGACATGGACGTCGACGTCGACGACACCCGGCTGCCCGACCACATCGAGATCGCGCTGTACCGCATCGCCCAGGAGTGCCTGCAGAACGTCGTCAAGCACGCCAATGCCAAGCGAGCGCGCCTGACGTTCTTTGTCAACAGCGACACCGCTCGCCTCGAAATCATCGACGACGGAGTTGGTTTCGACACTTTAGAGCACCCGCTTGGCGGCGACGAGATGGGCGGCTACGGTCTGCTGTCGATGGCCGAACGCGCCGAAATCGTCGGCGGCAGGCTCAACATTCGGTCGCGCCCCGGCTCGGGTACCGCCGTGACGGCGACGATCCCGCTGCCCTCGGTCGCTGCGGACCAGCGCCGCTAGAAATCGCCCGAATTGCGGCGCAGCGTCTCGATGGACTCCGCGAGCGCCCGCGACTCGCCATCGGACATGCCGATGTCGGCGAACACCTCCTTGTTGAGCGTGACGGTCGCGTCCTCGACAGTTGAGCGGCCGAGCTCGGTGATCTGCACCAGCGTGGTCCGGCCGTCGGTCGGATGCGGGGTCCGCTCGACAAATCCGTCGGCCTCGAGACGACGGATCGCGTGCGTGACGCTCGTGACATGCACCTGCAGCCTGTCGGAGGCCTTCGTGATCGGCAGCGCCCCGGTGCGGCTGAACGCCAGCAGCCGCAGCAACTCGTAGCGGGAGAAACTCAGGTCGTATGGGCGCAGCGCCGTCTCGACGCGCGCGAGAAGGATCTGGTGTGCCCGCATCACCGACGTCACCGCGACCATGCCGCCGGCGACCTCAGCCCACCCGGAGCGTTCCCAGTTCTCGCGCGCCAGCGCAATCGGGTCGCGCTTGTCCTGCCACGGCGGTTGCGAGGGCACGCCTCTTCATACCCCACGGGATCTAACGGCGTTAGCGGCCAACGGCGGGCCTGTCCGATCTTGCCAGCCATCTGACCGTGGCCCGAACGAACAGCAAACGTTGATCTTGGCAGCCCCCATTCCGAGCAAATTTGCAACACCCGGTTGTGCACTGCGCAGCGGGTCTGTTAGCTTTCGCGCAAGCAGTACACAGCAGCCATTTTCAGGAGGTCTCATGCCGTACCGGGTTCTGCTCACCGCAGTCGTGGCGACGGCCATTTTGGCATCCGGATGTTCAAGCAGCAAACCATCGATACCGAACCCGGTCGTGTCGGGAACGAAGAGCTCCACGGCACAGGCCAGCGCATCCCGGTCAGCCGAGGAAACGACGGCGGCACAGGAACCAGCGGCAGGCGCCAAGCTCGACGCCGATGCGTGCCTCGCGGTGACCGGTGCAAACCTCGATCTGGCGACCGCGACCAACCACGACGATGCCCGCAAGGCAGGCGAGACCTTCGAGAAATACGATCTGCCAGCGGACGTGAAGACCGCCGTCGAGCATTTCGTGGGGACCAACGGCGCGCAATTCGACGACCCCGACTACGACAAGTACAACAAGCAGATCGACGGCTGGGTCAAGCAGGTCTGCCCGCTCGGCTGATAGTCAGCGCGTAGCGAAGGGCGCTACGGCGGCCAGTACCGCGCGGGTGGACTGCCGGCTGCCGACAGTGATCCGCACGCTGCCATCGGCGTAGTTGCGGACCTGCAATCCGGTGCCATCGAACACCTCCCGCCACGGCTGGCGCCACGGCGGCAGGAAGACGAAGTTCGCGTGGCTGTCGGTGCTGTACACACCCATCGACCTCAACCGCATCCGCAGGTAGCGCCGCTCGGAGGCGATCATCCGAATGCGTTGCCGCAGCTGGTTTTCCGCGTCATACGACGCCGCCACCGCCACCAGGCTGGTGATGCCGATTCCGAACGGCGGTTGCATGGTCCACAGCCGGCGGGCCAAGTCGGGAGCGCAGAAGCCGTAGCCGATCCGCATGCCGGCCAGCCCGTAGGCCTTCGAGAAGGTGCGCAGCACTACGACATTCGGGTAACGCTCGACGAGTGCGGGCGCGTCGATCCGGTACGCCGGCGACAGGAACTCCACATAAGCCTCGTCCAGCAGCACCACCGTGTCGGACGGAACGCGCTCGAGGAAGCGCTCGATGTCGGCGGTGGGCTCGATGGTGCCGGTCGGGTTGTGCGGCCGGCACACCACGACCACCCTGGCGTCTGCTGCCGCGTCGGCCATGGCGTCGAGGTCGTGGTGGCCGTGCGCATCCAGCGCCACGGTGACCGACTCGAGCCGCGCCATCTGCGCGAAAATGGGGTACCCGTCGAACGTCGGCGACGTCATCACCATCTTCTCGCCCGGGCTGGTGACCGCCAGCAGTACCTGCAGGATCACACCCGTCGCCCCGACCCCGATCACCACCTGCTCATCGCGCACGCCGACGCGCCCTGCGATCAACGAGCGCAACCGCTCCGGCAGGAACTCCGGATACCGGTTGGCCGCGTCGACGGCTTCGATCAGCGCCGAGCGCACCGCGGGAAGGGGCGGAAACGGATTCTCGTTGAGCGACAACGCCAACGGGTTCAGCGCGCTGGGCAGCGCATCGACGGCATCGGTCAGCTCGCGCTTGAGTGTGGCCATCAGCCGCGACCGCCCCACTTGATCGCGGCGGCCCCGGCGAAGTCACCAGCGTGTGCGAACGCAGCCATCATCACCATATCGCCCTTTTTGAGCGTGCCATTTGAGATGGCCCGGTCGAGGTTGATCGGGATGCCCGCGGCGAACAGGTTGCCACAGTCTTCGAAGGTGTCGACGTGGCGCTCCTTTGGCAGCTCCAGCGCCTCACGCCAGTTCCGCAGGAACACCCGGTTCGGCTGATTCGTCACGAGCAGGTCAAGATCCTTGGGCTTGATGCCAATTCGGTCGCACACCGCGTACGCGACCTCGGGCACCTGACGGTTGCCTCGCGCCAGCACCTTGGTGATCTTGCTTTCGGTGAATCCGATGTAGCCCTCGCCGGGACCGGCCTCCCAGTACTTCCGCGGCGGATCGATCTGGGCCGTCATGTCGCCGGCGAACTCGCCGTACGTGCGGCATTCGACGTCGAGGATCGGCGATTCGTCCGACAACCTGACCAGCCCGACGGCCGCGCCGTCACCGGGAACCGACGCCTGCGCCTTGCGGCGCACCTTCGGCTGATCGAACACCTGGCCCGCCGCGTTCTGAGCGACCGCGATCAAAGCAGTCTGCCCCTCCCCCGAGGCAAGCAGGTTGCGGGCCACCTTCAGCCCGAGCACGAACGCCGCGCAGCCCCCGTTGTGCAGATCCAGCACCCAATTCGGTTTCATGCCAAGGCGATGCGCGATACCGCCACCAGCTCCGTAGAACGGCATGTCCGGCAACTGGGTGTGGGTGATCAGCACGTCGACATTCGCGATGGCGTCCTGACCGTGGCGCTCGATCAGGCCTGCCGCGGCCCGCTCGACCATGTCGATAGCAGTCTCATCCTCGGCCACGTGGTGGCGGAACTTGGGCGCGCGGAACATCATGTTGCTGCGCAGTTCGTCGGAGTCGGCGAACTGGGCGTAGTACTCGGCGCCGATCGGCTCTCCGGGCAAGTACGTCGACACGTCGACCAAGCTGACTGTCATTGACTTCCTCATCTCATCCATGCCGGGGTGACCGGCAGGCCGTTGTGGTGGCGGAATTCGGCGATTGCCTTGAGGTTCTTCAGCTCAAGCAGATGGCCGGCGCCGAACATGTCCCAGAAGTCGCCGACCCAGACGGGCCGCTTGGCCGGCGAGGCCTCCGGATAGGGGTTGCGGTCATAGAACGGGTGATGGCAGTTCGTCCACAACACCACCGAGCCTGGCTTGTCAAATACCAACTGCGCGTCGATGATCCGCATCAGGTAGATCATCCACAGGTGCTTGCCCTGATCCCATGCACAGTGGTAGTCGACGGTCATGGCGTCCCTGTTGGCAACCGTGCGGGTGAAGATCTGTGTCTCCGAGCCCAACCGGTCATATGCGAGCCACAGACCGGGTTCCTCGGTCGGCGTGAATCCCCGCAGGCTGTAGGTCCACTCCTCCAGGCAGCGGGTGTCGGAGAGGTATTCGAACAGCTCGTCGGGCGGACAGTCGATAAAGCTGTTGACGGTGCAGAATTCGCCGAAGACCTCGTCGTGAGGGTACACCGACCGCATCATCTCCATGATGATCGGCGTGGCCTTCTCCCGCGGAGAGGTCTCGATGCGGACCACCTCGTCGATCGGTTCGGCGGTGCCGCGGTGGGCAGCTATGTCATCAAGCGCGGGCAACGACATCAGAACGATTCTCCTTAGAAATGAACGGTTGGTTGGCGGGAACTTTGCCGAGAAAGGCTGCGAACGGCGGGATTTCGTCGGCCGAGCACTCGACGCTGACGACCGACGGGCCGTCGGTTTCGAGGGCAGTCCGAAGTGCGGCGGGCAATTCGCCGATGTCGTCGACGTCCACCGACTGCAGGCCGGGAAACATCGTGGCCAGCCCGGCGCCCAACCGGCTTGGCCCAAACCGGTTGTAGCTGTACAGGTCGTCGTAGAACACCTGCTCGCGCGTCACGCACATCGCGTGTGCGTGGTTGTCGAAGAGCAGGAACGTCACCGGTAGTCGGTACTGCAGCGCAGTGTGAATTTCCATGCCGTGCATGAAGAATGAGCCGTCGCCCGCGATCACCACGGTGCGCCGTTGCCTACCGAACGCCATGCCGACACCCGCGCCGAAGCTGTACCCCATCCCGCCCATGCCAAGCGCCACGATGAAGCGGCCGTCGCGTCGCACCGGTAGGTAGTGAATCGCCGAGGCGCCGATGTTTCCCGCGTCGACGACGATGTCGGTGCCGTCGGGCAGCACCGCGTCGAGCTCCGTCATCGCGTCGCGGTAGCGGATCCCTGGACCACTGAACCGCGGTGGCTGCAGCTCGGTGTGCGGCACCGCGTCGGGTACCCGGACACTGAGTGGCCTGCCGTTCCCCGCCAGGGCCGCCGTCAGCATCGACAACGATCCACGCAGGTCATCGGTGTGCACGTGGGTGGATGACACGTATGGCCGCGCCGATCCGATCGACAGCACCGGAACCGACGTCAGTACGTCGTCCAACCCGGCGCGTGACGTCACGCTCATGCGGGTGCCCACCAATAGGCACACCGCGCTGTCGGCGACCGAGGTCGCGATTCCCGGGTGACCCATCACTCCGGTGACACCCAGCCCCGACGACGATCCCATCCCTGGCGTACCTGCGACGTCCTTGGCATCGGGCACGGTGGCGATCCTGGCGCGCAACACCGTGCGCAGCTGCTCGAGCTCGGCGCGCGCGTCGTCGCGAGCGACCTGCTCACCGGCGATGATCGTGATCGGCCCGTCGGCGCCCTGCAACGCAGACGCGATCGCCTCTGGATTACCCAGCTGTGTCCCGACCAGATCGAATCCGGCACCGTTGCTGCCGACCTCGGATTGCTGAATGTTCTTGGGCAGCAACAACACTGCCGGACCGCCCGTTCGTGCAGCCGCGATAGCCTCGGGCAACGCCGAGACGATGTCCTCGGGCCGCATCACCCGACGGCAGAATACCGAAACCGCGGAGAACAGCGCCTCTGCGTTCAGCGCACCGTTTCGGCCGCTGGTGTCCTGGAACGAGCCCCGGCCGTCGAGCGTGGTCGGCGGTTGGCCGATCAGCGCCAGCACAGGCACCCGACTTGCGAACGCCTCGCCAAGGCCCGGCACGGTGTTCAGGCATCCACCGCCAGAGGTCGCGGCCACGACGCCGAGCCCGGCGCCGCTGCGGCTGTAGCCGTCGGCCATCGTGGCGGCGGAGAACTCGTGTTTGGCCAGCACCGCGGTGATGTCGTCGCGGAAGAAGGCGGCGTCGTAGAGGTCCTCGATATTGGCGCCGTCGACACCGAAGATGTAGTCAACACCGCTTGCCGCAAGGTAGTTGACGATGTGGTCAACGACCCGATGCCTACTGGCCATGCCTCACCTGCTTCCCGAGTCTCCATCAGTGACACGACTCGCTAAGGAGTTGGGTTCACTGAGTGGCCGGAATCACAGGTGTTTTTCGAGCAGGACCTTCCCAGAATCGGGCGAAACCAGTTGCACCGCAGCGATTTCGTCCTTTTGCATCGGGGTTGTGGCACTTGGCAGCGCAGTACCGCCGGATAACCCAAGCCACGTCGCGACCTGGGTGTGGCTACCGTCACGACCCACAACGACCATGCCAAGGTTCTGCGGCGGACTGCCGCTCTGTCCCCAGTCACCGTAAGTGCAAGCCATGTCGATGCGGGTGCCCCAGCCGAAGCCAGTCAGCGTGATCGATGCGTTGATCGGCGTCTCCGAGACCTTGGCCATCGCCAGCCCCTGGGCGGCTTCCTGCGGGGTGTAGGTCTCAAGACCAACGATCTCGGGACGGATGGCGATCACCAGGCCGACCGCCAGCAGTGCAGCGGCCACTCCAACCGCGGCCGACGTCAGCCAGCGGGACCGCCGGCGGCGCCACCGGACCTTGTCGAGGACCGACTCGAGCACCTCGGGCCGAAGCGGCGGGGTTTCCGGCGCTTCCTCGTCCAGCGCGCGCACGTCCTCGAGGTCGAGCATCGCAAGCAACGCCGGGATGCCGCTGATCTCGGCGACTGCCGTTCGGCACCGCGCACAGCTTTCCAGGTGAGCCTCGTACTCGCGGCGTTCATTGCTCGACAACGAACCGAGGACATACGCCGCGTCCCAGGTCACATAGCGATCGCCGTCCAATAGATCACCGCCTAGGGGATAACCGAATTGTGTCATCGTGTCACCCCCATTTCCTGCAAATTGAGCCGCAATGCCCGTACGGCGTAGTGAAGCCGGGATTTCACCGTGCCCTCCGCGATCTGTAGATCATTGGCGATTTGTGCGGTGGTCCATCCCTGGTAGTACGACCGGCGGATCACCGCACGATGTTCCTCCGACAGCTGGCTTAAGGCCGTGCCCAGCAGCAACCGGTCCAACGCGGAGTCCACCTCGTCCGGTGCCGCGCGGTCGGCGACCTGTTCCAGGTCAGGTGTGCCGGATTCGTTGCGCCACCGTGCGCTGCGACGCTCGTCGATGATGAGGTTGCGCGCCACAGTGAACAGCCACGCCCTGGCCGATCGTTCGACGTCGTCGGTCACTTCGGGGTGACGCCACGCCCGAAGCAGCGTCTCCTGCACCACATCCTCCGCGCGCGCTTGATCACCA
>JAOPVX010000379.1 GCA_025965975.1 Mycobacterium sp. | reverse complement strand
GGCGGCGGACACGATGTCACGGTCGGCGTGCAGCCCGCAGTGCGGGCAGTCATGGGTGCGCTGGGCCAGGGTCTTGGGCACCCGCGCCCCGCACAGGCAGTGCTGGCTCAGCGCGGTGGATCGGGTGTCGGCGCTGCTCATCGAGGACGAGGCGCACACCGCCACGATCGTTCCCTACCTGAGCCTGGCCGAGACGGTGTCTCGGTCCTCCCGATGCACCCCGGGAGCTCAGGCCTCTTCGAGCGCCGAGCCGAGTTCCTGGGCTACCTTGCTGTGGTGATTCTCGGCGAGCGCATGGCCCACGCCGAGAACGAGCGCGATCGGCCACTCGATGATCTCGGCGGCCGCGAGTGCGGCCAGCGCCCCGTAGTAGGCCAACCTCTCGGGTCGCGGTATTCGGACGCTACCCACCACAGGCAGGTCCACCGCGAAGCTTTCGGCCTCGCGGACCCGGTCGACGGCGCTGCGGTGACTGCTGGTCGAAGAATTTTTGGCCATTTGTCGCTTTCCCGTCATGTCGGATAGGGGGTTTGGACTTGTGGAGCTTGCACCATGTTCACCATGGCCTTTACCTCGGTGGGATCAGATCCGTTGACGGACATCCTCGCCCGGCTGCTGGCGGTGCCGTTGCGTGAGGTGTACGCGGTGTTGCTGCGCGCCGGCGTGGTGAAGATCGTCGACGGATCCGCCGGCTCACTACGAGCGCCAGGCGACATCAGCCGCGGCGCTACTGCGGCGACACCGGTGGCCACGGCCGCTGTTCCCAGTGCCTGCGCCCACCCGACGGGACCCAACGGCGTGCTGCCGAGCAGTTGGCTCACCACGGGCGTGCTGATGATTGCGCCGAGTGCGAGCAGTGACCCGACAGCGGTGCTGACCACCAGGGGGCTGCGCGAATCGATCAGGGTCTGACCCAGCTGCGTGCCGACCAGCGCCACCAGCGCGACGGTAGAGGCTCGGCGCTGGCGGCCGGATATGCTGCCCAAAACCCATGCCGCAGCTGCTGCCCCGGCCGTCACCGTGCCGCGCGTTGCGACCGTGCGCCACAACGCGGCCCGGTCCGGACCGCGGCCGATATAGCGCAGATCCGAGTGAGGCCGGCTGACCGCCAGCGCCGCTGCAGGTAGTGCGTCGGTCAACATGTTGACCAACAACAGTTGACGGGTGTTCAGCGGCGACCGTCCGGTGAGCGCGGTGCCAATGATTGCGAACGCCACCTCGCCGGCGTTGCCGCCGAGCAGCACCGCCACCGCCGCCTGTACCCGCCTCCACAGCTGACGACCCTCGTCAAGCGCGTCGAGCAGCGACGCGATTCGACCGTCGAGCAGCATCATGTCGGCGGCGGTGCGGGCGGGGTCACTACCCCTGGCGGCCACCCCGATTCCGACCGTCGCCACCCGGATCGCCGCCGCGTCGTTGGCCCCGTCGCCGACCATCGCGCAGACCTGCCCCAATCGCTCAAGCGTTTCGACGACCTGCACCTTGTGCTCGGGTGACATCCGCGCGAACACGACCCGATCCTGCACCGCCTGCTCCTGGGCGCGGCGTGACAGCGCTTCCCAGTCCGGACCGCTGATCACCTGGTCAGCGGCGACCGGCATGCCGAGTTCGCCGGCGATCGCGGTCGCGGTGACGGGATGATCTCCGGTGATGAGCCTGATCCCGATGCCCCTATCGACCAACCCGTCCAGGACCCCCGCCGCGTCGGGCCGCGGAGTGTCGGACAAGCCGAGTAGGCCGGCGAACCGCAGACCCTGCCCACACAACGCGGCGAACACGTCGGGGTCGCCGCGGCCGGCCGCCGCCTGCTGCGCGGAGAGCTGTCGGTGCGCAACGGCGATCACCCGCAGACCGTCCGAGGCCATCGCGCGGACCTGTCGCTGCACTCCCGGCCCTGCACGATGGCAGGCCGCGAGCACGACTTCGGGCGCGCCCTTGATAAACAACTGTCGGCCGCTGATGGCGGCGGAAAACGGCCGACCGGACCGGAACGGTAGGTGCACCGCCCCCGCGTCGGCGCCCGCCGCACCGCTGGTATGGGCGGCTTCGGCGATAGCGGAGTCGGTTGCGTGTTCGTGCCGGTCACCGTTGGCCGGGGGTGTCGCACTACCGGCGTATCGGAGAACATCACCGTCGGACCCCCCCGTCGCCGCCTCGACCCGCGCGACCCGCAGCCGGTTCTCGCTGAGTGTGCCGGTCTTGTCGAAGCACACCACGTCGACACGACCGAGCGCCTCCACCGAGCGCGGCGTGCGCACCAGCGCCCCCGTGCGGGTCAGCCGCCGCGCCGAAGCCTGCTGCGCCAGCGTCGCCACCAACGGCAGACCTTCAGGCACTGCGGCGACGCTGACCGCTACGCCGCTGCTGACCGCCTGCCGAAGTCCGGTGAGCCGCAACAACCCCAGCCCAGTGACCAGCGCTCCGCCCGCCAGACTCAACGGCCAGGCCCGGTTCGTCATATCGCGTAGCTGGCTTTGCAGCCCGACTTGCACGCCGCGGGCCTGCGATGCGTGGACCGCCCGATCCGCCTGTGTCTGAGCGCCCACAGCGGTCACGACGGCGACCGCCTTGCCTGAGACCACCGTCGTCGTGGCGTGCAGCATGCAGGCCCGGTCAGCCACCGCCGCAGCCGGGGTCGCTTCGGTCTGCTTTGTTGCCGGCAAGGATTCGCCCGTCAACGATGATTCATCGACCTCCAGGTCGACAGCTTCGATCAGGCGCGCATCGGCAGCCACCACTTCCCCCGGCCGAACTTCGATCAGATCGCCCAGACGCAGGTCGGCGCTCGCGACAGTGCGATTCGCACCGTCAATTAGCGTGCGCGCCAACGGATCCTGTACGGCGAGGAGTCGTCGCAGCAGCCGCTCGGCGCGAATGCGCTGCGTGGCGGCCAGCATCGCGTTGCCTGCCAGCACCGAGCCGACCAACACGGCGTCCACCGGTGAGCCCAGCACCGCGCTGGCCGCGGCGCCGACAGCGAGCACGGGTGTCAGCGGATCAGACAACTCCTCGCGCAGCGCACCGACAAAATCTCCAATGGAGCGTCGCAGGGGTTCCACCACCGACCGCGCGAGTCCCGACGCCGTCGTGGTTGTCTCGATCAGCCACGGCCGCGGCGCGGGCTTGTGGGCGGCCGGCGGCGTCGGCAGCAGCCGACGCACCTGCTCCGGCGACATCGCGTGCCATTCTTGAACCACCACGGGCGCAGGAGTTTTGGACTTAAAGACGCCGCGCGCTAGCGTGAAGCCGGACCAGGCGCCGGCTCCGGCGCCGGCGGTGACCGGTCCGGGACCGCGGCCCCGGACCCCCGGGATCATCAGCAGCGCGCCGAGCAGCGATGCCCCGGCGGCGATCTCCACGCCGCGCCGACTGGCCTGCCGCGCGGCGGGCAGGGCGTGCAGCACCCGCCACACACCGGCGAGGTCTTCGCTCACCAGGTCCGCGTGCCACAGGACGGCACCGCCGCCAGCCATCCCGATCGCCACATCCGCATCGGCCAGCGCCTGTGCTGCGGCCGCCGATATCACGGCCACCGTGTGACCCTCCTGCTGGAGGCGGCCCACCACAGCGGCAAGCGCATCATCCACTGCTCCCTCAAACGCAACGAGGTCGTCGAAACTCGAGCGCAAGTCGTCGAGGATGTCAACGTCAAGCGACACCACGCCGGTCCCGCCGCGCCGCAGCTCCCCCAGCACCGCCGCGGCCAATGGATGGTGAGCGTTGCGCACCAGAACCTCACCGGCACAGGCGTTGCCGTTGCTAGCCACCGCCTCAACAGCAGAGTGCCATCCGGGCGGCAGGCTGCCTCGGATCAATTCGGTTTGCGCCCACCGCCATACCGCCGCCCGATCGGCCTCGGCGACGCCCCGGATCCGCCCCACCTGCAAGTCGTCGCCGCACAGCGCCCGCGGGTCAACCACGACCGCGTCGACACGGTCGAGGCTGCGCAACGCCGCGGGCCTGAGCGTGAGCACGCCGTGATCGTCGGCCAGGCCGCGCCCGAGGGTCGCGGCAAACGCTTCGCGACTATTGCGGGCCGCCTTCGGCGCAGCGACGACCACGGCGGTCGCCGCGGCAGCGAGATCACCGGTGAGCAGGCCCGCCGCGGCCGAGCCGACTAGTTGGGCGATGCCACTGCGGTCGCCATGGCGTTCCACCGGGCCCGCAGGACGTGGCCGTGGACGCACCGATGGCCGCACACCGTCGGCGCAGTCGGCGTGTCCGGCCAAAACCGGTTCCCGTTGCGTCCACGTCTGTGCCGCCGACTGCCGCTCGGCAGCCTTGACGATCTGCACGAACAGATCGACGGCAAGCGACGCCGGCGCCTGGGTGAGGGTGTAGCCGGCGGCCGCGGCGAGTGCCAGGGCTGCGTCGGCGGCGGCGGCGCCGAATCGGTCCTCGACGATTCGGCGCAGGCGCGGCTGGTAGTCGACCAGGGTGACCGCAGCGTTGAGCGCGCCGGGAAGCCTCGGCCACAGCAGCGCCCGCCCGGCCAGAGCCACTGCCAGCCCGACGGCAGTAGCGGCCGTCGCGACCAATTGCCCGGCAACTACTACCGCGTCGGCGGGCAGGTCGATCACAGCGCCGTGGGCTGCGGTGACGCCCGCTTGCTCCTCGGCGGCTGCCACCGCATCACACAGGTTCGGTAGTGCGGCCGCGTCGCCGTCCAGCCGAACCACTACGCGGGATAACGGGTAGTTCAACGTCGCTGACAAGACACCGGGCTGGGCCAGAACATGTTGCACGACCAACACTCCGAGGCGATCGCCGGTCTCGGTATCGGCGAGGCCGCGCACCTCGATCCAGCAGCGCTCGTCATTGCGCCAGCAGCGACGGCTTGGCTTGTCGCCCAGAACCGTCGAGACGGCTTCGGTCAACGACTCGACCACACCGGCGTCGGCTCCGCCCGCATTCGCCACCAGGCCAACGCCAGCGGCGGTCATCATCGCGGCAGCACGCACCCCGGTGCTTACCACACGAAACGGCAGCGTTGCGGAATCCCGCACGAGTCCAGCGAGACTCACCGGGCAGCGCTACCGTTTCGCCGCAGCGGAACGGCGTCGCGCCGCGGTCTTGCGCGGGGCAGTCTTGCGTGGGGCAGCCTTACGCGCAGCCGTCTTGGCCGCCTTCTTCGGCGCCGGAGCAGCCCGTCCCGACGCTTTCGTTGGCGGGTCCGGTACGGCAGACAGCCTCGACGCGGACTCCTGCCGCGCACGCTCGTCGAGTTGGCGCACCGCCAGCGCAGTGCCGCCGACAAGCAACACGACCGGCCACTCCACCAGCCCGGTGGCACCGATCGCGGCCAGCGTCAGCGCAGCGGCCGGCGTCGAATGTCTGCCGCTGTCAAGCCCCCGCTGTGCGCCGGCCACCGCGCCCTGAACCCCACCTATGACACCGTTGATCGCGGCGCCACTGAGAGCACCGGCGGCGGCCACACTTGCACCGGTCGACCGTGTAATGGCGCGAACGGCGCCCGTGAAGACGTTCATGGTTGACCTCTCTACCGCGCGTTTACCCGCCGGACAGTTTCTGATAATCCCCGCGTACCCGCAGGACATGAAGGCCAATCTGGGGACTTGCTGACGGTTCTGAGGCGCCGTCGTCGCAGGGTGGGATCGCCGTTGAGAGACTCCGTTTTGATTTCAGTCGTAGCGCAACTTGATTCGCCGCCACGGAATCAGGCGATGATCTCGTCGAGATTGGGTTACCGCACCGGGTCTATCCGGGCGGAATGCTGGCGTCTCCCCCAAATGCCCGGAGAAACCTTGCCCTGCCTGCCGGGACGGCCCAGACCCCGTGGCCAGCGCTCCAGTCCCAACTGATTTCAGGGCCGCCGACATCAGGGGCCGCCGGCCATGATCTGTGCCGGCGGCCCCCGGCGATCGCCACCTCGGCGGTGAGGTACGGGCCACTCGCGATCTAGACGACATCCCGCGGGGTTTCTGTGTTGTTGGTGGGAGTGGTCGTTGTTGGTGGGCGCGGTCGGGGGCCGGGCTAGGCGCGGGCCGCATCCTGATCCGATGACGGTTACCGATGCCCGCGGCAGCCCGCCACGCTCACTGTGTAGTGTGCTGGCCCGGCCGGTCTCGGCGCATCCCGTATTTACCTGATATTTTGCTCCGAAGTCGGCGCCCCGGGACCGGCGGTGCCTGGGGCAACGATTCCGGGGCGGGAGGTCTGTGGCCCGGTGGACCGGCTGCTGGATCGTGACATAGTGCTGGCCGAAGCTGCATCGATGCCGGCGCGCGGCAGTTCGCGGCCGCGGGCGGGTGGTGTTGCCGCGCGGGGAGGCCGGCGTCGGTAAGACCACGGTGATCGCGCGGTTCCTCGCCGGGCCGGATCAGCGGGCGCCGCGTGCTGCGAGGCTGGTGTGATGGGTTGGCCACCCCGAGCCCGCTGGGTGCGTTCGACGACGGCAATGCGTGGGTGTGGGTAAGCGAAGACCTGCACGGGGCCGATGGCGCCACCCTGGATCTGCTGCGCTTTCTGTCCCGGCGTCTCGACGTTGCGAGGAGGAAGGTGTGGTGTTCAACGCCGAGATCTCCGCGGGGATCCAGGAGAGTCTGGCCGACGCCGACTACGGCCAGCTGCTGGCCGGGCGCGGCATCGCCACGGTCGCGCTCACCGAGGACG
This sequence comes from Mycobacterium sp., assembly GCA_025965975.1. Taxonomy (GTDB): domain Bacteria; phylum Actinomycetota; class Actinomycetes; order Mycobacteriales; family Mycobacteriaceae; genus Mycobacterium. The sequence goes on along the minus strand of JAOPVX010000379.1, from coordinate 27,227 downwards.
GCCAGATGGTCGAGCACCCCCGACGGCACCTCGGTCCTGGTGACGGGCCGCCCGTGAAAAGAACTAAAAGAAGAGTCAACGCCCCAGCCACGCTGTGAACCGGCTCGACCTTGTCGCCGGACCCAACGGCGCGGGCAAGCCGACCTTCGTCGAACGCTGGCGCCGCTGCTTGCGGGCAGTGTGTTGGTCGACCCCGACGAGATCGCTTTCGCACTCCGGTAGCCGTTTGCCTGGCGCCGGCCCGGCACACTGAACCCGCCCAGTGAGTGCCACCCGACCCCCAAGCGCAGATGAGTCGCTGCTTCTCTTCTGACGACCCGCACCGAGACGCTCCTGGACCCGGCCGTCGCCCTGTTCGGCGACTGGGTCGCCGAACACTGGCCGGAAACTGGCCGACGTGGCCGACACGGCGATCGCCCAGGTCGCCGAGGATCTCGGTGAGCGGCCGAGTAGGCGGCAGATGGGCCAGGAGATGAAGGCCGCGACCGCAATCGCCGCGGGGAAAGGCCGACGGCGCCCGGCTGTCGGCGGCCGTCGAAGACAGGCTGTAGCCGTTCGGCAGTCGTTTTTCGGGGGAGCCGCCCGGGTACTCCGAGTGCTATGACGCGTTTTGGCTACACCCTGATGACAGAACAGAGCGGGCCTAAAGAACTTGTCCGTTATGCCGTTTCGGCGGAACGCACGGGCTTCGACTTCGAGGTGTCCAGCGACCACTACTTCCCGTGGCTGGCGTCGCAGGGCCACGCGCCGTACGCGTGGACGGTGCTCGGCGCCGTCGCCCAGGCCACCGAACAGGTCGAGCTCTTCACCTATGTCACGTGCCCGACCATGCGTTACCACCCCGCGGTCGTCGCGCAGAAGGCCACCACGCTCCAGATCCTGGCCGACGGGCGGTTCACCCTAGGCGTCGGCAGCGGTGAAAATCTCAACGAACATGTGGTCGGCGGGCGCTGGCCGACGGTGTCGCGGCGTCAGCAGATGCTCAAGGAGGCCATCCAGATCATCCGCGAGCTGTTCACCGGCGATCTGGTCGACTGGAAGGGCGACTACTTCGAGGTGGACTCCGCTCGGATATGGGACGTCCCCGAGACAGCCGTCGCGATCGCCACCGCGGTGTCCGGTGAGCGCTCGGTCGATATGTTCGCGCCGCTGTCCGACCATCTAATAGCGGTCGAGCCGAACAAGGAGCTCGTCGACGCGTGGCACGACGCGCGGCGGGCCACCGGGCTACCCGGCGACGTCAGGGTGATCGGGCAGATACCGATCTGCTGGGACCCCGACCGCGACGCGGCCGTGCAGCGCGCGCACGATCAGTTCCGCTGGTTCGGTGGCGGCTGGGCGGTCAACGCCGACCTGCCCACGACGGCGGGCTTCGAGGGTGCCACGCAGTTCGTCCGGCCGGAGGACGTCGCCGAGTCCATCCCGTGCGGACCGGATCTCGATGCGATCGTCGACGCGGTGCGCGAGTACTGGGAGGCGGGTTTCACCGACATCGCGCTGGTGCAGATCGGCGACGACAATCAGGAGCTGTTCCTCAAGGAAGCGGCCGGCTCACTGCTGGAGATGCTGCGTACCGAATCCCACTGAGAGGAACCGAATATGCCACGCGGAAAAGGGATTTACGACGACGAAGACACCGACGCGCCCAAGGGTGGTCGTCCGGGGCCCACAGACGAGGGCGGCGAAGGTGGCATGGCGACATGGGAGAACACACCTGACGTCGACGAGAGCAGCGAAGAGCCAACGGCTTGACAGTTATTGGGCGTCGCGGCCTTCACGACTGCGCCGGTAGGCCGCACGACGAAAATTGCTGAGCCAGCGCGGCGCCAGCTCGACCTCCTGGTCGCTGTGCATGGTGGGATCGAACGCGATGTGGTCGTTGCTCGGGTCGAGGTGACGAAGCGTCAGATGGGCCAGCGGCAGAAAGCCGCCCGTACCCGCGGCCTGCTCGATATCGAATTCGACTCCGCTTGACGCGATTTGGTCGCGGACGGTGTCCAGTGACAAACCCGCTATGTCGATATCAGATGACCGCGTGAATGTATCCGCTCGCGCGCCCGACCAAACAAGACAGCGCGACCTTGCGACCGACACCACTTCCTGTGCATCGGGCCGGCGCGATGCGCAGAACGACGCAGTGGTCGACGAAGAGCCCAATCCGGCGATGACCGATCCCAAACCATCCGTGTGCACCGGGGCACTGGTGAGTCCCCTGCGCAGACACTAGTGGTGCTACCCCGCCAAAATGAGGGCCGCACACCGGCGCGTGATTCCCGCGAAGGGGTTGAAAGCAGGATGCGCGGGTACCAGAGAGCCGTGAGCGAACACGGGGTGATCATCGTCAGCAATGGGCCGGTCGGCGTGGCGGCGGCGGCGGAATCATTCCGCGAGCACGACACTTTCAGTGCCGTGCGGATCCTGACCGCCGATCCCGCGCTGCGCTATGCTCGGCCACCGTTGAGCACGGAGTACGCGCGTGGGCAGATCGATGATGTCGGGCTGCACCCCAGGCGGTGATTCGATGACAGGGCGATCGACCTCGTCCACGACCCGAATGTGGACGCCTTGGACCTTGCCTAGCGCACCGTACGCGCTGGGGCGGTGTTATCGGTTCGACACTTGATCCTGGCGTGCGGCGCGGCGCCGCGATCGCGCCGCGCGCGCCCGGCCGACGGCTCGCCAGACTGCTGCGCTCATTGGCCGACGCCGACGCGTTGCGAGACGCCGCGGAGAACGTCAGCACGGCCGTAGTCATCGGATGTGAGGCGGCGGCGTCGCTGGCTTTTGCGGCCTATCGGTGACGCTTGTTGCTCCCCACTACCATCGACTGCGATCTTGTCGTTTCCGCAGCGGGCGTGACGCCGCAGCACCGAGTCGCCAGCGATGCCGGGCTGCAGATCCGTGACTCCCGCGCCGTCGTTGGCGCCGACATGAGCACATCGGCGAAGGCGGTGTACGCCGCGGGGGACGTCGCGCTGGCCTGGCACACGGCCGCCGGGCGGTGACTGGCCATCGAGCACTCGCAGGACGCGCTCGACCAGGGCGCGATCGCCGGGGCGTCCGCTGCTGGCGGGACGGCGACTCGGCCTGGCGCGCCGGGCTTTTGGAGCACCATCGGCGAGGGCACCGTCAAGCACCACGGGTGGGGCAACGGCTACCAACGCAGCCGCATGCTCAGCCACCCCGACGGCTTCACCGTCTGGTACGAGGCCGACGACGCGGTGGGCGGTGTCCTCACCCACAACGGCGACACCGACTACGAGCTCGGCGCGCGACTTATCGCAGAGCATTGAGACTGCCCAAACAACGCAACCCGATCGCGCCGGATGGCCGCGACACCCATGATGATGAGAATCGAAATGACCCAGGACGTTGCCGATTTCATCTCGACCGTCTCCGTCAGTCGGGGTCTAGTCAGGTGTTCGGCTATCCCGGTCACGGGGCCAACGGGATGGTGCCGGTGTTCGCAGGTTTCGGTCCTCCTGGGTTGGTTGGAGTGCTATCAGCGATGCTCGGTCGTCCGCGGCGCGCCGGGCGTGATGCCGGCATTTCCGACTGGTGATCATCGCCTGCCCTGGGTACTCGTTGCTCGTGGCGACGACGAACGCAGCGGATTTCATCCCGAACACCCGAGAGCTGTCGGTACTCGCCGAAGCGGCCATGGACTGCCAGGGATGTGGCTTGTACCGCGACGCCAACCAAACGGTTTTCGGCGCTGGCCCATCGTCGGCGTCGATGGTGCTCGTCGGTGAGCAGCCCGGCGACCAGGAGGACCGGACGGGACGACCGTTCGTGGGCCCCGCGGGACGGCTGCTGGACAAGGCGCTGGTGGCCGCCGGGATAGACCGTGATGGGGTGTATGTCACCAACGCGGTCAAGCACTTCAAGTTCAAGCAGGCGCAACGCGGTAAGCGCCGAATCCACCAGACGCCGAGCCGGACCGAGGCGGTCTCGTGTCGGCCATGGCTGCTCGCCGAACTGAGCGCGGTCGGTCCCGAGGTCGTCGTGTTGATGGGCGCAACGGCGGCGAAGTCTCTGCTTGGCAGCGATTTTCGTCTCGCCGCACATCGCGGTGAGGTGCTGCACTTGCCCGGGGATCTGGACCCCGCGAGCCCGGCGTGTCTGGCCACCGTGCACCCCTCGTCGATCCTGCGTGGGCCGCCGGCGCAGCGCGAAGAGGCTTTCGACGCGCTCGCTCGCGACCTGCGCTTTGCCGCGAGTCTGCTGAGCGCTTAAGCGTCGCAAACGCCGGGGGCGAAAGAACATCGCTCACGACGCCTTGAAAGGGCTGAAATACCATGCCAATCCAATGTCGTACTGCGGCTGGCCGAGTCTGCCTGACAACGCGCGTAGCGACCACATCGCACACCAGTTGGCAAACGACGGCATCCTGGTATCGACAGCCGAAGCCTTCTGTGGCACACCGGATCCGCCCAACGCTCTCCGGCTCGCCCTCGGCACGCCAACGTTGCCCGAATTCGCCAGGTCGTGCTCGAAGAAGCTTGGTAGGCCCGCCCGAGTGGAAGCGCGTCGCCATCATCACCAAATCCTGTCGACTACACATAGTCGACATTGATGGCCCGATTTGACTATCAGGATTGGCCCGCGGATATGGGTTGAGCGTCCGCGAATCTCCCAGATTTTTTCTCCGCCCAGAAGCTGGGATGCGTACGGGTCACGCACCAGAAGGCCTCGGAGACCTGCACTCCCCGCGTTCTGGTCGGCATCGTCGTGGTTGACATCATCACCAGGAATGGGGTGTGCGTTGCAGGCGAACAACTCACCTTTGCCCATACTGCGCGACCGCGCTCGACGAAATCATCAAAGCCGCATACCGGCACTTGCAAGAACCGGAGTAGCGACACGCCCGATTGCATTGCGACGGGGATTCACGGCCGAGGCCAACTCGACCGCGGAGGAAGTCCGCGGCGAGCTTGGTCTGAGCTTTCTCGACCGCTCGACCCCCTGCACCTCGCCGCGCACCTCGACATACCTGTTATCGGACTGTCCGAGCTCACCGAAGCCGCCCAAGGCGTCGAGTACTTCACACAAGTTGAGCCGTCGGCCTTTTCGGCCACCACAGTGTTCCGTGGGAGACGTCGGCTCATCGTCCACAACGATGGACATGCGCCGGGGCGATGCAACAGCAACGTGACCCATGAGTTGGCGAACGGACTGCTACCGCATCCGCCTACTCCGGCGCTGGACGACCGCGGCTGTCGCCATTGGAATCAAAACGTCGAAGACCAGGCCACCGGGCTAGCCGCAGCCTTACTGGTGCCCGAGCGGGCCGCCTTATCCGTCGCGCGAGGACGGCGCACGCTAGAGGAAGCTGCAGAAGATTTCGGGGTGAGCGCGCAGATGATGCGATGGCGGTTGAACGCCACCGGAGCACACAAGCACGCACAGCGCGGCCGCGGTCACTCGGCAAGGTGACGGTACGGAGCGCTACACGCCTTCCGGCCCAAGCTGTCTTTGCTTCTGTATTCCGTAGGGCTGACACCGCGCCGATAACCTTATGTCGGCGTCGGCTGGTTCGCCAGCACCGATCGCACGCGCACGCCGCTGTAGGCTCCCGTTTTCCGTGGCGAGAGGCGGTATCTCTACCTGTGGGTTTGCAGAATTCTCGTCAAGATGGTGGGCCTGTTCTTGTCAAGTTCGTGGCGGATCCTAGAACTGTGCGGTTGTGCATGATTCGTAACGTCGCCGACACCAAGGCGAACCTGTGCAGTCAACTGAGTTCGCTACTGGAGGCGGCGATTTGCGGACCGAAACGTTACGTGACAACGGGACGACCGCGGTGCCCGATGTCTGCTGCGTTGCCTGCCGGGACCGGTTCAGTGGCCGGCGCTTGCTGCTGGGTGTGATTGCTCGCTGTGGGGCTGGCCGCCGTGGCGGGTGGCGCGGCGGGTGAACGGCGCGGCGAGGGTGGGCAGCAGGTGCTCGCGGAGGGCGATGGTTGCCGTGAGGGCGATGACGGCGTAGGCGCCGCACATGATGAGGCGTCCCGCGGTGGAGGTGATCGGGAACTGGACGACGAATAGACCCAGCAGCGCCCACGCGGACCAGCGGTGGAAACGCAACGCCACGATCATGGCGACGCCCATCAGGGTTTGGGTGGCGGTGAGCAGCATTTCCTCGATCTGGCGGTGATCGAGGACCAGCGCGCCGCCGCCGCCGCCGGCGAGGTAGGCCAGCGGCAGCGATCCGACCAGCAGCGTCCACTGGTTGACCTTCGAGGAGATGAGGGTGGCGATGGCGGCGGTGCCCTTGCCGCGGGCGGCGAAGATGATGGCGATGATGAATTCGGGTGCCTCCGAGGCGAGCGGGGCCAGCCACTGCACCAGTAGGAATTGGTCGATGCCCAGTTGGGCGCCGGCGTTGACAAGACTGTTGGCGAACGGCTCCGCGCAGGCGAGGATGACGACGGCGGCCATGACGAACATCGCCACCACGGTGATCCGTCGGGCGCGGTGGGGCAATGCGCCCAGTGCAGCGGCGGCGCCGATGAGGTCGGGTTCTTCGACGTCGCCGCGGGACAGTTTGTAGAGGTAGAAGCCGAACCATGCCAGCAATGCCAGGCCCAGGAGAAGGTGGATCTGTCCGGTCGCCGGGATGAGGAAGGCGGCGATACCGGCGATGAGCAGGAATCCCAGTTCGACACGGTTGCTGGGTCCCAGATCCAGCGCCCGGGTGGCTTTTCCAGCGGACTTGCGGGCGACGGCGACCGCGATCAGCACCACGACGGGCCAGCCGATGCCCATCAGCAGCCGGTTGGAGCCAGTCATGTTAGCGGCCGCGTACTGCACGTAGGTGGGGTTGTGGCCGGCGGTGTAGGCGTAGTACAGGTCTACGGCGTATTCCGGCAGGACCGCGATCAACGCCAGCACGGCGATGGCCAGGCCGCCGGAGACGTCGATCTGCGCGGCCTCGGCAGCCCAGGCCAAAAGGAAGCTCGCGCCGATGACCGCCGCACCGTAAATCACCAGCGACAGAACCGGCGTCGCGTGCATTCCGGAGAACCGCAGTCCCAGTGCCGGAATAATGAATACCGCCGCTATTGACAGGGACCGCAGCAGCGTCGCGACAGGCGCCCGGGTGTCGGATGAACCAATTGTTTTCGTATTCGGTGACATGGAATAGGCCTTCGGGTCAACGGCCGGCGGACGCCCAGACCCAGACAACGGGAATCCTCAGCCAACACGGTTGTTGGTCCGAAGGTCTCGCTCGCCGAACAGCTTTCACACCCGCGCTGTCCGGTGGATGACCGGGCACAAACGATGCCAGCATGTCGATCATCCGCCTCTGCCCGATGAAGACCGGAATTCCAGAGTGAACTACTCCCCTTCATCCGCAACAGTACCCAGAACAGAAAGAAAAGCAAGTCTAACTAATACGCTAAATCAATTATTCGGTCACCCGAATTCAATAACTGTGGGTGGGCGAATCGTGTATTAAACGAGGCCGATGAACAATTGTGGATTCAGGTAATTCCGTGGGCCTAGCCATGATCGTGCTTAGGGGTTGAGCTGGCTGACATCGACGGGTTCGGTCGGCTGCGGCTCGACGCAGCGGATCTAGCCCGGGGTTTGGTAGGCGAGCGCTCAGCGCAGCGGGTCGGGGCTGTCGTCGGGGTCAGGCGCCAGCGACGGTGATAATGGCGTCGGTGGCGAAGCCCAGTATCAGCCCGGCGAAGATGCCCCAGGTGGTGATCGTCTTGAGATCGGCCTTGCGGGCCACGGCCAGTAGTTCGATGACGACGTAGAGGATGGAGCCTGCGGCCAGTCCGAGGAATCCGATCGAGACGGTGTCATTGACGAATCGTTGACCGACCAGAGTGCCGATAAAGGTGGGGCCGCCGCCGATCAGTCCCAGCAACGCCAAGAAGCCCCAGGTGGGCCGCTGGCCGGTCAGCGGCGCGACGATGCCGAAGCCCTCGGTTGCGTTGTGCAGTCCGAACCCGATGACCAACAACACAGCCAGGCTCAGGTCGCCTGCGGCCGCGGAGTTGCCGATCGCGAGTCCTTCGGCGAAGTTATGCAGGCCGATTCCGACTGCGATCATCAGCGCGAGCCGCCCCGACGCGTCGGCCCAGGACGGGGCGGCCACATCCGCGACCGTCGCTGCGCCCGGACCGCCCACCGGTGCGCCCGGTCTGCGGTTGAGGAATCGGTCCACCCACACCAGCCCGAGCAGTCCCACACCGACGGTGCCGGCCAGGACCAAACCGTTTCCTACTGCATCGCCGATCTCGTGATGCCCGAGCGCTTCGTCGACGGGCGCCCAGGCGTGAGCAAGCACATCCCAGACCAGAAAGATCAGGATGCCGGTCGCGACGGCGTTGAGACCGGTCTTGAGTCGCGGCAGGGCTGCCCGCAGTCGACCAACCGGTAAGCCGAGAAAGATGGTGCCGCCGGCGATCAGGCCGAGAATCGCTATCTGGGTAGATGACATGACGGCAGCCTCCCTTCGATGTCCGATCGGACCGTGGCCTGATCCAACCTTGGTCTAGGCTAGCCTAACCTTTACCGCAGTGTTATGGAAGGCTAACCATATTGGGGAATGCGGTTTGGCATCGTCTTCAGAGGTCGGCCGGGCAGCGCTCGAGTAGTGCCCGCGTTGAATGACTGCAGCCTGATCTTTGTAATCCGTTGTGTAACAACATGATACCGGCTACAGAAGGCTCTTGGGTACCCCGCGGTGCATCGGCCCCGGGTCATAGTCTCTCACATGCGATAAGCGTTGTGAGACTTACTGATTCAGGTTGTCGCGTATCGCGCGCCCCCGCGCGCAGCCAGGCCTGGCGTGGAGGTGATCGGGTATTCGACGCGACTACGCCACTTCAACGTCGCGGTGGCAGGCGCTGAGGCCGTGGATACCGCATCACGACGCGGCGATGGCGTGAACTCGCCGCGACAGCGACTCGTGTTCCTGATGAAGGGAATGACGATGGCTGCCGTCGCGCTCGTGGTTTACGTTGCTTTTGGCGTACTGGCTCTGGGCTGGCGCTGCTGGATGCAGTGGCGCCGCACAGGTTCGACTGGTTATCGGGGGATCAGCCGTCGGCTGGGTTTGCTCGGGCTGGTCGGCGGCGTCGGGTTCATCGTCGCCATGGTGGGTGGGCTGGCCGCTCCCCTGCTGCAACTTCTCGGCGTGGTGTCGCCGCTGCACATCCTCGACCATCGGTGGGTCAACGGCGCCGGGTTCGCGCTCGCCGTGTGCGGCCTCGCCGCCACACTGTATACGCAACTCGAGATGGGCGAGTCATGGCGAGTCGGGGTCGACACCAACGAGACGACGACGTTAGTGCGCACCGGCACCTTCAGGTTGGTACGCAACCCGATCTTCGCCGCGATGCTCGTGTTCATGCTCGGAGAGACACTACTGGCACCCAATCTCGTTGCGATCGCTGTGTTCGCGCTCTTCCTCGCGGCGATCGAAGTATCCGTCCGCATCGTCGAGGAGCGGTACTTGCTGGGGATACACGGCGACGACTACAGGGATTACACGGCCAGCGTCGGCCGGTTCGTACCGGGAATCGGTCTCACCCGCTAACTCGTCGAGACGCGATCAGCCTTAGGGAGCCGGCGCCTTCGCCAGCGGTGGGACCGCATGCTCACGCAGGATGCGCGCCCATGCGAGCTTGAACCACGGCGTGAACGTCTCGGGTGCGCGTGCGACCTCGGAGCGCAGCGCTTTGGGGCTGACGTAGCGCCAGGCCGCGACTTCGTGGACGTTCGGGCGCGGTTGCTCGGCGCTGGTCCCGGCGAAGACCCAGCACAGCTCGTGCTCGACGCCTTGCGGGTCGTACTGCGCCCGGTACTGGAACTTGAACAGGAATTCCAGCTCTGTCCTCAGACCGAGTTCCTCGTGCAGCCGGCGGTGGATGGCGTTGTCCATATTCTCCCCACGGCGCGGATGCGAGCAGCAGGTGTTTGACCAGTAGCCCGGCCATAGGCGCTTGCCCTTCGCGCGTTGCTGCAGAAGCAGTTCGCCCGCGGGGTTGAACACGAACAGCGAGAACGCGCGGTGCAGCGGGCCGACGCCGAGGTGCGCATCGGCCTTCGACAGGAAGCCGATTTCGCGGTCATCGCTGTCCACCAGAATCATTGGCTCATCATCGTGGGATACGACTCGGTTATCGAGTTCCGGGTTTTCCAATCTGCACACCAGCCCCGGGTCGGCTGATCAGTGTCCCAGGAGTGTCGGCAGAGCCGGTGCGGAATCCACCGCCAGCGCGCAGAACACCACGGCCAGGTAGTTGTTGGACTGCCGGAACAGTCGCAGCGGCTCGAGCGGCGCGCCGCGACGCGCGCGGGCGTGTTGGCCGTGGGCCGTCACCAGGAACCACGCCCCTGCCGCCAGCGCCACCGCCGCATACAGCCAGCCGGCCGCCATGGACAGCACCAGCGTCGCGATTACGGACAGCCAGGTGTAGACGAGGATCTGGTTGGCCACGTGGGGCTCGGTCGCCACGGCCGGCAGCATCGGGATACCCGCTGCCCGGTAGTCCTCCTTGTGGCGCATCGCCAGCGCCCAGCTGTGCGGCGGCGTCCAGAACACGATGATCGCAAACATGACCAGCGCCGGCCCGCCGATGGTGCCGGTGACTGCCGACCAGCCGATCATCACCGGCATGGCGTTAACAATTCCGCCGCAGACGACGTTCTGGGTGGTGCGCCGCTTGAGCAACAGCGTGTAGACAACCGCGTAGAACGCGATCGTGGCCACGGCGAGCAGGCCCGCCAGCAAATGGGTGGTCCACCAGAGCCACGACAACGACGTGACACTCAGCGCCAGCCCGAATACCAGCGCTTGCCGGTTCGAGATCGCCGCGCGCGCCAGGGGCCGGCCCGAGGTGCGCTGCATCAGCTTGTCGATGTCGGCGTCCGCGACGCAGTTCAGCGTGTTGGCCCCGGCCTGCATCAGCGTCGCGCCGATGAGCGTGTTCAGGATCAGCAGCGGGGCTAGGGTGCCGCGCTCGGCGAGCAGCATCGCCGGAATCGCGCCGACCACGACGTGGATGATCCGCGGCTTCGTCAGGGCCAGATAGTCGGACAGCTGGGCGCGGATGCGATCACGCCTTGATAGGTCAGCTCGTTCGCGAGTGCTCACGCCGTTGCTCCTCGGCTCTTCTTCAATGCCCGCCACTGCACGTGACACGAATGGCGACCTGCTGGGGTTCAAAGCCAGACGTTGCAATCTGTTTGCTACAGCGCGCGCCCGGGACCACCGGGCGATGTCGATCTCGTTGACTACGCGGGTGAACCGGCGGCCGGCGCGGACCGTAATCAAGGTATGGACCCTTCCGAGGCGACTCGTGATGACCAGCGCGCGAGCGTGACCGTCGACCGCGACGGCATCATTCAGCAATGGGGTGATTCAGTCACCGAGGTCGTGGGTTATTCAGCCGACGACACGCTCGGCCAAAACCTCAATTTCGTCATTCCGCCCGTCCTTCGGCCGCTGCATTGGTGGGGCTTCGATCGGGCGATGAGGCGCGGCCGACTGAGCCGCGGGACGTTGAAGGTCCCGGCCCTGCGCAATGACGGGCGGATAGTAGTTGCCCGCGCAAGTATCGAGTTGATACCGGGCAACGGCGGAGATACCGCCGGGGCCGTGGTCACCTTCGTTGGTGTCGCGGCCCGATGGCAAGGGATGGCGTGGAGCGCTGCCCTTGCACCGATTAACCTCGCACGCCGGATCTGGTACCGAGGCTGACCCGGCCGCTGGCTATGGCGTGGGATCGCATCGCCGCCGCAGTCACACACCGGCGCTCGTGGGCAATCGCGCTGTTGATCGCGGCTGGTGCCGGCCTATTCATGGCGCTCATCGGATCGAACACCGGCGCCGACAAGGCTCCCCTGCAGCTGCCGCCGTCGGCCGAATCAGCAAGGGCGGCAGCCCTATTGAAATCGTTTCCCGGTGGAGACCAGCTGCCGGCGATTCTGGTCGCATCCCGGCGCGACGGATCGGCGCTGACGGCGGGCGATCTAGGCGCCGCCGATTCCGCGTGGCAGCGCGTGTCGTCGAGTACCGGCGGCGCCCCGCTCCCGCACTCGGTTATCTCGCAGGACGGCCGCGCTGCCGCGGCGCCAATCCCCATTGCTGCGGGCCTGTCCGGATTTGCGCTCAACGACGCCATCACCGCGCTGCGCGACTCCGCGACGGCCGGATCGCCGGCCGACCTTGTGGTGCAAGTGACCGGCGGCCCGGCATTCATCGCCGATATCACCAACGCGATGAGCAGTGCCAACATCACCCTGTTGGCGGTGACTGCGTCGGTTGTCGCCGTGCTGCTGATCGTTACGTATCGCTCACCGATCCTGTGGCTGCTACCGCTGGCGGTGATCGGGTTCGCCGACGGGCTGTCCACCTCGGTGGGCACGGCCGTGTCGCATTTAACGGGGCTGGCCTTCGACGGCGCGACCTCGGGAATCACCAGCGTGCTGGTTTTTGGCGCCGGCACGAATTACGCGCTCCTGCTGATCTCGCGCTACCGCGAGGAACTGACCAACACCGACGATCACCGCGTAGCCCTACGGACCGCGGTCGGGCGCGCCGGACCTGCCATCGTGGCGAGTAATGCCACCGTGGTGCTGGCATTGCTCACCCTCGTATTCGCTGTGACCCCGGCCACCCGCAGCCTCGGCGTGCATGCCGCTTGCGGACTACTGATCGCTCTACTCTTCGTGCTGCTCGCGCTGCCGCCACTGCTGGGTTTGTTTGGCAGGCGGCTGTTCTGGCCGTTCATTCCCCGGCGCGGCGCCGACGCAGCGGTCATCGCCGGTGTATGGCACAACATCGCCGACTGGGTTACCGGTCACGCTGGCCGAGTTGCCGTCACAACCGTGGCGCTGTTAGCGCTGCTGGGCATCGGTTTGTTCGGCACACCCGTCGGGTTGTCGCAGACCGAACAGTTCCGGGTGAAAGCCGAGTCGGTTACCGGCTACGAAACGCTGGCCGCCCACTTCCCCAGCGGCCTGACCGATCCCACGCGGGTGATTGGCGACACCGGCCGCGCGGCCGAGATTCGGCGAGCGATCACGGCGACCCCTGGCGTGGTTTCGGCCGGCGATGCCGGGTCATCGGCGGTCGGTCTGCATCAATGGACGGTGATTCTCGACGCGCCGCCCGCTTCCTCACAAGCGTTCAAAACTGTTGCCGCGTTGCGAGAATCGGTGAAGATGGCCGATCCCTCCGCCATCGTCGGCGGGTTGGACGCGCAGGCGTTGGACGCCCGCGACGCCGCTGTCCGCGACCGGCAAGTTCTCATCCCGGCCATTCTGGGCGTCGTTCTGATCGTGTTGTACGTTTTGCTGCGTGCAGCGTTGGCGCCCTTGGTGTTAGTGGCGGTCATGGTGCTCAGCGCGCTATCGGCGCTGGGCCTTGGCGGTTGGGCCAGCGTGCACGTGCTGGGTCTGCCCGCACTGGACTACACCACGCCGCTGTTCGCGTTCTTGTTCCTTGTTGCCCTCGGGGTTGACTACACGATCTTTCTGGTGGCCCGGGCACGCGAAGAAACCTCCACGCACGGGACCCGCGCCGGCATCGTGCGTGCGGTGTCGGCGACCGGTCCGGTGATCACCAGCGCTGGCATTGTGATGGCGGCGGTGTTCTGTGTGCTCGGCGTGCTTCCGCTGATCGTGCTCACCCAGCTCGGTGTCGTCGTCGGACTGGGCATCCTGCTCGACACGTTCGTCGTGCGCACCGTGGTGATTCCGGCGTTGTTCACGGTGATCGGACCGCGGATCTGGTGGCCAGCCAAAGTCGACGACGGTATACCAGGCCAGTCGGCCCTTCATGGAGTTCCACCTTCGCCGACGCGTGGCCGCACTAGATAACGTCACGCTTCTCGACCGGTACGTAGCGCACCACACCGGGCGACTGCACCCGACACCCCGGCACCGGGTGCGCTCGGTGGTGACCGCACCGATGACCGCGCCCTCGCGTAGCAGTCACGCCGAGTGGTCCTGGTCCTCGATCCGGATGTCGAACAACACTTCCAGCAGTTGACCGAACACCGTCGTGAACCACGTCGACATCGAATCGGCATTGACCGCGATCGTGATGTGAGTCCGCTCCCCCGATCCGCCCGCACCCCGTCTCGGCCAAAGCCTCGGACTCCAGCATCGCCGCCTGGGCCGCGAACCGCAGCAGCAGAACTCCTGCCGCCGTTGGCCTACACGGCTTTTCACGAACGACCAACACCTGGCCGACCCGCTGCTCTAACGCTTTGATCCGCTGACTGACCGCGGAGGGCGTTACATGCAGTCGTTCGGCGGCGCGTGGAAACTGCCGAACTCGATCACCGCGGCCAGCGCCGCGAGCTGGTCCGCTCCCAGGCGTGTCTCATTCATGTGGCGGATCCGCCATCATCCGCCGTCTCGAACGAGAATCCGCCACGCCGAGCTCGATCACCACGGCAGCGGGTGCGGCGGCACCACCACCACCAGCACCAAAAACGGCGGTGGCGGCAGCGGCGGCGGCAAGCTCCGCGGCTTTAGCAGCTCAAACCCCGTGGCCGATGACGACGCTTCTACCTGCATGTTTGCAGAATTCTCATCGAAATGGCGGACGCGTTTTTCGAATCTTCGTGGCGGATCCGAGAACCAGACGGTTGTGCAGGACTCGCCCTGGCGATCAGCATGCCCACCAGCCGGGCCCCGCCACGGTCAGCGCGGGATCGCTGATCGGCAGGCGGTTCGGGTCGCGGACTACCGCGGTTACGGCATGTCCGTGCGTGAGTGCTTGTGCCACCAGCTCTTTGCCGACTCCGCCGGTCGCACCGAATACGGTGACGTTCATCTTGTCGCACGCTTTCCGAAGTCGAGTGCGATCGCCGGCTCCCGCCGTTGAGGACCAGTCGCGATCGTGTGGTCTGCCGACGTCGGGTCTGCCCTCATTCGGGTTTGTGCGCCTCTAACAGCCAGGCAGCCAGCTTGGGGCGGCCCTTTTCGTCGAGTTCGTAGTCCGGGAATGTCGTCTCGGGCGTAGCGGCGCCGAACTGCGGCGGCCATGTATGTATCCAGGCCGGCCGGATGTCGTCAACGAACCAATACTTCGAGACCGCTGAGCGCAGCTCGCCCTGCGTTACCTCGTTGGGCTTAGCCGCCAGCTCGGCGGCAAACGCGCCCTTGGCGAACACGAGGACGAAATACGCTGCCCCCGGTGCGGCAGCACGGTGGACGGCGTTGAGGTAGTCGTCACGCCGCTCGACGGGAAGCGAATGAAACAGCGTGCTATCCACTATGGTCGAAAACCGGCCGTCGTGACCGGAAAAGGAGGTGACGTCGGCCTGCAGGAACGTCGCCGTGGACAGGCCACGCTCGGCCGCGGCCGCTGTCGCCGCAGCGACAGCCGTCGGTGTGATGTCGATACCCATCACGGTGTATCCCTGCGCGGCCAGCTCCAAAGACAATTCCGCGAACCCGCATCCCGCGTCCAGTACGTCGCTGCGAAACCTGCCTTGGTTAATCAACGTGGCGAGTTCGGGTTGTGGCTCGCCGATATTCCAGGGTGCCGGGCCGGCCAGGATTTCAGATTCCTGTCGGTAGACGCTGTCCCAGTCGATGATTTGGTCGGTTCTCTCGGGTTCTGAATCGCTCATACCCCAATACTGTCACATCTAATGACAATCAGCAAGTATGACTATCACCAGTCGCTACCAGGCGGCCCGCGCCTTCGCCGGTTAAAGACGTTGGTGCAAGCCGGTTGTGGCGGTGCCATCCAAATTGAAGGCCGTAGGCGCTGGCGGCTCGCTGCACGTCGCATACCGATCTCCCTTTGATCACATTCTATGATCATCATTAGCTGTGACTATCATGTCAAGTGTTAGCCTGGGCGGTATGAGTGAGAGTGACCAGCCGAACGGCATCGCCGAACTCGACGAGCGCATCCCGTTTCTGCTCGCACAGCTGGGGTCACACATTGCCACCGACTTCCAGCAGCGACTGGCTCCGACCGGGGCGGACCCGCGGACCTACGCGGTGCTGCTCGCACTCGCTGCCGATGACGGACAGCCGCAACGCCAGTTGTCGGAGCGGCTGGGCATCCACCGCAACACGATGGTGACGGTGATCGACAACCTGGAGCAAAGGGGACTGGCCAAGCGCCTGACCCACCCCGACGATCGGCGCGCATTCGCCGTGACTCTCACCCCGAAGGCGCGCCGCTTGCTGCCGACGCTTCATGAGCAGGGACGCGAACTCGAAGACCAGATTTCGGCGCCGCTGTCTGCCGAAGAACGCGACACGCTGCGGCACCTGCTGCAGCGTGTCGCCGCTGCGGCCGGGCTCATTCCCGGTGTCCATCCCGAACTGGCTTGACCGCGGTGTTCGACATCGAGGGCCACAACTCCTTACCGCCGTGCGGTAAGGAGTGTGCGGATGCCCTGGCGGCAGTTTCGTGCTCGGCGCGGTTGTGCCGAGTGACCGACACGGATGTAGACGGGGATGGCGGCGGGCTGGTCATGATGTTGCCCTCATCGCGCTACGGCGGCACGAGCCGGAACATGCTTGGTGGTCGTCGATGACATCGATCGCCTCCACGCAGATGAGCTCCAAAAGTTATGACGGGCTGTGAGGCTGCTGGGCCGGTTCGACGAAAAGACAGTTCTCGACGTACTCGAGTCCTCCGACATTTGCCAATGGCGATCAGACTTGCGCGCGCCTGCGGTCACAAGCGTGACCAGGGCATAGGTGGACAAGGGGTCCTCAGCCTTCTTTTCGACGGTGTCCTCCAGGGGGTGTGCTGTTGATCGGGTTCGCGTGGAGCCGTAACACGCTGTCGACGATTGCTTCTGCGTACTTCTCCTCGATGTCGAGGCCGGCGAATAGTCGCCGGTACATCAGGGGTCCCGCCAGCTGATCGATGGCCAGGGGGATATCGGTGTCGGGTCGGAGTTCACCGCGTGTCGTGGCGGCCTCCAGGATCGCTCGAAACCCGGCAGAGCCGGATCGGTAGAGGGTTTCTTTGAGGGAGGCGAACGCGGGGTCGAATGGTGCTCGTTCCAGTACTGCGCGCATCGTGCGTTCGCTCGCCGGATCGTGGAGCAATCGTCGTAATCCGTTCAGTTCGCTGATCAGATCGGCGCGCAGATCCCCGGTCCGTGCGGTCCGCGCCTGGCCGATCCGCTGCACGATCGCGTCGTGGATCAGCGATGCCACGTCGGGCCAGTGTCGATAAAGCGTGGTTCGGCCGACGCCACTGCGGGCGGCGACGGCGACGTGGGTGACGCCGGTCCAGCCTTCCTCGGCGAGGAGTTCTTGGACGGCGGTCAAGGCGGCCTGACGGCTCCTCACCACCCTGGGGTCGGGGCCGCGATCCAGCGGGGCCGCGCTCGTCGGGGGCTGGGCGTCGCTCATAAATCTTCCTTCGCAGGACCGGGCACCTCGTTGTGGAACATCTTGCACCACACCCCACTGTGGTACATACTGCTCTATATCTATGGAACAGTATGTACCATAGATATAGAGGGTGCCGATTCAGGCCCCTTGTAACTCACTCGTGTAGGAGGACTCTTGAAAACCTTGCTGATGAGCACCGCGGCCGTCCCGGTGACGATCGAGGAACGCAGGTCTCGTCGTCCGGTTGCCCGTGATGTCGAGCTCTACCAGCGCATGCTGCGCAGGTATGAAGAAACCGCGCGGTTGGCCGACGAACTTGGCTTCGATGGTTTCGGTAGCACCGAACATCACCTGCAGACCGAAGGGGGGGAATCGATGCCCAATCCCCTTCTGATCTACGCCAAATTAGCGGCGGTGACCTCCCAGATTCAGTTCATGCCCATGTCGGTCGTGCTGACGTCGCACGATCCCATCAGAGTGGCTGAGGACGTGGCGCTGTTTACGCACATGTTCCCGGGTCGTTTGGCTGGTGTTCAGTTCGCTCGGGGTTACCAGACCCGCTGGATGCAGACCTTGACCCAGTCGGCGAATATCGTCGCCTTGAACCCGGTGTCCGATCAGCGCAATCGGGACAGATTTGATGAGTACCTCTCAGTTGTCGAGAAGGCGTGGACACAGGATTCGTTCAACCACCATGGCAAGTTCTACCAGGCGCCGTTTCCGGCTGACGGCATCCGTGATTGGGCACTTGCGGACTGGACGCGCGCCTATGGTGGTTCTGGCGAGGTCGACTCAGACGGTACGGTCCGCAAGATCGGCGTCATCCCGAAGCCGCTGCACCACCCCAAAGTCTTTATCGTGAACACGTTCTCACGACAGACTGCGATCGACTCCGCTCGACACGGACGCACCCTCGTTCTGGCATCGGGAAACCGCGAACGGGCCCGCGAGACTGCCGAGCTCTACCGCGACACCGCGCGTGAGGCCGGCCAGGATCTGCGTCTCGGCCAGAACGTGGGGCTCTTAGTGAAGATCGCCTTCGGCGACACCTACGAGGAAGCATTCGACTACGCCGCCCGAACCTACGGGTTCTGGTATCACAACTTCTTCCAGAAATTCGGCTTCACCGAGGTGTTCCGCACCCCCGCCGACGACCCCGACCGCCCCTTCGATCTCGGCGATGCACGCGCCTTGACGCAACGGATGATCGAGAGCGGCCAGCTGCTGTGCGGCACCGCCGGCCAGGTCGGCGACCAGATCGGGGAGGTGGCGAGTGTCTACGGTGGCGGCGCGTTGGACTGGTTGATTTATGAGACCTGGGGCCAGTCACTCCCCGACGACGAGCGCAGCGACATCCACCGCTACCAGCTGAGCACCTACGCCAAGGAAATCATGCCGGCGTTCCGCTAACCGCAGACCCCGGCCAGCAGCGGCCTGGACTGGAAGGCGATCCGACCCTCAGACCTTACGAATGGGTCCCCCGCGCGCGTACGGCGTGTGGCTGACGACGCCGTCACCGACCACACCACCCTCTTGGCTACGCGGTCGGCGTTAGCAACTGAGCGTCCACAGGATTCGTTTGCCAAACACCGGTCCGCGCACCGCCAACAAACACCATCGCACCGCCAAGGAAGCAACCAACGGACCCACCTTGCAATGGTCCCAACACGGAAAGGGAAACCTCTCATGGACTGTCCCGACGTCACGATGATGTTCGTAGTGCACAACGCATTCCGCCGCGATCTGAACCGTATGCAGGCGGCGGCAGCGCAGGCTGACGATCCGGCCGCGCGCACGGCACTGCGTGCCGGCTGGGCGACGTTCAGCCGATACCTGACCGTTCATCACACGGCCGAGGACGAGATGCTGTGGCCGCCGATGCGGACCAAGCTTCTGGACCGGACCGACGAAACCGACCTGCTCGTCAAGATGGCCGATGAGAATTCCCGGCTCGACCCCGTGCTGCGCGAGATCGACGATAACCTGGCTCGGGGAGCTACCTCGCGACTGGTCGCGCTGTTCGATGAACTCGCGGCCGTGCTGACCGGCCATCTCGACCACGAGGAGGCGGCGGCATTGCCGCTCGTGCAGCAGACCCTCACCAGTCGGGAGTGGAAGGCGTTCGGCGACGACCAGCGCCGCCGCATCGGCATGAACGGCGCGGGGTGGTTCTTCCCCTGGCTGCTCGATGACACGTCGCGAGCCACCCGGAACACGGTCCTCGACATCGTCCCGCCCCCGCTGCGGCTGGTCTACCGGCTGATCTGGGAACCGCGATATCGACGCCAGTCACCCTGGCGTCGCGAACCGTCGGCTCGCCGCTGACGGTAGATCGCGATGAACACAACGCTTCTGGCCACCGTGTCACCGCCGCTCTTGCGTTGGCCGTGCTGCTCGGAAACGTCGGCTGACGGCGGGTCACGGCTGAACTTAGCGCTCTACGCCAGCAGCGCGTACTGGAGCTCAGGGTTGTCCCACTACGCCAGCGGGCGCATCGACGCGGCGGCCCGGGAGGTGACCGATGAGGGCGCTAACGTGCTGCCCTACACCGGTTACGGCGATGCGACTTACCTGATGCCCAGCTCGTGTCCTCGCCCCACACCACCGGCACTATGTTCCACCACCCTGGACTCGTGATGATCACTGATAGTGATTATCACGTATGCTGACCAGTGGAGGTGATGGGTCGTGAACATCGTGGTTCTCGGCGCGGCTGGCAGACCGGTCGGCTCATGAACGGAACGACACTAGCGTCCGGGCTTCGAATGGTCGCGGCGACACGCCGACCCGACGACTTCCTCCCGGCAGGGACATGCATGACGGTGGCCGTCGCGCCGCGTCGGTGCGCCGCGATCCATCGGGGGAACGGGCCGAAAAGTCAGGTCGCGCGTCGCGCCCGATTTTCCGACGGCGGGGCGTCCATATCA
This sequence comes from Mycobacterium sp., assembly GCA_025965975.1. GTDB lineage: Bacteria > Actinomycetota > Actinomycetes > Mycobacteriales > Mycobacteriaceae > Mycobacterium. The sequence continues at coordinate 6,952 of JAOPVX010000379.1, read as the reverse complement.
ATGACAGTGGCCCGTCGGGGGCCACGATCACAGCCCAGGAGCACGCCATGAGTACCGCGCCGGCCGAATCGTCCAACACTTCCGCCTCACGCGCATGCTCGCCTGTGGACCCATTCCCGAAGGGCGCCAATGGTTTCCGGTCGCGTTGCCGACAGCACAGGACCAAACGACCAACGGTGCGAATCTATCGGGTCACCGATCGGCTGCATGACCGACGCACCGTTGAAGTGCCGTGCGATGACCTCGTGAACACCCTATCGGCCTGGCTGGCGGAGCTGGGGGCCCACAGCTCACTGGTGGAGGACCTCGCTCGCGCCGTATGCGCCGGCGACTGGCCCACCGCCTACGCCATCGGCGATCTCCTCTCGGTTGACGTCACCGTGGCGGCATGAACCCCAGCCCACGACAAACCGCGGGCAGCCCGGGGCCGCACCACAACTGCGGCCGGTTCGACTTGAGCAACCGTGGTCATGCCAGTTCAGGATGTACGCCGGGGATGAGCCCGGCTCCGGCGGCGATGCGTTGCAGCAAGTGCCGCAGGGTGTCGCGTTCTTGGGAAGACAGCGGCGTGGAGATTTCGCCTTCGAGGGCGCGTCCCTGCTCATCGAGGGCCGGCAACAGGCGGCGCGCCTTCGCCGTCAGGGTCACGGCGACGGCGCGCCGGTCGTCGGGGTGGGGCAGGCGTTTGGCCAGTCCCCGGCGTTCCAGATTATCGATCACGGTCACCATCGCGTTGCGGTGAATGCCCAGCCGCGCCGACAACTGGCGTTGGGATTGTCCGTCGTCTGAGGCGAGCGCCACCAGCACCGCGTAGGTCCGCGGATCCGCCCCGATGGGCGCCAGCCGGTGCTGGAAGTCGTCGCTGATATACGAACCCAGCTGTGCGAGCAGAAACGGAATCCGCTCATCGAGTTCGGCAATGCCGGCCGGCTGGTCACTCATGGTCCCAGACTAACACTTGACATGATTGTCACTACACAGGATGATCCTCATACGTGATTAAATGGAGGTGGACATGGACATCGTGGTTTTCGGCGCCAACGGCCAGACCGGCCGGCTGCGGACCCGACACGCACTCACCGCGTCACCGCGGTACCCGCCAACCGCGGACTTCCCGCTGACGGGCTCGGATTTGACCGTCGCGGGAGTGGACGTGCGCGAGGCGGCCGCCGTCGCTGAGGTGGTCGCCGACGCTGACATGGTGCTGTCCACCTTGGGGTTTCGTTCACCCGCTAGCCCGTCGACACCTACTCGGTCGGCACCGGCAATATCGTCGCCGGGATGCGCTCCGCCGACGGCGAGTCGGCGCACACCCCCACCCGGCGCCGCCGCTTCCCGCTGGCACTGCGCCTGTTGGAGCCGGCCCGCACCCGGGCGCCGGCACCGCTTTGCACGCACCACATCCAGACCCACCCAGTCCCCGGTCGCGGTGATCACCACGACACATCGGGGCAACCCCGCGAAAGGGATCAGCCGTGATACTTGTCACCGGCGCGACCGGCACCATCGGCCGGCCCCTCGTCCATCTGCTGTCGTCAGCGGGCGAGCGGGTCCGCGCGTTGGCCCGCCACATCGGCACGCAGCCCGATGCCTCACCGCCGGGACTCGAGGTGTTTCTCGGTGATCTGTCGCGGCCGCAGACAATCGCGGCGGCGCTGCACGGTGTCACGGCGTTGTTCGTGCACCCCCGTGCGGTCGGGCGGGCCGCACCGACACTGCTGGCTCTCGCTGGCGAGTACGGCGTCAAACGCGTCGCCGTGCTATCGGCACTCAACGTCGACGACGATCCGGCACGCCAGCCGTCGCGGGCCAATGGTGACCGCAACAAGGAGGTCGAGGATGCAGTCACCGATAACGGCATGTCGTGGGTGAGCGTGCGGTCGGGCTCATTTGCGGCCAGCACACTGACGATGTTTGGGGCGCAGGTCAGTAACGGCGACGTCGTGCGCGGTCCGTATGCGGGATTCGCCGACGCCCCCATCCACGAAGCCGACGTGGCCTCGGTACTCGCCGCGGCGCTGTGCGACGACAGCCTTGCCGGGCAAAAGATCTCGATCACCGGCCCGCAATCGCTCACCCACGCGCAGATGGTCACCACCATCGGTGAGGTGATCGGCAGACCGCTCCGCTACCAGGAGATCTCGCCGACGGAAGCCGCGGACGGCATGGTCGCCCACGGGCTGCCACCGGCGTTCGCCGAGGCAATGATGGCCCGTTACGCCCGCGAGCTGGCTAGGCCGGCCCCCATCACCGATACCGTGGAACACATCCTCGGCCGCCCCGCGCGCAGCTACGCGCAATGGGCTCTCGATCACGCCTCAGCATTTCACCGCCCGCCGATACCCCTTCCACGCCACTAGGCAACAACGGCCATGCCCTCCGCCTTCGACCCGATGGACTGCGCAGCCAGCGTCCGACACCACAAAGAGAGATGCGATGAGCACACCCCAGATCCACTCTGTCCGCGCCGAATCGTCCGGCAGCGTCGGAAAACCGTGGCGGCGCAGCGCTGACTCCGTCGCAAGGATCGCTGTGGTGGCCGGCGTGCTGTTCAGCGGTCTGTTCGCGGGATTCCTCACCGCGGTCCTCGTCCTGGAAGCCAGCCTGCGACGTTTCGCTGCCCCCGTATACACGCAGGTCCGCCTCGTCGAGCTCGCTCACCTCAACGACCTCGCCGCCGTCCTGCTGCCCGCGGCGCTGCTGGCCACCGCGACCCTTGTCCTCGTCACGATCGGCACGCCCGGACCCACCCGCTGGCTGGCCCTGACCGCGCTGGGCCTGCTCGTGGCGACGTTCATCATCAGCGCGCTGGTCAGCGTTCCCATCAACACCGACCAACAGAGCTGGTCGGTGCTGGCACCGCCGAGCGACTGGGCCAGCGTGCGCGACCGCTGGCAGATCGCTCACCTGGTGCGCACCACCACCGCCGTGTGCGCGTTCACCCTCCTCGTGGCAGCGGCCATTACTCGCCGGCCTGCGCCACGGCGCGATCAGCGGCGATGATGCCTGCACCGACGCGACCCGCAACGCTGCATCCAATCCGGTCGCTGCCCCGGTTGCCCACTGACGCAGCCGGATTGAGCCTCGGCCCTCCGCGGCCGGGCATCCGCCGAATGGCCCACGGGTCGGCCGCGTCAAGCCGAACGAGAAAGCCAAGTCCGATCGCCGGGGCAGCTACGAGCATCACTCGTGGGCACCGACTGTCTGGGCAAGGCCGCACCCGGGTTAAGAGGATGTGTGGTGATTAGCGAGACGATGACCGCTGCCGACGGCGGCGGCGACGCACTCGGCGCACAGTCGGCCGGGACGGACACGGCGCTGACCGCTCGTTTTCAACGCGACGCCATCCCGCTGATGGATCAACTCTTCGCCGGCGCGCTGGGGATGACACACAATCGGCACGACGCCGAGGACCTGGTGCAGGACACGATGTTACGGGCATACGCGGGTTTTCGATCGTTTCGTGATGGCAGCAATCTCAAGGCGTGGCTCTACCGGATCCTCACCAACACATGGATCAGCAACTACCGGAAGAAACAGCGCCGACCCGCTGAGTACTTGGTCGGCGAGATCACGGATCGCCATTTGGCGGTGTATGCAGCGAACGCACCGACCGGCCTGCGCTCGGCGGAGGTAGAAGCCCTCGAATCGTCACCGGACCCGGAGATCAAGGCCGCGCTGGACACGTTGCAGGAAGACTTTCGGTCCACCCTGTATTTGGCCGACGTGGAAGGCTTCTCCTACAAAGAGATTGCCGAGATCATGGACACTCCGGTCGGCACGGTGATGTCGCGGCATTACAGAGGACGCAAACAGCTGCGCGCACTCCTTCTCACGTTGGCCACCCAACCAGGATTGGTGCGTGAGCCACTTGCCGGCAGCGCGACCCAGGCGGTGTCGTGATCTCCCTTGCTCCAGCCGACCCAACGCTCATCGGAATCCCTAGATGGGCGGGATTTGGCCGTGCGATACCGGCCGACCCACCGCGTCAATCGCGGAGTCCCCAGCGGTGCGCGACGATGTGGCGTGGCCCGACATCACGGCGGCGATCGAACAGTGGGCGCGACGTGCCGCGACCGTACTTATCGACGCGGCGACACGCTGGTCGGCAATACCAGGTCAGGCCGGAAGCCATCCTGCTCATCAACTTGGACGGGTACCTGCGCTACACGACTCAGCAGGACCGAATCAGTTCCGTAGGGAGAATCATGGATTGCGCACATCCGCACGTCGTCGTCACGGGGGCGTCATCCGGCATCGGACGGGCGGCCGCGGTGCGGCTAGTACTGCAGCCGTAGATCGGGTCATTGGTTTTCCCGTCGTCGGTAGTGGGATTGCCGGGCCCGGTATTGGTGTTGTCGTCGCCATCGTGACCAGGCCAGCAGGCTGTTCAGGGTGTGTTTGGCGGTCAGTAGTAGGGCGTCGAAGAGTCGTCGAAACTCGTTGACGGTCAACGCGATCAGGCCGGTCGGTGTGGATGCGGTATCGCGTTCGATCGCGGTGGCCACGGCCAGGAAAGCGTGGGCGAGCATGGCCAGGGTGCTCCAGCGATGCCAGGAGCGCCAGCGTCGGACCTGGTGCTGGTCGATTCCGGCCAGGCCTTTGGCCCTCTGGAACGATTCCTCGATGCGCCGGCGCTGGCCAGCCACGGCCACCAGCGTGTGCAACGGGACCGGGCGTGGGCGGTCGCAGCGTAGGTAGGCCAATTCCGCGGTGGCATCGTTGCGGCGGATCAGCGAATGATGAACGCCGGTGGTGGTGTCGTCGGCGGCCAGCAGCCGAAACCAGGCCCAGGAGTACAGGCGTGGGCGGTGCCCGCCGGCACCGGCGGAGTGCTTCTGCCAGGCGTGTGGTGATATCAGTGCGGGCAGCGCATCGACGCGGATCGGGCCGGCGTGGGTGGGCACGCGCCGGTTGGCCGCGATCGCCAGCACGTAGCCCAGCCCGTGGCTGCGCGGCTACGCGGAGGTGTGCCGCCCCGACGACGGTGCGTCACTGCTCGACCGCGATGCCGGTAATGCCGGCAACGAATTTCGGACACCGGCACCGACCTTTATCGCGATCCGTATCTGGGGATGGTCGATGCGGCACTAGCCCGCGAACGGCGCGGAAGCCCCGCCGCCCTCTACTCAGCCGGGAAGGACGTCCGGCCACTGGTAACGCCGGCACGGCAAGGCCTTTGGGCTGCCCGCACCAGGTTCTCGCGCGACCGCCGGCGTCGTTAGAGGAGCAACGCGATGATGCGGTCCCACCAAGAACAGGTGCAGGCCCTTGATCCGGCGTTCGCTCGGATGGCCACTGAGGTCGGCCTGCATGCCTGGTCGCTGCCTCAGCTGACCATGAGGGAGAAAACATCTGTTCCTGGCCGTCGACCTATGCACGGCCAGTCTCGGATTTCCGCTTGCCACTCATGTCCAGATGGCCGGATGATCCTCCATACTCCTCACACTAGCACTTTTGATGATAGTCACGTATTGTGATACTCATCTATAGTGACTATGGAGAGCGTCCTGAAACTCGTGATTTTCCGAAGCGAACAGTCAGACCGGCCCTACGGCGCGGTGTTCTTGGCCAGCCCTGACCTGTCGCGGCGAATGGCGCGCGGCGGACCGTTCAACACCCCGCACCCCGAAACCTTCTATGGCGGGGCTCAGCGGGGCTACACCGCTTACCCGTTCCTCGCCGAGCCCGACATCGCCTAGCGCGCCCGACTTCTCGCATTCAAAAGGGAGACAACAGATGACGACGCCACATTCCGACACGTCGATCACCGTGGCCGCCGCCGATCCGGCAGACCTGCCGACGCTACTGCAGACGACGTCGACCGTCGGCCCGGTGCAGTTCAGTGGCCTGTTCGCGGGATTCCTCGCCACCGGCTACACCCAAGTCCGCCTCATCGAACTCCAGCACCTCGGCGACCTGGCCACTGCGCTGCTGGTGCCGGCCATCCTCGCCGCGGCGGCGCTGACCCTCGCGTTAATCCGCCGACGCGGCAGCGGCCGCTGGCTCACACTGACCGCCGTACTGCTGCTACTGGCGACCCTGGCAATCAGTGCGTCGATCAGCGCGCCGATCAACACCGACCAACAGAGCTGGTCGGGTCCTGGCCCCGCCGGGCGACTGGTCGAACGTGCGTGACCGCTGGCGACTGGCCCACGCCGCGCGCACCACCACCGCCGCGCTGGCCTTCGTGCTACTGGCCGCAGTAGCGGTGCCCGTGCAGTCGTCGCGGAATGCAGTCCAACCCTCAGCCGCAATCGGAAACAACAAATCGAAAAGGACAACACCATGAAAACAGTTCTGGTCACGGGTGCAACCGGCAATGTCGGCCGCCCGCTCGTCACACTCCTGGTCGACGCCGGCGCCAAAGTCCGCGCCGTCACTCGCCGCCCCGACCTCTCCGGCTTCCCTGCCGGCGTGGACGTCGTGACGTCAGCCTCGGCTGGGCTTGGGGGCGCCGACGCGGTGTTTCTCAACTCCCGGGCGCTCGGCGATGACCTCGCAACGGTTGTGAAACGGGCCGCCAGCGAGGGAGTGACGCGGCTCGTGGCACTCTCGGCGATCAACGCTGACGACGACTTCTCCCTTCAGCCGTCACGCTTTCGCGGGGACCGCAACACGGAGGTCGAGCAGCTTGCCATCGAGTCCGGCTTGGAGTGGGTGAGCCTGCGCCCGAGGGAGTTCGCGTCGAACTTTGCGGGCATGTGGTCAGCGCAGCTGCAGGCTGGGGACGTGGTCAGTGGCCCATACGCGTCCGCGTCGAGCGCTCCCATCGTCGAGCGGGACATCGCGGCGGTGGCCGCCCAGGCGTTGCTCACCGACGACCTCAACGGCCGCAAGGTTGCGCTGACCGGCCCGCAAGCCTTCACCAACGCCGAGCTGGTCGACGTCATCGGTACGGTCCTCGACCGCCCACTGCGCTACCAAGAGATCCCGCCGGAGACGGCGCGGC
>JAOPVX010000365.1 GCA_025965975.1 Mycobacterium sp. | reverse complement strand
TCGACGTGTGTGCGTGTCGGTACCGCGCTAATGGGGCAACGACCGCTAACGTCACCCTGAGTAGTCACTCTAGTCACATCTTCATCACAGACACCAGAGTCAGAAGGGTCCACCGATGAGCACACTGCACAAGGTCAAGGCCTACTTCGGTATGGCGCCGATGGAGGACTACGACGACGAGTACTACGAGGACGACGACCGTAGCGCCGCGCGCGGCTTCTCGCGCCGCCCCCGCGACGACCGCTTCGAAGACGATGGGTACGGTCGCGGATACGAGGGCAGGGATTATGACGAGCCGGCCGGGTATCGCGGCGGGTACCGGGACGAGGATCGCTTCGAGCCAAGGCAGAGGGGTCCACGCGATTTCGACCGGCCGACCCCACGGCTGGGTGCGCTGCGCGGATCGACGCGCGGCGCGCTGGCAATGGACCCGCGCCGGATGGCGATGCTCTTCGAGGAGGGCAGCCCGCTGTCCAAGATCACCACGTTGCGGCCGAAGGACTACGGCGAGGCCCGCACCATCGGCGAACGCTTCCGCGACGGCACCCCGGTGATCATGGACTTGGTGACCATGGACAACGCCGACGCCAAGCGGCTGGTCGACTTCGCGGCCGGGCTCGCGTTCGCACTGCGTGGCTCGTTCGACAAGGTCGCCACCAAGGTTTTCCTGCTCTCACCGGCCGATATCGACGTCTCCGCCGAGGAACGCCGGCGCATCGCCGAGGCCGGTTTCTACGCCTATCAGTAGGGCCAACTGGTCGTAACTCCGCCGATCAAACCGGCGGGTAGGCTGGCGGCGTCGCGCGGGCACTGTCGCTTTGAGCGACAACTGACTCAAGCTTGCATCGAATGTCACACATCTGCCCACAGTGAGGTCGGCTCAGTTGGCGCTCTTCTTCGAGATCCTGGGATTCGCGCTGTTCGTCTTCTGGCTGCTGCTGATCGCGCGGGTCGTGGTCGAGTTCATCCGCTCGTTTTCCCGTGATTGGCATCCCAAGGGGGTGACCGTGGTGATCCTCGAAGTGATCATGACGGTGACCGACCCGCCGGTGAAGCTGCTTCGAAGGCTCATCCCGCAGCTCACGATAGGCGCGGTTCGGTTCGATCTGTCGATCATGGTGCTGCTGCTCGTCGCGTTCATCGGCATGCAGCTGGCGTTCGGCGCCGCGGCCTGAGAACTGGCGCCAGAGCCCAGGTTTGGCGATCGCCGTTGTCGTCTCCGAGGGTTTGCCGGGGGTGTTATTCGGCTGGCGAATGCCGCAGGACTGTCGCAGGAAGATTGAAATTCGCTCTTAATTATCAGCCTCTCCTGCAACCGCCGGGTCTGGTGTGACACGATGGACGCCAGTTACGTTCCAGTAAGGCTCTACACTTTGAGATCGGTTGACGGTCCAAGACTCCAAGGGGGCAGACAATGCCGCTCACACCAGCCGACGTCCACAACGTTGCGTTCAGCAAGCCACCCATCGGCAAGCGGGGCTACAACGAGGACGAGGTCGATGCCTTCCTCGATCTGGTTGAGAACGAGCTGACCCGGCTCATCGAAGAGAACGCCGATCTTCGTCAGCGGGTCGCCGAGCTGGATCAGGAGCTGGCCACCGCCGGGACCGGCGGAAGCGCCCAGCCGACCCAGGCCATCCCGCTGTACGAGCCCGAACCCGAGCCGGCGCCTGCGCCCGCGCCACAGCCCGTGTACGAGGCACCGCCGCCGCCGCAGGCCGCCGCTCCGGTGAGCGAGGACCAGCACCTCAAGGCCGCGAAGGTGCTCAGCCTGGCGCAGGACACCGCGGACCGGCTGACCGGCACCGCCAAGGCCGAGTCCGACAAGCTGCTTTCCGACGCTCGCGCCCAGGCCGATGCCATGGTCAGCGAGGCCAGGCAGACCGCAGAGACCACCGTGGCCGAGGCCCGTCAGCGCGCCGACGCGATGCTGGCCGACGCCCAGACCCGGTCCGAGGCGCAGCTGCGTCAGGCTCAGGAGAAGGCCGACGCCCTGCAGGCCGACGCGGAACGCAAGCATTCCGAGATCATGGGCACCATCAACCAGCAGCGCACCGTGCTGGAAGGCCGGCTGGAACAACTGCGCACATTCGAGCGCGAATACCGCACCCGGCTCAAGACCTATCTGGAATCGCAGCTCGAGGAGCTCGGCCAGCGCGGTTCGGCCGCACCGGTCGATTCCAGCGCCAACAACGACGGCGGCGGCTTCAACCAGTTCAATCGGGGCAACAACTAGCTCGTATCCGCTCGAAAACACCTAGGGTTGGTCAATGCTGATCGTTGCGCTTGTGCTTGCCGTCATCGGCCTCGCTGCCCTGGTGACCGCCGTGGTCACCAGCAATGAGGTGATCGCCTGGGTGTGTATCGCAGCCAGCGTGATCGGGGTGCTGCTGCTAATCGTCGACGCGCTGCGGGAACGCTCAAGGCGTGAGCCCTCAGAAACCCCCGCCACGGGGGACGAGGCGGACGCCGAGCCCGAGCAGGCCGAGGACTATCCCGAAGAGGCCCCAGTCGCGCATGACGAGAGCGACGCAGAAGCCACCGCGGTCGAGCCGCGCGACGAGGTCGCCGGCGAGGACCGCAACACCCACTAATCGCTGTGCGCCAAGCTAATTGAGCGCTAGCCGTCGTTCACGGTTGGCGTGGCCAGCAACTCGCGCACCTCGTCGTCGGTAACCTGGTGGAAGTCCTCGAACACCTGACCGACGGCCTCGAATCCGGGTGGCATCGTCGCGCACACCACGTCGTCGGCTTCCTCGGCGAGCTGTCGGCACGCCGACGCAGGTCCCACCGGCACCGCGACAACGACCCGGGCCGGATTGGCGGCGCGCACCGCGCGCACCGCGGCAAGCATGCTGGCACCGGTGGCGATCCCGTCGTCGACGAGGATCACCGTGCTGCCGGCGACGTCCACCGGCGCACGCCCGCCGCGGTAAGCGCCCTCACGGCGATGGAGTTCCTCGGTTTCGCGCTCGATCACGGCCTGGAGCTGTTCGTGGCTGATGCCAAGATTGCGCACCAGGCTGTCGTTGACCACCACGCCGCCGCCGGTCGCGAGGGCACCCATGGCGAGCTCCTGCCATTGCGGCACACCAAGCTTGCGCACCAAGAACACGTCAAGCGGCGCCCCCAAAAACGACGCGACCTCCCACGCGACGGGCACGCCGCCACGCGCAAGGCCGAGCACCAAAATGTTGTCCTTGCCGCGGTAGGACGCCAGCTCCTCAGCCAGGACCTGGCCGGCTTCTCGGCGGTCCCGGAAGGTGCGCCTCCCATTTCTACGGGCGAGCCCGCTCCATCCGCTCATCGCGATCTTTTTTCGATATCGGGGACATAGTCAGCGTACGACGACGGGTGTTTTCTGACATCGGTATCGGGTGGGTACCCAAAGAACCCTGGGGCAATCCTGCGCGAAAGCGTCGTCGACCATCCGCTCGCCGAGGACCTGGCAGCACACCGCGCCGCCGTCGACGCGGGCGCCCGGCCGATGGTCAACGCCGATTGACCCGCGCCGGTGCGCAACGCCGACTACACCAAAGTACTCGCGCGGGTGCTGCACCGCCCGGCGACACTCTGCCACCGCTTCCGGCGGTCAACGATCACAGACGCGCTGGCTCACGAACTCGGGCCGGGCCGACGGGCCACATGCGCCAGGAAACCGCGCACCAACCCACGGATTCTTGTCGCGGCACTGTCCGCGAGTTCGGTTGTGCGTTGGCGTAATTCGTCGTGGCTGAGCCCGGCGCCGACGACTTCGCCGTCGCGGTCCTCGGCGAGCCACAATTCGAGCAGTGCGTTGTCGATCTCTGGATGAAACTGCAGGGCCAGCGCGCGCCCGAGCACGAATGCTTGCGACGACTGCGCGGTCCTGGCGATCTCGGTCGCGCCGGGTGGCAGCGTCCATGAGTCGAAATGCCATTGGAACCACGGCCCGCCGGGCACCACGTCGGGGTTGTCGCTGTCGACGTTGTACCAACCGATCTCTGCGACCGTTGACCGCGCCACCGACCCGCCGAACGCCTGGGCCAGGAGTTGACCGCCAAAGCACACACCGAGCAGCGCGACTCCCGCGTCGGCGGCGTCGCGCACCAGCTTGGTCTCGCTGCCCACCCAGGTGCGGCGCAGCGCGCCGTCGTACACGGGCCAGCGCGCGCCGAGCGGGACGATCACGTCGTAACCGGCGGGGTCGGGGAAGGTCACATCGCCCGCGGGGTTGTCTATGCGTTCGGCGGGCACCACCTCGAAGGTGTCGACGTCGAAGCCGCATTCCGTGAACGCGTCGCCCAGCAGGGCTTCGGTCGCGAGATGTTCGTTGTAGATGAACAGAACCTTGGGCGCCACGCCGACATTATTTCGGTGCGGGCATGGGTGGTGCATCTTTGGGGGCCAACTCGGCGGCCACCTTGCGAAACACCGTGTCGGCCTCGTTGCGGTAATTGCCCTTATCGTCGAACGCTTCGGGGGCATAGGTGGCGGCGATTGCGATTGCGATCTTCTGCGACGGCAAGTAGGCCTCGAGCGCCGCGAATCCGGACATCAGCGGGTTTTGCACCAGCCAGTTCCCCGAGATGACAATCCCGAGGCCGTAGGTGTATACGTTGTTCATCTCGTCGCAGGTGGTGCATCCGTCCTGCTTGTGGGTTTTGCCGCGCAGGTTGGTGGAGACCATCTTGTTGTACGAGTCTGCGGTGAGTAGCTTGCCCGAACCGATGCCGACCGCGGTCGCCTCCATGTCAAAGATGTTGGTCGTCTGGATCGCTCCGTGGGTGATCGTCCAGGACGGATCCCAGAAGGTGCTCTCTTCGTAAAATGGTGTGCCAGCTGGAATCTTGAGGAATTCCCGGCGTTCCGAGCTGAACGCGTGCAGGACGGGGGACGGGATCTCGGGGGTTAGTGAGTTGACCGTGTTGGTCAGCCCGAGAGGCTGAAGTACCTTGTCCGACAACAGCTTCGACATCTCCTGGCCGGTGGCCTTCTCCAGCGCCAGCCCAAGCAGCACGTAGTTGGTATGGGCGTAGTTCCAGTTGGTTCCTGGCTGGTAGAGCAGCGGCTTGGAGGTGGCGTAGCTCAGTATGTCGTCGACGGTCCAGCGCCGGAATGGGTTGGCGTACAGCTCATCGTTCATCGCGGTGTTGCCGATGACGTAGTCGACATAGCCGGACGTCATCTGTGCCAGCTGGCCGAGTGTCACCTGATCGGCGTGGGGTATCTCGGGCAGCCATTTCGACAGTTTGTCGTCGAGGCTGACCTTCTTCTCGTCGACGAGCTTGAGCAGCAGCGTGGAAACATAGGAGATTGCGACGGCGCCGTTGCGGAAGTGCATGGCGGTCGTCGCAGGGACCCCGGTCATTGACTCGCCGACGGCCTGGGTGACGACCTCCTTCCCGTCGATGGCCACCCGCACGATGACGGCCTTCAGATGGGCCTGCGCCATGGTGTCGCGGACGATGCGCATCACCGCGTCCGCCTTGGTGGTGTCGGCGCTGGAACTGGGCGACTCGGGCGGAAGGGCGCCGGGTGCGCAGCCGGTGACCATGGCAAGGGCGCACATCACCGCGAGGAAGCGACGTAGGACGGGCATGCCCGGATCTTGGCATATCATGCGTCCATCGCATGAAAGATCCGGCCGTCATCGCCTTCTTGATACTTCTAGCCCTCACCGTCGCCGCGCATTTCGCATTCGTCGGCTATCTCGTGATCGGCGGGTTCCTCGCGTGGCGCTGGCCCCGCACCATCGCACTGCACGTGCCGGTGGTGCTCTGGGGTGTCGGCAGCATCGCGTTCGGATTTCCATGCCCGCTGACCGACCTTGAGCGGTGGGCCCGCGCCGGTGCGGGCATGCGCCCGCTGCCGCCGGACGGTTTCATCGCCCACTACATCACCGGTGCGCTTTACCCGGCCGGCTTCGCCGTCGAAGTGCAGGCGCTGGGGTTCGCGGCGGTGTTGGCCTCATGGATCGTGCTGGCCACGAGGGGCCGGCGTGCCGGAGCCGGCCGACTCGTGCCTCACGACGACCGAACGAGGTAATCGCGCGTCGCGAGACTTGTCAGTGCGTGTTGCCTCACGTCAAGATGCGCGCGAGGGTGGGTTCGTATACTATCGAATGTATGTTCGATCTCGACGAGTTGGCGGCGGTGGATCCGCACGCCGATGAGGCGGCTTACATCGAACAGATCGCTTGGTTGGAGCGGGTGAAATCGGCCGCGGCCGCGGGTCAGGCCCGTGCTGCGGCGGCGTTGGATGAGAAGCGTCGAGCTGATGAAGCTGCCACCGGGGTGCCCAAGGCCAAGCAGGGTCGTGGGGTGGCCGGTGAGGTGGCGTTGGCGCGGCGGGATTCCCCTGCGCGTGGCGGTCGGCACCTCGGCTTCGCCAAGGCCTTGGTGCACGAGATGCCGCACACCCTCGCGGCCCTGCAGTGTGGGGCGCTCTCGGAGTGGCGGACGACATTGATCGTGCGCGAATCGGCCTGCCTAGACGTCGAGGACCGACGCAAGCTGGATGCCGAGCTGTGCGCCGACGTCAGCAGGCTTGAGGGCATGGGGGATGCGCGGATCACCGCGGCGGCCAAGGAGATTGCCTGCCGGCTTGATGCGCAGGCGGTGGTGGATCGAGCGGCGAAGGCTGAGGCGGACCGCACCGTGACGATCCGTCCCGCGCCCGACTGCATGACCTATGTGACGGCGTTGTTGCCAGTCGCGCAAGGGGTTGGCGTGTATGCGGCGCTCAAGCACGCGACAGAAACGACGTTCGACGACCGCTCCCGCGGACAGGTGATGGCCGACACGCTCGTGGAGCGGGTTACCGGGCGCCCCGCCGATGCGCCCGAACCGGTGGCCCTGAACTTGGTGATGTCGGATCAGGCGCTATGGGGTCAGGACAACGCGCCGGCGGTACTCGACGGGTATGGGCCGATTCCGGCGTCGGTGGCGCAGCGGATGGTGCGGGGTGCAGTGGTCGATGAGCAGTCGTTGGCGACGCTACGGCGGCTGTATCGGCACCCGGAGAGCGGATCGTTGGTGGCGATGGAGTCGCGATCGCGGTTCTTTCCCAAGGGGCTGGCGGGCTTTATCGGCATGCGGGATCGAACATGTCGCACACCGTACTGTGATGCGCCGATTCGGCATCGTGATCACGCCACACCGCGCAACCGTGGTGGACCGACCAGTGGCACAAATGGGTTGGGCGAGTGTGAGCGCTGTAACTACACCAAGGAAGCACCGGGCTGGCGCGTCAGCACGGCTGACGAAAATGGTGTGCACACAGCCGAATTCGTTACCCCGACGGGTGCGGCGTATCGCTCGACGGCGCCACCACTGCCAGGGGCACCGTTGATCACGGTCAGCGAAGTCGAAATCAATATCGGCGTCGCGCTGGCCGACCTGCACGCCGCGTAGTTTGCGTCTCCCGCCGTGACGTGCGGGCTACGTCGTGATGCTGATGCTGCCGTCGACAGTGGAGACCGCATAGCTACGCACCGACATATCGGCCCCGCCGGCCTCGATGCCGGTGCACATGTCGAACGTGTAGCCATGCAACGGGCATACCACTACCCGATCGTCGGCCAACCCGTCGGCCAGCGGTCCGCCCTTGTGCGGGCACACCGCGTCGACGGCACGCAGCGAGCCATCCCGCAGCCGGAACACCGCGATCTGCTCACCGTCGATGGCGAACGTGCGGCCCTCACCGACTGGGATCTCGTCGACCGACCCAACAACGACGTCTGTCATCGCACCGGCACCTGCGGCAGCGGCAGCAATGGTAGCGACGTTCGGAACTGGCCTTCTGTCACGGGGTTTCGGCCGTCCTGCCAGGGATCGTGGTAGGCGTCGACCGACTTCTGCATGTTCGCGTCGAGTTGTTCGGCGATACCCTCGGTGTCGTCGACCAGGACGGCGCGGATGTTGTCGATCCCCACCCTGGGAACGAACTTGTAGGTGCGCTCGAGCCAGTTCGCGTTCTCCCGGTAGTACTGCAGGAACCGGCCGGTGAGCCTGATCACGGTTTCGGGGTCGTCGACGGTGGCAAGTAGGTCGCCTTTGCGGATGTGCGCGCCCGCCGCGCCGCCGACGTAGATCTCCCATCGGCCGTCGCCGACCGCGACGACGCCGAGGTCCTTGCACAACGCCTCCGCGCAGTTGCGCGGACACCCGGTGACAGCCAACTTCATCTTGGCCGGGCTGGCCAGGCCTTGGTAGCGCTCCTCGATCGCGATGCCAAGTGCGGTGGAGTCACCAAGGCCGTAGCGGCAAAAGTCGCTACCGACACAGGTTTTTACGGTCCGGAAGCTCTTGCCGTAGGCGTAGCCCGACGGCATGTCCAGATCCGCCCACACCGCGGGCAGGTCCTCCTTGCGCACACCCAGCAGGTCGATCCGTTGGCCGCCGGTCAGCTTGATCATCGGGATGGCGTATTTGTCGGCGACCTCGGCGATTCGGCGCAGCTGCCAGGAGTTGGTCACGCCGCCCTTCATCTGCGGCACCACCGAGAACGTGCCGTCGCGCTGGATATTGGCGTGCACGCGGTCGTTGATGAACCGGGCGTCGCGTTCGTCGACGAACTCGTCGGCCCACATCGTCTCAAGCAGCGACGCCAGCGCCATCTTCGAGTTGGCGTCCTCCTGGCCGTCCCGCGCCAGCGCGGCGAACACCGACGACACAGAATGCAGTTCGAGCTCGCGGATCTGGCGCATCAAAGCCGGTTTGTCGTAAGGGATTCCGGGTACATACCACGACGCCGACGGATCCTCGGCGATCGCTCCACCTGCCGCCCACTCCACGATCTGGCCGACCAGCTCCTTGCACGACCCGCAGCCCTTGCCTGCCTTGGTCTTGGCCATGACTCCCGTGACCGACGTCTCGCCGGCCTGAACGCAACTCACCAACGTGCCCTTGTTGACACCGTTGCAGTTGCACACCTGGGCGTCGTCGGACAGTTCGGCCACGCCGAGCGCGACGTCGGGCGTGCCGATGTCGAACATCAACGACACCCGTTCGTCGGGCAGCGGCAGCCCGCTGTCGAACGCCTGCGTCAGGAACGACACCTTGCTGACGTCGCCGAGCAGCGTGGCCCCGACCAGCTTGCCGTCGCGGATGACGATGGTCTTGTACACCCCGTGCCGGGGTTCGGAGTACTGGACGAACTCGTCGTCCTCCAGTTCTGGTGCCTTGAGGCCCATCGCGGCGACGTCGACGCCGGCGACCTTGAGCTTGGTGGCCGTGCGCGATCCGTGATAGGCCGCGCTGCGATCGGTGCCGGTGACGTGGTCGGCGAGCACGGCGGCCTGCTCCCACAGCGGCGCCACCAGTCCGTATACCTGGCCTCGGTGCTGGGCGCACTCGCCGACCACGTAGATGTTGTCGTCGTCGATCGAGCGCATTTGGTCATCGACGACGATCGCCCGCTCCACGGTCAGGCCTGCGCGCTGCGCGAGGCCGACGTTGGGCCGGATGCCCGCCGCGACCACCAGCATGTCGCAGTCGATTGAACTGCCGTCGGAGAACACGATTCCCGACAGCTTGCCGTTCTCGTCCGTCTGCACCTCGGTGGTGCGCTTTTCGAGATGGACGGTGATCCCGATGTGCTGCACCGATTTCCGCAGAATCGCGCCGGCGACGTCGTCGAGTTGCGCGTTCATCAATGTGGGTCCGGCGTGCACGACGTCGACAACCAGTCCCCGGTTCTGCAGGCCGCGGGCGGCCTCGAGTCCGAGCAGTCCGCCGCCGATCACCACCGCCTTGGTCCGGTGCGCAGCCTGGGTAATCATGCCGAGGCAGTCGTCGAGCGTGCGGAACCCGAAGACGCCGTCGGCCAATGTCTTGTCGTCGGCCCACAGCCCGGCCATCGGCGGGAAGAACGACCGGCTGCCGGTGGCCAGGATCAGGTAGTCATAGCGAGTGACCGAGCCGTCGTCGGCGTGCACGAGCCGCGCGAACTGGTCGATGCGCACGACCCGTACCCCGGCGCGCAGGTCGATGTTGTTCTCGTTGTACCAGTCAAGGCCGTTCAAAAATATGTCGCCCGCGTCGGCTTCAATGTCTTGACTGCCTGCCAGCACATTGGACAGCAGGATCCGGTTGTAGTTGCCGTACGGTTCGTCCCCGAACACGGTGATGTCGAATGTCTCTGAGCCGGTCTGAGAGCCGCTGCGCAGCAGGATCTCCTCGATTGTGCGCACACCGGCCATGCCGTTGCCCACCACGACCAGCTTCTGCGCCATCAGTCCCCTCGCTTCTTCGCGCAAGCGCTCATCGGTCCCCTCGCTTCTTCGCGCAAGCGCTACTCATCAGACTTCGACCAGCCCGAGGTCGATCACGACCGTGCCACTGCATCCGCTCGGCGCGGCGACATGCAGCTCAAGCACCGTGTCGGCCAGTAGATCCTCCACCACCCGCAGCGCCACGTGGGTGGCGCCCTTGGCCGCGATGGGGAAATAACGCATCGGCTTGCCGTCGCGGAACAACACCACGGCGATCATCTGCTTGCTGGAGTTGCCGCCGCGGAAGTACACGGGCTGGGTGACGGCCCCGGCAGGGACGACGTAGCGCAACGATTCGTCGATCAGCGACGGCTTGTCAAGGCCGTTGCCCTCAAACTCGAAAGGACCCTGCAGGAATCGGGGAGTACTGCCGTCGCTCACCCTCACGCAAGCTAGGGCGCGTTTGTTTCGTGGCCGTTTCGTCGGTGAGTCGGCCATGAATCCCATTGCGCACCTACGGGTGTTTCATCGGAGTGAGCGGGTGTTGACATTTCCGATACGGCGGTGCAATCGAGGCGGAACGGGTTGGCAGTAAATCTATTTCAACTGCTGCAGGGGAGGCCCTCATGACGATCTTGACCCGCGACCGCAACATCGCACACTGGGACGCCGAAGACGTGCAGGCCTGGGACGCCGGCGGTGCCAAGATCGCTAGGCGCAACCTGATCTGGTCGATCTTCGCCGAGCACGTCGGCTTCTCGGTCTGGTCGATCTGGTCGGTGATGGTGCTGTTCATGCCACAGCCCGTCTACCACATCGACGCCGCGGGCAAGTTCTACCTCGTCGCGATGCCCACGCTGGTCGGTGCCGCGATGCGCATCCCCTACACGATCGCGCCGGCCAGATTCGGTGGGCGCAACTGGACGGTCGTCAGTGCGCTGCTGCTGCTGATTCCGACGGTCATGACGCTCTACGTGATGAAGCAGCCCCACACGAGCTACACCACGTTCATGATCGTGGCGGCGTTCGCCGGTGTCGGCGGTGGCAATTTCGCCTCGTCGATGACGAACATCAACGCGTTCTACCCGCAGCGGCTCAAGGGCTGGGCGCTTGGCCTGAACGCCGGCGGCGGCAACATCGGCGTGCCGGTGATCCAGTTGGTGGGCCTATTCGTGATCGCGACGGTCAGCAACAGGTCGCCCGAAATCGTCTGTGCCATCTACCTTGTGCTGATCGCGCTGGCCGCACTGGGGGCGGCGCTGTTCATGGACAACCTCGGCAATCAGCGGTCGAACCTTGGCGCGATGGCGGAGGCGTTGCGCTATAAGCACTCCTGGGTGATGAGTTTTCTCTACCTCGGCACCTTCGGATCGTTCATCGGCTTCTCGTTCGCGTTCGGTCAGGTGCTGCAGATCAACTTCCTTGCCGGCGGCGACAATGCGGCGCAGGCGTCGTTGCACGCGGCGCAGATCGCGTTCGTCGGGCCGCTGCTCGGCTCGATCTCCCGGCCGTTCGGCGGCAAGCTGTCCGACCGTATCGGCGGCGGCAAGGTGACGCTGTACACGTTCATCGCGATGATCTTCGCGGCCGGCATCCTGGTGGCGGCCGGCGTCCTCGACGACGGGATGAAGGGTGCCGCCACCGGTGCGCAGATGACCGCCTACGTCGTCGGTTTCATCCTGCTGTTCATCCTGTCGGGCCTCGGCAACGGGTCCACCTACAAGATGATTCCGTCGATCTTCGAGGCCAAGGCGCAGGGCCGCGACGACTGGAGCCGCGACGAGAAGGCCGCGTGGTCGCGCAGCATGTCCGGTGCGCTGATCGGCTTCGCAGGCGCGGTCGGCGCTCTCGGCGGTGTGTTCATCAACGTGGTGCTGCGCGCCTCTTATGTCGGCGAGGCGAAGTCCGCGACCAACGCGTTCTGGGTGTTCATGGGCTTCTATGTGATCTGCGCCATAGTCACGTGGGCCGTATTCCTGAGGATCAAGACCGCCCGCATCGGCACCGGCGAGGAAATCGGCCGCGCCCCCGCACCGGTGCCTGCGATCTGACCTGCGCGAACACCACTCACCGTGCGGGTTGTTACGTGGTGAGCATCAATTTTCCTCGCGATAACGTCGGCGGAAACCAACCGGAACAGGCGCAGCCGACCATGAATTCATGGCGGTGACCCGGACGGCGTGCTCGTATTGCGGCGTCGGCTGTGGCATTGAGGTCGAAACCACCGCCGATCCCGATTCGGGAAGGCTCGTCATCGCACGGGTCTCCGGCGACCGGCTGCACCCCACCAACTTCGGGCGGCTGTGCACCAAAGGCGCCACGCACGCCGAGATGATGGCCGCCGACGACGGCCGGTTGAAGTCGGCGCTGCTGCGCCCGACGCGCAACGACGAACTCGTCCCCACCCCGGTCGACGACGCCGTCGCCGAGGCAGGCAGGCGCTTGGGCGCGATCATCGACGAGCACGGTCCGGACGCGGTCGCACTGTACGTCTCCGGCCAGATGTCCATCGAGGCGCAGTACCTGGCCACCAAACTGGCCAAGGGCTTCCTGCGCACGGTGCACCTCGAGTCCAACTCGCGGCTGTGCATGGCCAGCGCGGGGACCGGATTCAAGCAGTCCCTCGGCGCCGATGGCCCGCCTGGGTCGTACACGGACTTCGATTGCACCGATTTATTTTTCGTCATCGGCTCGAACATGGCCGACTGCCATCCGATTCTTTATCTGCGGATGGCCGACCGGCTCAAGGCCGGCGCGAAGCTGATCGTCGTCGACCCTCGCCGCACCACCACCGCGGAACGCGCCGATCTGTTCCTGCAGATCAAGCCCGGCACCGACCTGGCGCTGCTCAACGGGCTGCTGCACCTGCTCGTCAAAAACGGTGACATCGACGCCGACTTCATCGCCGAACACACCGAAGGCTGGGACGCCATGCCGGCGTTTCTGGCCGACTACCCGCCGCATCGGGTCGCGGAGATCACCGGCATCGGTGAATCCGACATCCGCACAGCCGCCCGGATGATCGCCGGTGCGGGGGAGTGGATGAGCTGCTGGACGATGGGGCTCAACCAGAGCACCCACGGCACCTGGAACACCAACGCGATCTGCAACCTGCACCTGGCCACCGGCGCGATCTGCCGGCCGGGCAGCGGGCCGATGTCACTGACCGGTCAGCCCAACGCGATGGGCGGCCGCGAAATGGGTTACATGGGGCCGGGTTTGCCGGGGCAGCGTTCGGTGCTCTCCGCGCACGATCGAACCTTCGTCGAGCAGCAGTGGGGGTTGCCGGCGGGGACCATTCGTTCCGACGTCGGATCGGGCACGATCGACATGTTCGAGCAACTCGCCGACGGCGCAATCAAGGCATGCTGGATCATCTGCACCAATCCCGTTGCAACCGTGGCTAATCGGAAGACGGTGATCACCGGGCTTGAGAACGCGCAGCTCGTCATCACCCAGGACACCTACCGCACCACGGCGACCAACCCCTACGCCGACATCGTGCTGCCGGCCACGTTGTGGGCCGAATCCGATGCTGTGATGGTCAATTCGGAGCGCAACCTGACGCTCCTGCAGCAGTCCACCCCACCGGCCGGGCAGGCCCGCCCGGACTGGCAGCTGATCTGCCACGTTGCCGAGCACATGGGCTTCGGCGAGCACTTCGGCTACCGGTCCAGCGAGGAGATCTTCGAAGAGATACGCCGGTTTGCCAATCCGAAGACGGGATACGACCTGCGCGGCGCCAGCTACGCGAGGCTGCGGCAGACCCCGCTGCAGTGGCCGTGCCCA
This sequence comes from Mycobacterium sp., assembly GCA_025965975.1. Classification (GTDB taxonomy): domain Bacteria; phylum Actinomycetota; class Actinomycetes; order Mycobacteriales; family Mycobacteriaceae; genus Mycobacterium. The sequence continues at coordinate 3,311 of JAOPVX010000365.1, read as the reverse complement.
CCCGACGACGACGACGACCGGCACCCGATCCGCTACCTCAACGACGGCGTCAGCCAGGAGCTGTTCGTCGACGAGAACGGCCGTCTGCCGCGGCTGGCGTTTCCGACCGCGTCGCGGCGCGCCGCGTTTCACCCCCGGCCGCACATGGACGCGCGCGAACTGCCCGAGGACGACTTCCCGCTGGTGCTCAACACCGGCAGGCTGCAACACCAATGGCACACGATGACCAAGACCGGCAAGGTCGACAAGCTCAACAAGCTCGACAGCGGACCGTTTGTCGAGATCCACCCCGTCGACGCCGTCGCGCTCGACATCGTCGGCGGCCAGCCCGTCGAGCTGACATCGCGGCGGGGCCGGGCGGTGCTTCCCGCCGTCGTCACCGACCGGGTGCTGCAGGGCAACTGCTTCGTGCCGTTTCACTGGAACGACGAACACGGCGAATACCTGACCATCAACGCGCTGACCAACGACGCCGTCGACCCCGACTCGCTGCAACCGGAGTTCAAGGTGTGCGCGGTGAGCCTGCGCCCGGTCAAGTCCGTCGACATGCCGGCCGGAGATTACAAGCCGACGCTCACTCATCACGAAAAGGTGTACCTGGCAGCCTTTTTCACCGGCATCGCCGAGGGCGTCAGCGGAGTCCCCGTGCTGCCCGCGTCAGCGCCCGTGGCCGCTGACGTTCGGCTGTGGATCGACGGTCTGTTGGCCGGTCGGTATTCGCGCATCACGGCGGCACCCGCCGAGCGGCCGGCGAAGGACGGGCCGCTGGTGTTGTGGGCGTCGCAGACCGGAAACGCCGAAGAGTTCGCGTCGCGACTGGCCGGCAGGCTCGGCGGTGCCCAGCTGGTCAACATGGACGACATGGCGCTGGCGGGGCTGGCCGGTGTCCGCGACGTGCTGGTGATCACGAGCACGTTCGGCGACGGCGGGCCGCCGGACAACGGCGCCGGGTTCTGGGATCGCCTGCATTCGGCCGACGCGCCGGCGTTGGACGGGATCCGGTACGCGGTGCTCGGCATCGGCGATCGTGCGTATGGCAACTTCTGCGGCCACGCGAAGGCGATCGATGGCAGGCTCGCAGCGCTGGGTGCGACGCGGATACTGGAACGCGCCGACTGTGAGGTCTACGACGACGAGCCGATGGACCGGTGGGCCGAACAGGTCACCGCTCTCGTCGGCGCACCGGCCGAGCTACCGGGGTCGGGCGGCGGTGGTGGCGGGGTTTCGACCATTGCCAGGCCCACCACGGTGGCCGAGCCGTTCACCCGGGCCAAGCCGATCCAGGCGCCGCTGTCCCGCAATGTCGTGCTGACCGCGCCGACATCACGAAAAGAAGTGCGCCAGTTCGGGTTTGACACCTCCGAGTACGACGTCACCTATGCGGCCGGCGACTCGCTTGGGGTCTACGCCACCAACGATCCAGCGATGGTCGACGAATGGCTGGCGGCGACCGGATTGCGGGGCGACACCTCGGTCGAGGTGGACGGCAATGAGCAGAGCCTGCGTGACGCGCTCATCGTGTCCTACGACATCTGCCGGGTGACGCCGAACCTGCTGCACTTCGTCGCCGAATCCTGCGGGGACAATGCGGCGGCGAAGGCGCTGCTCGCACCGAGAGACAAGCTCGACAAGTGGCTGGTGGACCGAAACGCGCTCGACATCGCCAAGGAGTTCACCGTCCGCGCCGAGCCCCAGCAGTGGCAGGAGGTGTTGGTGCGGCTGACGCCGCGCAACTACTCGATCTCGTCGAGCCCGCTGGTCAGCCCGCATGAGGTGCAGCTGACGGTGTCGGTGGTGCGCTACCGCGGTGCCGACGGTGGCCAGCGCGGTGGGGTGTGCTCGACGTTCCTGGCCGACCGGGCGGCCGCGGCGCCGGTGTTCCTGCAACGCTCACCGCATTTCAGTCCGCCCGAAGACGGTGAGACGCCGATGATCATGGTCGGTCCCGGAACCGGGATCGCGCCGTTCCGCGGCTTCCTTCAGGAACGGCGCGCGCTCGGCCACGCCGGCCGCAACTGGCTGTTCTTCGGCGACCAGCACCGCAGCGAAAACTTCTACTACCGCGACGATTTGGAAGACATGGTCCGCGACGGCTTCCTCAATCGGCTGGATCTGGCGTTTTCGCGCGACCAGGCCGATCGGGTCTACGTCCAGCACAAGATGCTCGACTACGGCGCCGACGTGTGGCGGTGGCTTGACGATGGTGGGCACGTCTACGTGTGCGGGGACGCCAACAGGATGGCAAAGGACGTCGACTCGGCGCTTACCACGATCATTAGAAGGCATGGCTCGATGTCCGAAGAGCACGCCCACGATTACAAGCGCGAGTTGGTGGCGGCCAAGCGCTACGTCCGCGACGTGTACTAGCAATACGCTGTCGGAGTGCGGTTCTCCGGCCAGGTCGCGATCGTCACCGGCGGCGCGTTGGGCATCGGCGGCGGCATCAGCCGTCGGCTGGCTGCGGCCGGGGCGCACGTGGTGCTCGCCGACATCAATTCCGACGCGGCCTCGGCCACCCACGACCAGATCATCGCGGCAGGCGGGCGCGCCACGATCGTCGTCGGCGATATCCGGGACCGTGACGTGGTGGCCGCAGTGACTGAAACCGCGCTGGCCGTTGATGATTCGCGGGTCGACATTCTGGTGAACAACGTCGGCGACTTCCGCCCCGCGGCCAGGGATTTCCTGCACAGCACCGAGGAGCAGTGGCAGACACTCTACGAACTGAACCTGCTCCATGTGCTCCGCATGTGCCACGCCGTGGTGCCGGTAATGGTGAGTCGTGGGCGCGGGGCGATCGTCAACAACGCGACCGTTGAGGCGTTCCGCGGCATTCCCTCCGCCGCCCCGTACGCGGCCTTCAACGCCGGCGTGGTGGCGTTCACCCGCAGCCTGGCCGTCGACGTCGCGCAGCACGGGATTCGCGTCAACGCGATCGCCCCCGACCTCGCCGATACGGCTCAGACGCCCGCGGAGCTCATGCTGCGGGGTCGCGACCCCGACTTGATCAGGACGTGGATCCCGGTCGGCCGGTTTGGTCGGCCCGACGACTATGCGGCCGTCGTGGAGTTCCTGGCATCCGACGATGCGCGGTTCGTCACTGGGCAAACGGTGCCGGTGGACGGCGGCACGCTGGCCGCTTCCGGGTGGTATGCGCGTGCCGACCGCAAGGGCTGGACCAATATGCCCAACGAGGCATGAGGCGAAAAGCTGGTGTCCGAGGGGGGACTTGAACCCCCACAGAGCTACCTGGTCAGAGGATACAAATGCGCGTCTAGCTGCGAAAGAACGTCACTGGAGCTAAGTCTGGT
>JAOPVX010000343.1 GCA_025965975.1 Mycobacterium sp. | reverse complement strand
GGCGCCGAGCCGCAGCAGATCCAACAGCACGGGGTCGATGTTCTCGGGCGGGCGGCCGGCGGCCGCGCTGATGATCGCGTCGAGCAGGCCGCGGGTGCGGCAGGTGCCGTAGGTCAGCTCGGTCGCGAACGCTGCGTCGCGGCCGCTGATTCCGCGTTCGCGCAGCAGCGCGGGCAGGGCGAGGTTGGCGTAGGCGTCTCGCTCCGAGACCGCACGCAACACGTCGAACGCCGCCTGGCGGGCGGGGTCAAGCGGTTTGCGCCGCTGGCGTCTCGGCTTGGTCACTGGGCCCGCACGGTTTCCTCGAGACGTGCGCCGCGGGCCCAGTCGGCGGCGTTCATCAGCTTCTTGCCTGGCGGCTGGATGAGACCGAGCACCACCGGCGACGACGCCGTGCCGACCCGCACGCCGTCGCGCTCGATGCGAATCATGCCGGGCGCCAACGTGTTTGCAGTGTCGTCGACATTGACCGGGCCCAGTTTGACGCGCAAATCGCCGATCATCGTCCACGCGCCGGGGTTGGGCGTGACTGCGCGGATACGCCGCTCGACGACGTGGGCGGGTAGGTCCTACCGCACCCGCGCGCCGTCGACGGTGATCTTTGGTGCGATGGTCACGCCGTCTGCGGGCTGCGGGACTGGGGACAGCGACCCGTCCGCGATGCCATTGAGCGTCGTGTCGAGCAGCAAGGCTCCCGAAACGGCAAGCCGCTCAAGCAGATCGCCTGCGGTGTCGGTGGGCCGGATCGTCTCCGTCACCACGCCGTACACCGGGCCCGAGTCCAATGCGGGCTCGATCTGAAACGTCGTCGCACCGGACACCGCGTCACCCGCGGCGATTGCCGCCTGCACAGGCGCCGCGCCCCGCCATGCGGGCAGCAACGAGAAGTGCAGGTTGACCCACCCGTGTGTGGGCACCGCCAGCAGCCGCTCAGAAAGCAGTGCGCCATACGCGACGACCGCGCAGGCCTCCGGCGCCAGCTCCGTCAGCTCGGCGATGAACTCGTCGGAGTTCGGCCGCGGGGGCCGCAGCAGCGGGATGTCGTACTCGAGGGCCAGCCGGGCCACCGGGGACGGCGACGGCCTGCGATGCCGACCCTTCGCGGCGTCAGGACGAGTCAGCACCGCGACCACGTCATGGTGCTGCGACTCGATCAACCGGCGCAACGACGGCAGCGCGGGTTCCGGAGTGCCGGCGAAGACGATGCGCACCGCGCCAGTGTAGGGACGCCTACCGTGGCGTCTGGTAGTACTCCCGCTCCGAGACCCCCGCCATCGGCGCGACGAACATCCACGGGATGGTGCTGATCAGCCTGTTCACCGTAGCGACCGCATCGTTGTAGTACTGACGTGCGAAGGCCAGCTTGTTCTCGGTGTCGGCGAGGTTGTCCTGCAGATTCAAGAAATTATTCGACGAGTTCAGCTGCGGGTAGCTCTGGCCGAGCGCAAGCAGCGGCGCAAGCGCCGCATCGAGGTCTTTTTCGGCGACGCTGCGCTGTGCCACCGATTTCCCGGTCGTCGCCGAGGTCAGCGCCGCACGGGCGTCCGTGACGTGGTCGAGGATGCCCTTCTCGTGGGCGGCGAACGTCTGCACGGTGTGCACCAGGCTGGGGATCAGCGACGCGCGACGCGTCAGCTCGACGTCGATGCCGGCCAGGGCTTCGGCGACGCGGATGTCGGCGGCGCGGATCTTGTTGTAGCCCATCACGAAACCGATCAGCACCAGCACCGCCAGCACCAACACGATGATCAGCAGGAATCTCACCATGATCCGCCTCCTCCTCCTCCTCCTCCACCGCCACCACCACCACCACCGCCGCCGCCGCCGAAACCACCACCGCCGGAACCGCCGCCACCACCGGAGGACGACTGCGACGCCGTATACGCGCCGATCGACGACGACAACGCCGAGTTGAAGCTGTCGAAACTCGGTCCTCCTGATCCGCCGGCGAATCCCAACCCGGTGGCCGCCGACGATGTGTTGTACCAATCCGGTTGTGGCGCCGCCGTACCCGTCGATGCTTCAAACTTCTTCGCCCATAGCGCAGCGGCACCCGCGGCCACCGCGAACGGGACGTAGGCCGTGTAGAGATCCTTGCGCGCGCCGAAGTCGAAGCGCGTCTCGGCCGAATCAGTGGTCAGCATGCGATGGAATCCCCCGGCGCGCGACCACAATTCGCGACCCGCCTCGGTGCGTCGGGTGCCAACCCCCTCGCCCCACGCGCGCAGGGAGAACAGGAAGAACGCGCCGAACGGCAGCACCCACATGGTGGTGGGAAAGCCCCAGCGGAACGCCGCGCACACCGTCAGGATGGACGCGATCGCGTTGGCCGTGCGCACCCAGAGTTCCTTCGTGCGCTTGACCATAAGGCGATCGCCGAACGCCCACTTCTGAACGGCCTTGGTCATGTCGGTCTTGGCCGTGTTGAGTTTCTGGCCGGACTTGACCGTCTTCGTGGCTTCGAACTCCGTGCCGGGTCCCATGACCTTGAGCGCGGACCCGACCGCCACGCTGACGGAGTCCACGTCGGCCCATGCGGATCTCTCCGTGAGGCCTCGGATGCGCCACTTCTCCGCGTTGATCTGCTGCAGATCGATCAGCCTGCGCTCGGCCAAATAGAAGAGCGTCGCGGTGAGGCCGTTCTTGGGAACGGACTCGGTGCGGATGTACTCCAGTTGTACCGGCCCGAACCCCGGCGGTGGCGCGTATTGCAGCGGGAAACCCGGCGGTGGTTCGACAGTGGTGCGGTACCACAGGAACGCGCCGAGCCCGGACGCCGCGGTGAGCACCGCCATCCACAGCACACCGGTCAACGAGATGCCGAGAATGCGGTCCCACGTGTAAGGCCACGGCAATTCCGCTCGCGGTGGGGTCGGCACGTCGACGCTCGCGCGCACGGTGACCGGAGTGCGCGACCCCAGGTACTGAGCCGACAGCTTGACCGCGTTGCCGCTGATGGTCAGGTCGCGACAGGGCGCGCCGACGCCGTAGCCAACGGAGCACTGGACCCGTGGGATGTCCCCTGGCAGCGTGATCGATATGTCGGCCCGTTGAATCCGGTTGTTCCACGACGGGGCGATGACGTTCCAGTAGAACACCGACCCGGTCGTGGTGGGGGCGCCGGTGGATTGGGCGAACGTCTTGTTGCCGCCCGTGCTGGCTGGATCGAGGACGCCGTCGATGGTGTAGCGGATCTCGAACACGTGCGTACCCGCAGTGACGTACTGATCTGGATCGCCGATCTTGGCCACCCGGAAGCGCTCGCCGTCCTCCCACAACATCTGATACGGGGCGGGTTGGCCGTCAAGGAGGATCGATGTGATTTCCGGCTTCTGGCGCACCCGCGGGCTGTTCGGGTCGGCGATGTCCCAGTACCGGAACAGGCCGTGCCGCGCGTCGGGGAATTCGGCGGTGATCTGCTCCACCGCGTCGAGCCGGCCGGCCTCGTTCACGACGAAGTTTGCCTTGTAGTTGCTGAACACCACCGGGTCGTCGACGCCGGATGCTGCCGACCCACCGCGCAACACCAGTGGCCATAGCAGCCCAAACATGATGAGCGCCAACGGAATCAGCCATCTGAACACCCGGCCCATGCCCACCTCCTTTCCGTGAGGGCGTGCCGTGTCCGCACTACCCTATGTGCAAAGGGTCGATTTGCACACGAGTTGGCTGCTCATCGCGCCGCGCGCTGAACACGCCGGTGGCGCGGCGCAGCGCCGCCGCGAGCGCCAGTCCGCCGTCGCGGGGCACCCGCACCAGCATCCGGCTCACTGGACTGTCGGCCGCGATGCCGGGCGGGCGGCGGGCGCCGATCGGCAGGTCGACGGGCCCGAGTAGCTGTGCCGTTTCGGGCAATTCGGCGATGTCGAGCAGGGCGTTGACAGCCGGAGGTACGCCGTCGACCGCGGCGATGTGCACGGCTGGCGGCAGGCCGACCTCGGCGCGGGCGTCGAGCTCGGCGTCGGCGTGACCCACCGGGTCCCACCGGATCAGCGACTGCACGGTCGGGATCGCCGACTCGGCGACCACCGCGACCGTGCCACCGTCGCTGCGCGGGCGCACCAGCGCCGCCGCGAGCATCCAGCGTCGCAGGGTGTCCTCCGCGGCGCGCAGATCCTGCCGGCCGAGCAGCGCCCAGCCGTCCAGCAGCAGGGCCGCGCCGTAGCCGCCGGCGGCGACGGGTTCGGCGCCGGGTGTGGCGACGACGACGGCCGGCTCGCCAGGTACCGCGGAGACCATCCCGTCACCGCCGGAGGTGATGACGGAAATGCCGGGAAACGCCTTGCCGAGTTCCTCGGCCGTGCGCCGGGCGCCGACGACCACGGCGCGCACCGCGTCGGACCCGCAGCGCACGCAGCGCAGTGCCGGCTCCTCGCGGCCACACCATCGGCAGACCGCCCCCGCGACCTCCCTGTCGGGCAGCGACAGCGGGCCGGTGCAGCGCCTGCAGCGCGCGACGGTCCGGCAGCGCGCGCACGCCAGCGCGGGCACGTAGCCACGCCGGGGCACCTGAACCAGCACCGGCAGACCGGCCTGCAGCGCGGTCCGCGCGGTCCGCAGGGCCACCGACGGCAGCCGGGCGGTACGGGCCGCGGGGTCCCGCTCCTGCTCATGGCCGCTGTCGTCGAGTGCGACGACACGCGGCGAGCGGGCACGGACCACGGAACGGGCCGCGGCCAGATCATGGGCCCACCGGCTGCGAACCAGCGCCTGCGCCTCTGCGGTGCGGGCGTATCCGCCGATCAAGGCCGCACAGCGCAATTGGTGGGCACGAAGCATCGCCACCTCCCTGGCGTGCGGATAGGGGGCGCGCGGTTCGGCGAGGGTGTCGTCGCCGTCGTCCCACACCATGACCAAGCCGAGGTCGGCGACGGGCGCGAACACGGCGCTGCGGGTGCCGATGACCATGCGTGCGCCGCCGCGCAGCGCGCACAGCCACCGGCGGTAGCGCTGCGCGGGTCCAAGGCCGGCGGACAGCGCGACCACCCTCTCTTGGTCGACATCCCGAATTGCGGTGGCGTACAACGCGTCGACGTCGCGCTGGTCGGGCACGATCGCCAACACACCGCGACCGGAATTCACCGTGACGGCGGCGGCCTCAGAGAGCCGGTCTGCCCACCGCTCCCCGGGCAACGCCTGCCAGACGGCGCGCGCGGCACGGCCGTCACCCAGGGCAGCGAGGAACTGCTCGCCGCCGCCGTAGGCGGACCAGGCGGCCGTGGCGACGGGTTTGACGACCAGCGGTGCCAGCTGCGGGGTGGGTTGTTTTTCGACGTTGGCGTGCCGAGGTGGGACGGCCAGCCGCAGGACGTCGGCGCGGGTTCCCGCATAGCGCGCCGCAACGGCGTCGACCAGCCGGCGCACGTCGGGGGTGAGGACCGGCTCGGCCGACACGACGCGGTCCAACCAGCCGAGCTTGCCGACATGGTCTGTGTCCGAACGCCTTTCGAGCACGAACGCGTCCACCAGCCGGCCGTGGAAGCGCACCCGCACGCGGACTCCTGGCTGCGCGTCATCGGACTGCTCGGCGGACACCAAGTAGTCGAACTCGCGGTCCAGATGAGGCACCGACAGCATCGGCAGAACACGCGCGATGGGCTCGTGCTCGGCCTGCTGCCGGGTGGTCGTCACGGCGAAGGTGTAGCAGAGGGTACGGACGCGCGGCCGAAGAACAATCCCGCCGAGACGAGCCGGCGGCGTTCGCGCGAGATCGGATCGGTGAGTGCGGCGACGCCAAGCAGCACCGGCGTCAACGCCTTGACCGCGGGCTGCAGCGTGAACTGGCCGGTGAGTTCGGCGCCAACGATTGTCGCGGCCACCAAGACCAGCCTGGTGCGCGAGTGTGCGTACGGTGTCCCCATGTCCGTTGCCGAGGGGAAACCCGCCAGCCGAACACCCCTAGACGCCATCCTGCTGAAGGTACTGGAGGCCGTTCCGTTTCAGTTGACAACCGACGGGGGTGTCGAGGCCTCGCGGCAACGGTTCCGCGACCTGCCCCGCCGGCAGGTCCATCCCGATATTCGCACGCAGAACCGCACCATCGACGGACCCGCGGGGCCGATCCCGATCCGGGTGTACTGGCCGCCGAACGACACTCGAGCCACACCGCCCGTCGTGGTGTTCCTGCACGGAGGCGGATGGTCGGTCGGCGACCTCGACACCTACGACGGGGACGCACGCAACCACGCGGTCGGGGCGGCCGCGGTGGTGGTGGCGGTACAGTACAGGCTGGCACCCGAGCACCCCTTCCCTGCCGCGGTCGAAGATGCCTGGGCCGCAACGCAATGGGTGGCCTCACACGCCGGCGAGCTCGGCGCCGACCCCGACCGGCTCGCCGTCGCAGGAGACTCGGCCGGCGGCAACCTGGCTGCGGTGGTGGCGCAGCTGGCACGCGACGCCGACGGGCCACCCATCCGGTTCCAGCTGCTGTGGTATCCGGCCACGACGTGGGACACGTCGCTGCCGTCCTTCACAGAGAACGCCGGCGCCCCGCTGCTCGGCGACTCGGCGGTCAAGGGGTTTTCCCGTTGGTATGTGGGCGATTTAGATCTCTCGGATATGCCAGCGACGCTGGCACCGGCACGAGCAGAGGACCTGGCGGGACTGCCCAAGGCGTATATCGCGGTCGCGGGCTACGACCCCCTGCGCGACGACGGCGCACGCTACGCCGAACTGCTTGCCGCGGCCGGTGTGCCGGCGGAGCTGCACAACGCAGAGACGCTGATCCATGGCTACCTCGGCTATGCGGGGGTGGTGCCTGCCGCGACGGATGCGATGGACCGCGGACTATCGGCGCTGCGTAAAGGGTTGCACGCGACATGAGTAAATCGACCTCCGTCGATGTCGTGCACGCCATCCGTGGCCATGTGTTCAATGCCCCCATGCCGCGAGAATCTGCGGCTCGAGGTCGTTGAGGCCGGTCCAGAACGCCGACGGCAGCGCCTCCCGCCGGCTGCGGTCCGGCACCGCGGTCTTGGCGGTGCGCGAGGAGGGCAAGCTCCTGACGGACTGGGTCGAGCGGGCCTCCTTGGAGGTTTACCAACGCCTGACCACGGCGTGAACCGGGGGCTACCGTAGGCCCATGGCTGAACCAACGACCGCGCGGCCCGGCATCGATCCCATCATGGCGGCGCTGCTGGAGGCATTCCCGTTCAAGTTCACCGCCGACGACGGTGTCGAGGTAGCCCGTGAGCAGATGCGGCAGCTGAAGGCGCCACCGGAAGCGTTGCCCGACATGCGAATCGAGGAACGCACCATCGATTACGGGGATATCACCGGCATCCCTGTGCGCATCTACTGGCCACCGATCGCGCAGCACGACAACCTGCCGGTGGTGGTGTTCTACCACGGCGGCGGCTGGTCAATAGGCGACCTGGACACCCACGACCCGGTGGCGCGCGCCCACGCCGTCGGAGCCGAGGCGATCGTGGTGTCGGTGGACTACCGGCTGGCGCCCGAGCATCCGTATCCGCAGGGCATCGACGACTCGTGGGCCGCCCTGCGGTGGGTCGGCGAGCACGCGGCCGAACTGGGCGGCGACCCTGCACGCATCGCGGTAGCCGGTGACTCGGCCGGCGGCAACATCTCTGCCGTCATGGCACAGCTGGCCCGCGACGACGGCGGGCCTGCGCTGGTCTTCCAGCTGCTCTGGTATCCGTCGACGACCGGCGACATGACGCTGCCGTCGATGATCGAAAACGCGGACGGGCCGATCCTGGACCGCGACGTGGTGGCGGCGTTCCTGCAGTGGTATCTACCGCCCGACATCGACACCAGCGAGCCGGCTAAACTGCCGCCCACCCTGTCGCCGGCCAACACCGCCGACCTGTCCGGCCTGCCGCCGGCGTTCATCGGCACCGCCGAATACGACCCGGTCCGTGACGACGGCGCCCGCTACGCCGAACTGCTTTCCGCCGCGGGGGTTCCCGTGCAGCACTACAACGCCCCGACGCTGGTCCACGGCTTCGTCAGCTTCGCGCTGGTGGTACCGGCCGCAGCCGAAGCCACCAGCCGTGGCCTTGCGGCGCTCAAGGCCGCGCTAAATCGCGGATGACCGAGAGGCAGGTGCTTGACGCGCGGACACCGCGCGAGTGGGAAAAGTGGCTGGAGCGCAACCATCACGCGGCGAGCGAAATCTGGCTGCGGCTGTCGAACAAGAACGCACCCGAGCCAGGTCTGTCGTACGGCGAGGCGGTGGAGATCGCGCTGTGCTTCGGGTGGATCGACAGCCTGGCGCGAGGCTACGACGACATTTCCCGCCTTCAGCGGTTCAGCCCACGAAAGTCGCGCAGCGCGTGGTCGAAATCCAATGTCGAACGGGTGCAACGCCTCATCGACGCCGGGCGCATGCGCGAAGCGGGGCTGCGCGCGATCGACGCCGCCAAGGCCGACGGACGGTGGCCGACGTCCTAGCCGGTGCGCGGATAGGCACTTGGCGGGACTCCGTGCCACCGCTTGAACGCGTGGCAGAACGTCGATGTGTCGGTGTAGCCCAATCGCTTTGACACTTCATCGACGGTGAGTCCGACATTGCAGAGCAGGTCGACCGCAAGGGTGGAACGGGCTTCGTTGAGCAGTTCGCGGAACGACGTGCCCTCCTCGGCGAGTTGGCGCCGCAACGTTCTCGGGTGCACGTCAAGCTCGGTGGCCACGTCGGGAAGCGTCGGGAAACCGCCGGATTCACGGAACAGCTTGGAGCGCACCACCGCGGTGATGCCGCGCCGTTGTTCGTTTCGCTGCATCAGGACGTCGCACTGCGCCACGCAAATTTCCAGGGTGTGCCCATCGGCCTGCGGCAGGGGCTCGTCGAACATCGCGCGTGGGAAGTGCAGCCTGTTGTGGGCGCGCCTGAACTCGACGTTCTCGACGGGTAACAGCTCGAGAAGTGATCCGAGCACTCCCCTGTCCAGCGCCACCTCGGCAATCACTTGATCGGTGTAGCGGGCGACGACAGGAAGCGCGAAATCGCTGACCGTCATGACGATGCCGGCGACATCACGCTCGAGGAAGAACTCCTGCACATCGGGTGGCAAGTGGTCAACGTTGAGTTCGAGCAGGCAGCGTTCGGCACCCTCGAACAGCCTGATATCGATGTTGAGCATGGTCAGCGAGAAGTAGCGCATCGCGACGCCGAAGAGTTCACGAAACGTCGCGCAGGACATCACCGCGAACCCGAACAAGCCGAGGTGGGTCAGCCGGAACCTGCTACCGACGTCGATGCCAAGGCCGGCGGTATCTCCCAGCAGGCCGAGCAGTCGGCGCACCGCGACGATCTCATCCGACGCCGCCACCACCGCCTCGGGGTCGGTGAGGTCACCTGGCCCGATCCCGGTGCCGGCGAGGATCTCGGACGTCGCGACGCCGCGCTCGTTGGCGACCTCACACATCTCCCGTGTCGTGTAGACCGGCCGCCGGAGGTCGGGCGACCACGTCGTCGAAGCCATGTCCCAAACTCCCAACTCTCTGTCCGATAGTCCCATTCCGGACGCGTCGTGTCACTCATACCGTTGACTCATGGCGGCACCAGCGGCCCGGTTCTCCACGGTGACCATGACGCGTGAGGCGATCACCGTCGGATTCGATGCGACAGGTGGCTTCCTCGGCCGGACGCGCGGGCATGACATCGCCCGATTCCGCTGCGCGGGGAGGCGTTTCGTCTCGATTAGCCACCCCGGTTACGTCGACCACGTGTTGCACCGAGCGCGGCTGAAATACGTCAAGTCCAATGACTATGAGCCCATCCGGGCCGCCGCGGGCATCAACCTGCTCACCGACGAAGGCGACTCCTGGGCTGCGCACCGCACGACCCTGAACCCCACGTTCGCACGGCGCCATCTCAACGAGATGGTCGACCTGATCGTCGACCCCATCGACCGTGTCACCGACTCCATCGATACCGCCGCGGCCTTCGACATGCACGAGATGATGGTGGTGGCGACCCTTCGTGCCGTGGCCAACGCCCTGTTCAGTCAGGATTTCGGTCCGCTGGTGGCAAGCATGAACGACCTTGCCACCCGGGGTCTGCGGCGCACGGAGAAGTTCGGCAGACTCGGGTTGTTGGGCCTGATGCCGCGACCCGTCTACGACACCCTGATGTGGTGCACGTTCTCCGGTGTTCGGCTGCCGCCACCGTTCCGTGAAGCACAACAGATCACACTCGCCCTCGATGCGGCGGTCAAGGCGGTGCTCGACGACCGCATCGCCCACCCGACCGACTCCGCCGACCTGCTCAACGTGTTGTTCCGCGCCGACAACGGCACCTGGCCGCGCCAGCGGATCCGTGACGAGGCGCTGACCTTCATGCTCGCGGGTCATGAGACCACGGCGAACGCGATGTCGTGGTTCTGGTACCTGATGGCGCAGAATCCCGGCGCGCGCGACCGCATGCTCACCGAGATCGACGAGGTACTCGACGGTCGCCGGCCGACCGCGGCGGACCTGACCCGGCTCCCGTGGACCACGGCCTGCGTGCAGGAATCGCAGCGATACTTCTCGGCCGTGTGGATGATCGCCCGCGACGCGATCGAGGACGACATCATCGACGGCCACCACATCCGGCCCGGCACGACGGTGCTCATCCCGATCCACCACATTCACCACGACGAACGCTGGTGGCCCGACCCCGAGGCGTTCGACCCGACCCGCTTTCTTGGCGACGCGGGCAAGGACCGGCCCCGATCGGCATACCTGCCATTCGGCGGCGGACGGCGGATCTGCATTGGGCAGAGCTTCGCGCTGATGGAGATGGTGTTGATGGCCGCGATCATCAGCCGGCGATTCACATTCGACGTGCACCCCGGTCATCCGGTAGAACTCGAAGCGACGCTGACGTTGCGCCCCAAGCGGGGTCTGCACGTCACCGCCCACCGACGGGAGGCCCTATGAAAGTGCCCGATTACGACACCCTCATCGTCGGCGCCGGCTTTTCCGGCATCGGCACCGCGATCAAGCTCGACAAGTCGGGCATGGGCGACTACCTGGTCATCGAGGCCGGCGAGGGGCCAGGCGGAACCTGGTACTGGAACACGTATCCCGGTATCGCCGTTGACATTCCGTCGTTCTCCTACCAGTTCTCCTTCGAGCAGAGCCCGAACTGGTCGCGGACCTACGCGCCAGGGCATGAACTGAAGGCCTACGCCGAGCACTGCGTCGACAAGTACGGCCTGCGCCGCAAGATCCGGTTCAACACCAAGGTGCTCGGCGCGGCGTTCGACGACGAGCGCGCCCTGTGGCGTGTGCAGCTCGATTCCGGCGCGGAGTTGACCTCAAGGTTCCTCGTCAGTGCCAGCGGCGTGCTCATCACCCCGAAGCTGCCCGATATCGACGGCGTCGACTCCTTCGGCGGGGCGACCATGCACACCGCCCGCTGGGACCACGACCTGGACTTGACCGGCAAGCGCGTCGCGATCATCGGAACAGGCGCCTCCGCCGTCCAAGTCATTCCCCAGATCGCGCCGATGGTCCAGCAGCTCACCGTGTTTCAGCGCACACCGATCTGGTGCTTCCCCAAGTTCGACGTCCCGCTGCCGGGCTCGGCGCGGCGGGCGATGAAGTTACCCGGCGGCAAGTCCGTGCAGCGGCTGCTCAGTCAGGCATACGTCGAACTGACCTTCCCGCTGGCGGCGCAGTACTTCACGCTGAACCCGATGGCCAAGAACATGTCGAAGGTCGGTAAGGCGTATCTGCGTAAGCAGGTCGACGACCCGGTCGTGCGCGACAAGCTCACGCCGCGCTACGCGGTGGGCTGCAAACGACCGGGCTTCCACAACACCTACCTGTCGACGTTCAACCGCGACAACGTGGAGCTGGTGACCGAGCCGATCGACAAGATCACCGGGTCGGGCGTGGCCACGGTCGACGGCGATACCCGCGAGGTCGACGTGCTCATCCTGGCGACCGGATTCAACGTCCTCGACTCCGACAGTGTCCTGACGTATACGGTCGACGGCTCCGGGGGCGGGTCGCTGAGCCGGTTCTGGGACGAGAACCGACTGCAGGCGTACGAGGGCGTCAGCATCCCCGGATTCCCGAACTTCTTCACCGTGTTCGGGCCATACGGCTATGTGGGGTCGTCGTATTTCGCGCTGATCGAGGCGCAGACGCGCCACATCGTGCGATGCCTGAAACGGGCGCACCACCGTCGCGCCATCCGCGTCGAGGTCACCAGGGAGGCCAACGACCGCTACTTCGCCGAGATGATGCGCAAGCGCCACACGCAGATCTTCTGGCAGGACAGCTGCCAGCTCGCCAACAGCTACTACTTCGACAAGAACGGCGATGTTCCGCTGCGGCGGGCCAGCACGCTCGAGGCGTACTGGCGCAGCCGCCGCTTCCCGCTCGACGACTACACCTTCACCGCGTAGCGCTTGGACGCTTAGACGCTTAGACCGAAGCCTTCAGCTCGTCGACCTTGTTGGTCTGCTCCCATGGCAGCTCTACGTCGGTGCGGCCGAAGTGGCCGTACGCCGCGGTCTGCGCGTAGATCGGGCGCAACAGGTCCAGATCGCGGATGATCGCGCCGGGCCGCAGGTCGAAGACCGACGTGATGGCTTTCTCGATCCGGGCCGGGTCGACGGTCTCGCTCCCGAAGGTCTCCACGAACAGCCCGACCGGGGCCGCCTTGCCGATCGCATAGGCGACCTGCACCTCGACGCGCTCGGCCAGGCCGGCAGCGACCACGTTCTTTGCCACCCAGCGCATCGCGTACGCGGCCGAACGGTCCACCTTGGACGGATCCTTGCCGGAGAACGCGCCGCCGCCGTGGCGGGCCCATCCTCCGTAGGTGTCGACGATGATCTTGCGGCCGGTCAGGCCGGCGTCGCCCATCGGGCCGCCGAGCACGAACTTTCCGGTCGGGTTGACCAGCAGCCGGTAGTCCGAGGTGTCCATGGTCTCGTGCCCGAGGTCATTGAGCACGGTGTTGACGACCTTCTCGCGGATGTCTGGGGCCAGCGTGTGCTCGAGGTCGATGCCGTCGGCGTGCTGCGTCGACAGCACCACGGTGTCAAGCCGCACCGGCGTTGTGCCGTCGTACTGCACGGTGACCTGCGTCTTGCCGTCGGGCCGCAGGTAATCCAGCACGCCGCTCTTGCGGACCTCGGTCAGCCGCCGGGCGAGGCGATGTGCCAGCGCGATCGGCAGCGGCATCAGCTCCGGGGTGTCCTTGATCGCGTAGCCGAACATCAGGCCCTGGTCGCCGGCGCCCTGGGCGTCGAGCGGGTCGCCTGCGCCCTCGACTCGGGCCTCGTGCGCGGTGTTGACGCCCTGGGCGATATCCGGCGACTGCGCGCCGATGCCGATGTTCACACCGCAGGAGGCACCATCGAAGCCCTTCTCCGACGAGTCGTAGCCGATCTCAAGGATTCGGTCGCGCACCGTGTTGGTGATGTCGGCGAACGCCTCTTTTGCCAACGTGGTGACCTCGCCGACGACGTGCACCTGACCGGTGGTCACCAGCGTCTCCACCGCGACGCGGGACTTGGGATCCTGCGCGAGCAACGCGTCGAGCACGGAGTCGCTGATGGCGTCACAGATCTTGTCGGGGTGGCCCTCGGTTACCGACTCGCTGGTAAACAGCCGAGCATCGCTCACGGTTCGATCCCTTTCCGAAACTTAGTAAGTCGAATTATATCTCTGCCCCGGTGCACCCAAGCGCGCGCCGCCCTCTCGCGCAACCCTTAGGCGCAGCCTGATGCCTGTTTTGGCGTTACCCGTCGCTGCTGTGCAGGAAGGCCACGATCGCGTCCACAATACGGCTGGCCATCAGGGTTTTCGAACCGTGCTCCAGTGCCGATTCGGTTCCGTCCGATGCAAGCAGCCATCCGTCGTTGTTGTCGACTTCGAACGCCCGATTCTCACCGACAGCATTGACGACGAGCAAATCGCAGCCTTTGCGCCGCAATTTCGCCCTGGCGTGGAAAAGCACATCGCCGTTGGCGTCGCCGGTTTCCGCAGCGAACCCGACGATGGCCCGCATATTGGGCAATTGACCGTCAGCACGGCCACGTACGGCACCCGCGAGCACGTCGTCGGTGCGCACCAGGTCGATTGCGCTGGGCTCCGAGGCGCCCTTCTTGATCTTGCTGGTCGCGGGGTGAACCGGCCGGAAGTCGGCGACCGCGGCGGCCATCACCAGCACATGCGCATCGGGCGCGTGCTTGGAGACGGCATCTTTGAGCCGGGCGGCGGAGCCGATGTGGACGACCTCGACACCGGCCGGGTCGATAAGGCCCGCCGTGTTGCCGGCGATGAGCGTGACGTCGGCGCCGCGCTGGGCCATCACGCGGGCCATCGCGTAGCCCTGCTTGCCCGAGCTGCGGTTCCCGATGAATCGCACGGGGTCGATGGGTTCGCGGGTCCCGCCCGCGGTGACCAACACCTTGACGCCGCCCAGGTCGTACGGCAGCGCGTCGCCGCGGGCCAGCAGCAGCTGGGCGAGTGTGGTGATCTCCTCGGCCTCGGGCAGCCGGCCTGCACCGCTGTCGGCGCCCGTCAGGCGGCCGGACGCGGGTTCGAGCACGATCGCACCACGGCGCCGCAACGTCTCGACGTTGTCGACTGTTGCGGGGTGAAACCACATCTCGGTATGCATCGCAGGCGCGAACAGCACGGGACATCGCGCGGTCAGCAGCGTTGCGGTCAGCAGGTCGTCGGCGCGGCCCGCCACCGCGCGGGCCAGCAAGTCAGCGGTGGCCGGGGCGACGACGACGAGGTCGGCTTCCTGGCCGATGCGGACGTGCGGCACCTCGTGGACGTCATCCCAGACGCCGGTGTGCACGGGGTTTCCGGACAGGGCTTCGAAAGTGGCGGCGCCGATGAAGCGCAGTGCGGAGTCGGTGGGGACGACGCGGACGGAGTGGCCGGCCTCGGTGAGCTGGCGGACCACCGTGGCGGCCTTGTAAGCGGCGATGCCACCGGCGACGCCGACGATGATCCGCTTGTGCTCCGTCATCGGGTCTGATGCTCTTCGCCCAAGAGCCTCATCGCAAGCCCCGCCGGGCCCTACTCGCCCTCGGTGTGCTCGAGCAGGTCTTCGTGGATTTCGCGCAGGGCGATCGACAGCGGCTTTTCCTGCAGGCCGGGCTCAACGAGCGGGCCGACATACTCGAGGATGCCGTCGCCGAGCTGGTTGTAGTAATCGTTGATCTGGCGCGCTCGCTTGGCGGCGTAGATCACCAGCGCGTACTTGCTCGACGCGCGGTCAAGCAGCTCGTCGATGGGCGGGTTGGTAATGCCCAAGGGCGTGTCGTATGCGCTGGCGGCGGACGTGTCGATGTCGTCCACAGCGGCCAGCTGCGCATCGGCGTGCGGGGTGCTCACGTAGAAAATCTCCTGGATGTTTAGGTGGCTC
The DNA here is from genome assembly GCA_025965975.1 of Mycobacterium sp. Classification (GTDB taxonomy): domain Bacteria; phylum Actinomycetota; class Actinomycetes; order Mycobacteriales; family Mycobacteriaceae; genus Mycobacterium. Next base: position 2,265 of record JAOPVX010000343.1, on the reverse strand, counting down.
TCGGGCTGGAGCGGATGGTGCCTGGCACTCAGGTCAGTCGCGGCCCACCAGCAAGGATACCAATGCAGTGCAGGCGGACTCCAACTCGCTGTTCACGACGACGACGTCGAAGTCGTCCTGAGCGGCCAACTCCGCGCGGGCGGTGGCCAAACGTCGGGCCATGACCTCGGCGGTTTCGGTGCCGCGCGCCGACAGCCGGCTCTCAAGCGCCTCCCAGCTGGGCGGGGCCAGAAAGACGGTGATGACCTCGGGCATCGCCTTTTTGACGGCCCGCGCGCCGGCCAGGTCGACTTCGATCAGGACCGGTTGGCCGGCCTCGGTCGCCTCGCGGATGGGCGCGGCGGGCGTCCCGGATCTATGCAGGCCGCCGTGGATCTCCGCCCATTCCAGCAGCGCGCCCTCGTCGATCAACCGCTGGAATCGCTCGGCGGACGCGAACGAATAGTCGACGCCGTCGACCTCGCCAGGACGCGCGGCCCTGGTTGTGACGGAGACGCTGAAGTGCAGGTCGGGAAGCCGCTCACGCAGGCAGCGGACAACGGTGGATTTCCCGACGGCAGAGGGACCGGACAGCACCACAACGCGGCTCATCGCCAAACTCGGCTCTTCGCGCGAGCGCTCATCGCTGTCCGACCCCTCGGCCGGCCCTCACTAGTCGCTGGTGAAGTCGAACTTCTCCAGCAGAGCCTTCCGCTGACGATCACCAAGGCCGCGCAACCGGCGGGTTGGGGCGATTTCGAGCTCCGTCATGATTTCCTGCGCCTTGACCTTGCCGACCTTGGGCAATGCCTCCAGAAGCGCAGAAACCTTCATCTTGCCGAAGACCTCATTGGTCTCGGCATCCTTGAGCACCTGCTTGAGGTTGGTGCCGCCGCGCTTGAGCCGATCTTTGAGCTCAGCTCGTGCTCGACGTGCGGCAGCAGCCTTCTCCAACGCTGCCGCGCGCTGTTCGTCGGTCAACTGGGGAAGGGCCACGGGTTCCTCCGTCTCGTCCACATCTACCTGTTTTGTCTCGGCTGATCCGTAAACCAGCCAGCGACGACGACCGTACCCACGCAATCTGACGAAAGCTAACCCCACCCCCTGGGTAGGGCGTCAAAAGCCCAGCGTGTAAGGGGCTGGTGTGACGACCCCCTCAACGCCTTGAACGGCGCAAACGCCGCGGTCGATGCCAACGTTGATTCGGAAATGCCTGCATATCAAGGGTTTTCGGCTGACCGCTTGATGGCTGCACCTTCGGGTTGGTCGTCGCCGTCGATGGGCGACCTGGTCGCGTCCGCAAAACTTAAGAAAACTTTGGCTGGTCATGGCGTGTCGGGCGTGTCGTGATGCTGGCGACACCGTCATTTGACCTGTCGGTTGACAGGTAATCGAGGCGCCTAGCCCGCTCCTAAACAGGCCAAAGCTCATGCATAGCTTCGCTCCATAGCCTGCAGCAGCGTTGTCAAACATCTGGCTCTGACCAACCGAGAGAGGCGGCTGATCATGAATTTCAAGCAATTGACCTGCAGTTCCGCTATCGCATTAGCGATCGGCGCGTCGCTCCTGACCGTCGGTAGTGGAGTCGCAGGCGCCCAACCGGGCCCCCAACCCTGCCAATTCGGTAACTGCCAGGGGCCTGGCGGCCCCGGCGGACCGGGTGGACACGACCAGGGGCCGCCGCCCGGAGGCCAGGGTGGACCCGGCGGCCCCGGCGGCCCCGGCGGCCCCGGTGGGTTTGGTGGGCCTGGTGGCCCGTCACCTGGTGACCACAATCCGGCCTGGGGGCCACCGCCGCCCGATCAGGGCTGGCGCGGCATCGATGACGGCAGGCGCGATCACCAGCCGTTCAACTACAACGGCAGCTGGGTGACGCCGATCTACAACCCCGATTTCAACAACTGGGGCTTCTGGTTCTTCGGCATCTGGATTCCGCTGTAAACCCGATCCTGGAGCGTGCGCTAACCCGGTAGGTTCGTGGCGTGTTGCGGTCGGTGTGTGCCGTGCTTGCGCTCTTTCTTGGCGGCCTGCTGTCGAGCGTCGCCGCCCCGGCGTGGGCCTGTGGCTGCGGGGCATACATCCCCGACCGGGCGGGCGCATCCGTCGTCGACGAGCGAGCGATGGTGGCCTGGGACGGCAAGACACAGGACATCCTGATGTCGTTCAACGTCTCTGGCAGTTCGGACAAGGCAGCCTGGGTCATGCCCGCGCCATCCGCCGCCCAGGTCTCGCTCGACGACACCGAAGCGTTCGAGGAGCTCGGCCGGCTCACCGCTCCACGCGTGG
>JAOPVX010000335.1 GCA_025965975.1 Mycobacterium sp. | reverse complement strand
CGATGCTCTCGGGGTAGTGCACCCCGAGCCGACGCCATGCCTGACCGTCCTCGTCCCAGGGACCGAGTTCCTCGGTCTGCACCCCGGGAAAGGTCAGGGAATAGGGTTCGGAGAGGTAGGTCCACATGGCGTAACCGGCGAAGTAGGCCAACTGCAACATCGTCCAGGGCGTCACCAGAGTGTGGTCGGTGAACGAGTCGCGCGGCGAGGTCATTGCGCCGACGGTCACAGCTGAATCATCGTCGGTCTCGATCGCGACGCGGTCAGGGCTATACGACGACCGTAGTCCCGGCTGGGTGAACGGACGGTGCCAGGCGCGTTGTTCCTGGACCCGGATCTCCACGGTTGAGTCGTTGATGACGCCGTCAACGTTCTTGAGCGTCCAAAGGACGCCGCCGACGATCTGGTGGATCTTGATGGTGTCGACCTCTTTCCATCGCTCGACGCCTCCGTAGGCTTCGAGCACCTCGTCAAGAAGGTTCATATCTCTCCTGTTCTCCGGTATTTGAGGGTTGTTGCCGCCGCTGCCGAGGCCAGTGCCAGCCTGCTAAGGAGTCGCGCCAGCTCGGCGGGCATCGAGAAGATGAGGGAATGGCCGCTCGCCAGCCTCTCGACGGTTCCCGCCCGGGTAGCGAACTGCTCCTGCAGCTCGGGTGAAAAGGAATGGTCGTTGCTGCAGACGGCGTGGGCGGATGGCATCTCGCGCCAGCCTGCCCTCGTCACGGTCTCAGCGAACGAGCTGTGGCTTTGTGGCATGAGCTCCGACATTGCCCGGCTCGTCTGATCATCGGCTACGTCCGAGTAGAACGCGGTACGCATATCACTCGTCACCGCAATCACGCCGGCATTGTCGTCGGGTACGGACTTATCGGTGACGGAGAGAAGGCACTCCCCGACATCAAGCATGAAGGCGGCCAGATAGACCACGCCGATCACGTTGGCGGCACTGCCAATTGCTTGGGTGACCGGGATCCCCCATAGGAATGTCCCACCACGACAACTGGTCCCGAAATGTGTATGAGTGCGGTCCGGATCGCCTGTGCGTCGTCGTGCATGCCGGGGAATGGTCGTGCGACGACGCAGCCTCAGTGCGCTCGACAGCTCGACTGCTTGTGTCGCCCAGGCCGATTCGGCAAGCTCTGCTTCGAGATCCTCCCAGCACCAGGCGCCGCGCCAGGCACCGTGAACCAATAGTAGGGTGGGTTTGCGTGCATCCGTCGTGGTCAACGAAGGTTCCTTGATCGTCGTGGGGTTACTCGTTTAGAAGAGCGCGACGCCGGGGTCCTGCCCGAAGCGGACACGGCCCGCGGCCTCGAAGAAATCCGCGGAGTGGTTGGCGTGCTGTAGCGCGACCATGCCGTCCCGGAATAGACGTTCCAACGGGTTGCTCTGATAGAGCGAGGACGAGCTGCCAAGTTCGTACATGGCCACCAGCGTTTCGCGACAGACCCTTGCGCCATGACTCATGGCGGCCCGCAGAGCGGCTCGCTGCTCGATGGTGACCTCCATGTCCGCTGCTGCGTCCAGGGTTTCGGCGCGGGAGAGCAGCAGGAGCCTGGCTGCCGCAACGTCGGCCTCCGCACGAGCGACGGTGGCTTGGATGCGCGCGACCTCGGCGAGTGTGCCACCGCCGGGGGCCTTCTTGGTCGTGGCCAGTTTCACTGCTTCATCGATGGCTGCCTGCGCCACCCCGAGGACGATGGCCGTGGAGCCGGGAAAGACCAGGGCAGGAACGAAGCCTTGGTAGAGGGGGCGTTGGATGCGGGCAGGCAGGTCGAGAGGCGCCACGAGATCGGCAGGCACCACGGCATTTTCGACGACGACGTCGTTACTACCGGAGCCACGCATGCCGCTGACGTGCCACGTGTCCCGCACCGACAGTTGGTCGGGACGAAGGATGAAGAGCCGGACGTCGGCCGTTCCCGCAGCGGTCAGACGCGGAACGCCATCCTGCTTGATGACGGCGACCACGACCAGCCATTCCGCACTGTTGACGCCGCTCACGATCTTCCAGTGGCCAGACACCTGGTAACCACCATCAACGGGTATCGCGACGCCCGGCATGGCCGAGTTCGCGAAGACCGGCCGAGCCCCATCGGTCCAGATCCGCTCTACGCCCGACTCATCCAGCAGTGCGGCGAGGAACCCGAAGTTGGCGTTCCACACTATCCACGCCACCGACGCGTCCACGCGGCCGAAGCCCTCGTAGACCTTCAGCACAGTTGTCAGAGGGGCTTCGAAGCCGCCGAGCTCGCTCGGTGTAAGCAGGCTGAAGGCACCGGCGTCGCGAAGCTCGGAAAGTAGCTTCGCCGGGATGCTGCGCTCGTTGTGCATCTGCTCTGCAGCCGCTCTGATCGAGGACTGAAGCAGCAACGGGAGGTCAGTCGCGCTGATCGTGGATGAGTCCGGCGAGGTGAGATGCAGTGTCATGAGTTCTCCAATTGCAATTCGGTAGATGGTCTGTGGCCGAGTAAGAGGCCGAGGTGCTCGAGGTCGGTGACATATTTCTCCAGCAAATCCCTGGAGATGTGTGGGATGTCTTTGTCGGCACCAACTTGGCGTGCCGAACGGCTGTGTGGAACACCTCGGTGGGCGCTTAGGTCTGGCCGGAGGTTTGGTCCGCCAAACGTTGGAAGACCTCGCTGTTGTCGGCATGGGAAGGCACGTGCGCAACATCCTTGCCGTTTGGTGGCCGGACCGGATTGTGCGATAGGCGATTCCGCCCGCATCGGATCTAGAGCCGCGAGACTGCTCGCCTACAGATCATGTTCGCGTGCTGGTCGGGGCGGCGTCGCGCTCAAGGGCGTGCTCGTCGGAATCCGTTGCCAGTCGCCAGCTCCAGTTCTGTCGTTCGTACAACGGTCTGAGCCCGGCTCGGAGCAGGTTGTTCATCGAGGGACTGGGCACGCCTTCCTCCGGCTTACCCGTCTCCGCCACGAGCCAGCGGCAGCCCGCGTCGGCGGCTGCGCCGGCTCGAGCTGCAAGAAGCGCCGACTGAGCACCCTGGCTTCGGTGTCCCGGCAATGTTGCGGCGGAGTTCAGCGAGCCGATCTCGCCACGTACGAAGAGGTTTGCGGTGGCGATCATGTCGTCGCCGTCCCATGCGGCGAACGGTCGGAAATCCGGACTCTCGACGCTGGCCGCCATCATGTCTGCGAGCCCTTCCTCGGGCATCCCGAACCCCCGCAGCGTCGTCGACGCCCATTCGTCTACGTCTCCCACGGTGACCGGCCCGACGCGCAGCTGGGTCTGGCCGGCGCGGAAGTCCGCGATGGGGCAGGCCAGTTTCACCCACGGAGAACCAGCCCGAATGTCGTGATGCGCGCAAATCTCGTCCCACTCCGGAGGCAGTACAGAGGGGGCGATTTGGATGACCGCGCCAGGAGTGCGCTCTGCACGGTAGAACGCGAGCACGCGCCCGATCAATTCTTCGGTGACGGGCTCCTCGAAGCCGAAACCCAGGGCCTTGCTCCAGTAGCCGGTCACATCATGGCGCATGGACAGCGCGACGCCGCCGGAGATCCGCAGAGTGGCGATCCCGAGCTCTGACTTCACCGGCTGCGCCGCCGACGATACGTAGGTGTGCATGAACTCTGCCTCGATGCGCTCGGCATCGGCGAAGAATCGTTCCGACATGTGGTTCCTTAACGCTGTTGTCGTGTGCTTCATCGCTTCGAATGTAAGTCGGTTTGGCGCCCGCAACGCCACCACTGGCGCACGGGATTAGGCGACGCGGTGAATGGGATTATCAGGGCGCGTCACGGCATCTTTATGGCGCATACGCCATCACGCGCCATTTTGAAAGGCAGATCGCAAACCGCAACCGCTCCCCTAGCGCATGCATGAACGCGCACCTCTTGAACAAGCACCGGTACCAGGTAACCAATGCGACTTACATTGCGGCACGACGTAAGTCACGCGGATCCTGTCCTTTCTCAGTCATTCCGTTCCCAGCCAGGAACTGAAAAACTGAGACTTGGGTGAGCCGATGTAAGCGGTCAATGAGCGTGCAACGGCCAATTGCGTTGTTTACCAACGTTGGTAGTCACAATCATCGATATAGCGGCGCCTACTTGCACGGCAATCGGGTGCGCGAAGAGAGCCTGGAACTCACCGATTTCATCGCTTGATCGCGGTGGTCAGTAGGTACTCGGCATCGTACGCGGTGCGGCCGGCCTCGGCGGCGCGAACTCCACGTGGTGAGAAGGCTCAGCAAGTCGCGGTCCAGGTCGTCGACCCGCTCCGGCCGATCCTCATTGAACCGGTCAGATCGCGATCGTCGGCCCGTAGTTTCGCTTCCAATATTCGCCGAATTCCGTCGGGTCGGCGCGGTGGTCCATGACGACCGCCTCTCGCCGCATTTGCAGCCGAGTGACCCTTTCCCCCAGCAGTTCCCGGACATGACTCTCGTCGCCCCACAGCGGCGCCGGGTTCGCGCCGGGCGGAGCCGGAGGCGCATACGGCTGCATCGTCGCGAAAAGCCCGCCGATGAAACCCTCCGGCGTCCAGTTGATCATTCCGATGGTTCCTCCTGGCCGGCACACTCGGAGTAACTCGTCGGCGGTGCCCTGGTGGTGCGGCGCGAACATCGCTCCCACGCACGACCTCACGACGTCGAAACCGTTGTCCGCAAACGACAACGCCTCCGCGTCGGCCTCCACCCATTCCACCTCGACCCCACGTTCCGCGGCGATGCGCCGCCCGGGCGAAGAGCTCGGGCGTCAGGTCGCTGGCGGTGACGATCGCGCCCGCGGCCGCAATGGCAGCATTGCCCGAGCCCGCGGCGACGTCGAGTACGCGATCCCCGGCCCGCACCCCGCTGGCCCGCACCAGCTCGGGTCCAAGCGTCGGGATCAATTCCGCCGAGACAGTCGGGTAGTCGCCCGACGCCCACAGCGCTCGGTGTTTGGCCTTGAGCTGCCGGTCCGCACCCGGGTCTATCGCTGCGGGCTCGAAGCCCTGCTCTTTTGTGCTCATTTGGTCCTCCTTGAGGTTGATGTTCGGCATCCCTGAGATTGGCTGAGCGGACCGAGGTCGATATGTCGTCTACGTCGGACGTCCTGCTGGCGCCCTGCATTGCGTCACAGGGGGTACCGGCTGTGCCAGGCTGGATGTGGCCTACGCGGTCGGTCTAAGGCGGTGGATACCCTTCCAGGGAAACGCTTTCCACCTCAGGAGGATTCATCGACCAATTCTAGCCGCCGGCCCGCACCAGCCAAACGTGATGCGAATGAGGGGCCTGTGGCTCGCGAATATTCGTCACTCAGACGCATCCCCTGCGCCGCGAAATGGGAAAGACACTGTCCGGCACGCGGTTACACACCGTTCGTGGATTGCGGATCGACAAATCGACGTTATCGGTTTCGCCGTTGTTTGTCATAGAGGCACACAGAGAGAAGAAGGAGACCGTTGTGGTTGGTGCAGGAAAGGTGTCGGAGTTCGTCGTCGTCGGTGCGGGATCGTCTGGGAGCGTTGGCAACCGACGATTGCTTGATGCGGCCCACAGTGTGGTCAGAGCACCTTCTCGCCGTACAACTCGCCGAGTGGATCGGCGATAAGCTCGAGGCG
>JAOPVX010000299.1 GCA_025965975.1 Mycobacterium sp. | reverse complement strand
CGAGAAGGACGCCGCGCTCGAGCGCCGCTTCCAGCCGATCTACGTCGGAGAGCCCACCGTCGAGGACACGATAGCGATCCTGCGCGGCCTGAAGGAGCGCTACGAGGCGCATCACGGCGTCACGATCACCGACGCCGCGCTGATCGCCGCCGCCACGCTGTCGCACCGCTACATCGCCGACCGCTTCCTGCCCGACAAGGCGATCGACCTGGTCGACGAGGGCGCCAGCCGCGTCGCGATCGAGCTCTCCTCCGTCCCGACCGAGATCGACGAGGTCGAGCGCCGGATCAAGCAGCTCGAGATCGAGCAGGTCGCCGTCGCCAAGGACGAGACCGCGGTCGACCGCCGCGCGCAGATCGAGCGCGAGCTCGCCGAGCTGCGCGAGCAGGCCGCCGGCATGCGCGCCCAGTGGGAGCGCGAGAAGGAGCAGGCGGAGGGCCACGGCAAGCTGCGCGAGCGCCTCGACGAGGCGCGCCGCGAGCTCGAGCGCGCCGAGCGCGAGCTCGACTACCAGCGCGCCGCAGAGCTGCGCCACGGCGAGATCCCCGAGCTCGAGCACCGCCTGGCCGAGGCCGAGGCGCACAGCGAGGACGAGGCGATCGAGCCGCCCGTCTACCTGTCGGAGCGCGTCGACGCCGACGAGATCGCCGAGGTCGTCGGCAAGTGGACAGGCATCCCGGTCAGCCGCCTGATGGAGGGCGAGGTCGAGAAGCTGATCCACATGGAGGAGCGCCTGCACCAGCGCGTCATCGGGCAGGAGGAGGCCGTCTCGGCCGTCTCGGACGCCCTGCGCCGCAGCCGCGCGGGGTTGAGCGACCCCGACCGCCCGATCGGCACGTTCCTGTTCCTCGGCCCGACGGGCGTCGGCAAGACCGAGCTGGCCCGCGCGCTCGCCGAGTTCATGTTCGACAGCCAGGACGCGATGGTCCGCATCGACATGTCCGAGTACATGGAGAAGCACGCCGTCGCCCGCCTGGTCGGCGCGCCTCCCGGCTACATCGGCTACGAGGAGGGCGGCCAGCTGACCGAGGCGGTCCGCCGCCGGCCCTACAGCGTCGTGCTGCTCGACGAGATCGAGAAGGCCCACAACGACGTCTTCAACGTGCTTCTGCAGGTGCTGGACGACGGCCGGCTGACCGACGGCCAGGGCCGCACGGTCGACTTCAAGAACACCGTGTTGATCTTCACGTCAAACCTCGGCACGTCCGACATCTCCAAGGCGGTCGGCCTTGGCTTCACCCAGGGCGGCGGTGACAACAACTACGAGCGGATGAAGCAGAAGGTCAACGACGAGCTGAAGAAGCACTTCCGTCCGGAGTTCCTCAACCGCATCGACGACATCATCGTCTTCCACCAGCTGACTCGCGACGAGATCATTCGGATGGTCGACCTGATGATCGGCCGGGTGGAAAAGCAGCTCAAGGGCAAGGACATGGCCATGGATCTGACGGACAAGGCCAAGGCGCTGCTCGCCAAGCGCGGGTTCGACCCCGTGCTCGGTGCGCGACCGCTGCGGCGCACTATCCAGCGCGAGATCGAGGACGCTTTGAGTGAGAAGATCCTCTTCGAAGAGGTCGGACCGGGCCAGCTCGTCACGGTCGACGTCGACAACTGGGACGGCGAAGGTTCCGGCGAGGACGCGGTGTTCACATTCACCGGGACCAAGAAGCCGGCCAAGCCTGCCGAACCAGAACTGGAGAAGGCCGGCGCCGCTGGCACGCCGAGCGCGGCTGCCTCGGAGTAAACAACTACAACGAAACGGGCGGTTACCCTCATCGCGGGTAGCCGCCCGTTTTCGTGTCTAGAAAACGTGTCTAGAAAAGGAGTGCTCGCAGTGCTGGTTGTCACCACGAACGACCTTCCCGGATGGGAGATTCAGCGAGTCTGCGGCGAGGTTTTCGGGCTGACGGTCCGATCCCGCAATGCGTTCGCGCAAATGGGTGCGGGGTTCAAGTCGATGTTCGGGGGCGAGTTGGCCGGCATGACCAAGAACCTCGCCGACAGCCGCAACGAGGCGATGGGCAGGCTCATCGCCGAAGCGCGCACCCGCGGCGGCAATGCGATCGTCGCAATGCGCTTCGACACCACAGAACTCGGCGACGTGTGGACCGAGATCTGCGCGTACGGAACGGCCGTGGAGGCCGTGCCGGTCACCGACGGGGCGAAGTACACGGCCGGTCAGCTGGGTTACGGCGCCGGAGGCTAGACCGGATGGTTAGGATGCTGATGTAATCGACGGGCGAAGGAATCTGGTGAAAATCCAGAACGGTCGCGCCACTGTGCAAAGTCAGACCCGACATCCGTCGTCACCTTGATACTGGGACGCGAGATCCCCGGAAAGGAAATCGACATGACCTCCTCTGAGGTACGCCAGAGCAGGGCTACGGCCATCGATCTGTCGGGGGTCAGCGCCGCCCTCTGGTTGGCCGGCACCGTTTTTCTTGCCCTTCTCGTGCTGTATTTCATCGGGATCGATCAGGGTGCTACCTCCATTTTCGGTAGCGACACCCACGTCCACGAGTTCGTCCACGACGCCCGCCATCTCCTCGGCTTCCCCTGCCACTGACCGCGGGTAACCGAGAGATGGAAAAGCGCATCATCGCGCGCGGTCTGCTGGCCGGTGCGCTGGCTGGAGTGCTCGCATTCCTATTCGCCCGGATCTTCATCGAACCGGTCATCGGCCGTGCCGTCGGCTACGAGGACGGCCGCGGTGACGCCGAAGCGGCCAGCTCCGGGGTGCACGACCACGCCATGGAGGTGTTCACCCGCGGGGTTCAATCCAACATCGGCATGGGCTTCGGGGTTCTTGCCTTCGCCGTCGCGATGGGGGCCCTGTTCGCCGTCACCTTCGTCGTCGCATACCCGCGGTTCACGGGTCTGGGCCCACGGACGCTGGCGCTGGTGCTGGCGGCAGGGGCGTTCGGCGCCGTCTACCTGGTCCCATTCCTGAAATATCCGGCTAACCCGCCGTCGATCGGCAACCCGGACACCATCCGCGACCGCACTGGCTTGTACCTGTTGATGGTCGTGTTGTCGCTCGCCCTTGCCGTTGGGGCGGTCTGGCTTGGCCGCAGGTTGTCGGCGCGGCTGGGTGGGTGGGGTGCCACGCTGGCGGGAGCTGCGGCGTACGTCGTGGCTATCGCGATCGTCATGCTGGTGCTGCCGCCGGTGGTGGAGACGCCAAGGCCGTTGACCGATCCGTCGGGCATCATCGTCTACCCGGGCTTCTCGGCCGACGACCTGTATCACTTCAGGCTGTATTCCATTGGGACCCAGGTCGTTTTGTGGGCGACGATCGCGTTGGTGTTCGCGCCGCTGGCGGCACGGTTGCTCGGTGAGAAGCGCCAACAAGAGCTCGTTTGGTCCAAGGGGGTAGGAGCGTAGCCACTCGGGGGAGGTCAAGGTGAGCGAGGTCGTCCGGCTCACCCTCGTATCCCACGCGATGACGGACGCGATGGCGGCCGGACGATTTCCCACCGACGAGCCGCTCAATTCGGTCGGCCACCGTCAGGTCGACGCCTCGATCGACCTTGGCGTCACCGAACGCGCCTACTGCGGACCCGAGAAGCGGGCCAGGCAGACGGCCGAACTGCTTGGCCTGCACGCCAGCATCGACAACAGGCTGGCGGATCTGGACTGCGGCCGCTGGCGTGGGGATGTGGTGGGCGGGGTGCGGCCCGACGATTTAGCGATCTGGCTGACCGACCCAACGCGGGCACCGCACGGTGGCGAGTCGGTCGTCGAGCTGATCGACCGGGTGCGCGGGTGGATGGATTCGTTGACTGCCCGCCGCACCCGGCTGGTCGCCGTCACACACCCGTCGGTGATCCGTGGCGCGATCCTGGTTGCGCTCAACGCGCCTCCGAAGTCGTTCTGGCGCATTGACATTGCGCCGGTGAGCCGCACGGTGATGCACTTCCGCGGGCATGCATGGACGCTGCGCTCAAGCCTGTGATCAAGCCACCGGCGCCAGGTCGAACGCATGGTGCACGATTGACAACAGCCAGCCTGCGGCGGTCGGACTGCGGAACTGTGGCCAGTTCAACTGGAAGCTGACCACCCACGGCTGGCCGGTGTGGTCCACCGCGTACCAACTGAACGTCAGGTCGCCGGGAAGGTTGCCGCCCTTGGCGCCGATGTAGGACCACTTCGACTTGTCCAGGTCGATGCCTGGGATGGCCGAAAGGATCTGCTTGACCGGCGCGGCCGTGCCGACCGCGGCTGCTTGCAGCGCGGCGTGCACGCGGCAGATATCGGCGGCGCTGCCGTACCACTCGACGCCATCGGTGGATGCCGGCGTGTGCGTGCGGTTCGGATCCGGTTGGTACGGGCGGGAATTCGTCTGCTGCAGCAGCTGCGCACGGTCCCGCCGAGAGGCACTCTTCCACTGCTCGCGCAGATCCGGTTCACCCCAGCCGACGGAGAACAGCTCGTGCGTGGTCGGGAACGGGGTCATGCTTTCGGGGTCGTGGTGTCCGGCCGTAACCAGTGCCCGCTCGACCGCGCCAGGTCCCAGCCGTTCGATCAGCAGATCGGTCGCCATGTTGTCGCTGGCCGAAATCATCTGCTGCGCCGCGTTGCGCACCGACACCTGCGCGCCTGGGGGCAGTTCCTCGAGGCCCGCCGAGCCGACCGCCTTGGCCTGTGCCGTGATGGTCAGCTGATCGTTCCAGCTCACCGTCCCCGCATTGACCGCCTGGGCAACCGCAAGCAGCACATAGAGTTTGAAGATCGAAGCCAGCGGCAGCGACAGGTCGGTGTTGGTGCCCGCCACCAGTTCGCACTTGCCGTTGTTGACGCGCGACACCTGATATGAGTAACGAGCGCCCGACTTGGTCAGCTCGGCGTCGATGTCGGCCCATTTCGTGATCTCTGGCGGCTGTAGCGTCACCGCGAAGCGGTCGACCAATCCGGCGTCGTTGGTGCGCAGTTCGATGTTCTGCGCCACGTTGTAGGACGTCAGCACGTGCAGAGTCGCCTGCCCGGCACCGATGTCCAGACTGATCACCCGAAAGGGCCGGTCCCACCAGATCGAGTCGAGCTTGGTGCCGACTTCGTCGACCATCTCAGGAGCGGCCAGTGTTCGGACGCCGACAGGGCCGATCGGCCAGTCGGAATTGAGCATGTCCATGGTCTGCTTGGCCCGCAGCCCCTGTGGCGTGTTGGTGTCGATGCGAACGCCGTACGCGGCATCGGCCGCAGGCGCCGGTCCTGTGTTGGTGCATCCGCAAGCCATGGCGACGACGAGCGCGACCGTGAGCCCGGCCGCCTTATGTCGTCGCCGGCCTGCGTTACGCCTTGGCGCCGGGCCCCGCAACGTCCAGCACAACCTCGAACTCCAGCAGCGACGCGCCGGTGGCCACCGGGTTGGCCCGCTGGCCGGCGTGCGCCTCGACGGCAGGGCCCTTCGCCCACGCCTGGAAGGCCTCTTCGGACTCCCATTGGGTGACCACGAAGTAGCGATCGTCGCCCTTGACCGGGCGCAGCAGTTGGAAGCCGAGAAAACCGGGCTGGTTGTCGACGGCATGTGCACGGTGTGCGAACCGCTTCTCCAGTTCCGGACCGGCGTTGGGCGGGACCTCGATTGCGTTGATCTTCACCACGGGCATGCCGTTAGGCTACCGTGCGCTGCCATGGCCTCCGACCCGCTGACGCCCCGCGGTGGCGAGGGCGATCCGCTGGTCCTGGTGCACGGGCTGATGGGACGGGGCAGCACCTGGTCGCGTCAGCTGCCGTGGCTGACGGAACTGGGCGAGGTGTACACCTACGACGCGCCGTGGCACCGCGGCCGCGACGTCGCCGACCGGTATCCGATCAGCACGCAGCGGTTCGTCTCAGATCTCGGCGACGCGGTCGCCGCGCTTGGCCCGCCGGCCGTCTTGGTTGGCCATTCGATGGGTGCGCTGCACTCGTGGTGTCTGGCCGCTTCGCGACCCGACCTTGTCAGCGCGCTGGTGGTGGAGGACATGGCACCGGACTTCCGCGGGCGCACCACTGGGCCCTGGGAACCGTGGCTGCACGCGCTGCCAGCCGAATTCGATTCGGCCCAACAGGTTTACGACGAGTTCGGGCCGGTGGCAGGCCGGTATTTTCTGGAGGCGTTCGACCGGACCGCGACCGGCTGGCGGCTGCACGGGCACACCAGGCACTGGATCGAGATCGCCGCCGAGTGGGGCACCCGTGACTACTGGAAGCAGTGGAAGGCGGCACGGGTCCCCGCGCTGCTCCTCGAGGCGGGCAATTCCGTCACGCCTGCGGGACAGATGCGCAAAATGGCTGAAACGGGCTACCGGACAACGTATTTACACGCACCCGGTGCCGGTCACCTGATCCACGACGAGGCGCCGCAGATCTACCGGGAGGCGGTCGAGTCTTTCCTAGCGACGCTCGCCCGTCGCGCCTGACGAGGGCCAGAACGGCTGCTGCTCAAAGCGCGTGCGGATCGCGTCGACGTCGTGGGCGACGCGAAAGCGGTCGCGGTCGTCCTCGAACAGCCGGCCCATCATCGGGGCGGACCAGCGCAACTGGTCGAAACGGATGCGAAGCGAGTCAGAGCGATGGGCGGCCAAGCTGAGCGCCGCTGCCACCGCGAACGGGGCGATCAGGATGAGGAATGTCAGTGCAGTGGTCATGGCAGTAATACTCCGCTGATAAAAATCCAGCCAACAGTGGCAGGAAGGACACCGTGCGATAAAATGCTGCCATGGCATTAAAGAGCGTATCTGCGCTGGTGCTTGACGGTCTAGCGATTTTTGAGTTCGGCGTGATCTGCGAGGTCTTCGGCATCGACCGCTCAGCGGACGGTGTCCCGAACTTCGACTTCAAGGTCTGCGGACCGGAGGCGGGAAAGCCGCTTCGGACGTCCGTCGGCGCCAGCATCACTGCCGACCACGGCCTCGACGACCTGGTGGGCGCCGACCTGGTCGCGATTCCGGCGATCAGCAGCCAGTACGGCGGATATCTGCCGGAGGCCCTCGAGGTCGTGCGAAAGGCGGCCGACTCGGGCTCGATCATCCTGACGGTGTGCTCGGGCGCGTTCGTCGCCGGTGCCGCGGGGCTGCTCGACGGCAGGCCGTGCACCACCCACTGGATGCACGCCGACGAACTGGCCAGGATGTATCCGACGGCGAAGGTCGACCGCAACGTGCTGTTCGTCGACGACGGCAACCTGATCACCAGCGCGGGCACCGCGGCGGGCATCGACGCCTGCCTGCACTTGGTGCGTCGCGAGCTCGGCAGCGAGGTCACCAACAGGATCGCGCGCCGGATGGTGGTGCCGCCCCAGCGCGACGGCGGTCAGCGGCAGTACATCGACCAACCGATTCCGGTCCGATGTTCAGAAGGCTTTGCGCCGCACCTAGATTGGATCCTCACCAACCTCCATAGGCCGCATACGGTCGCCACGCTGGCCACCCGCGCTCACATGTCGGCGCGCACCTTCGCCCGCCGGTTCGTCGAGGAAACCGGTCGCACCCCGATGCAGTGGGTGACCGACCAGCGGGTGCTCTATGCGCGACGGCTGCTGGAGGAGACCGATCTCGACATCGACAGGATCGCCGACCGATCGGGTTTCGGGACGGCCACGCTGCTGCGCCACCACTTCCGCCGAATAATCGGCGTGCCGCCGTCGGACTACCGGCGCCGGTTCTCCTGCGGCGGTCCATGCGAGGAGGCCGCCGCCACGGCCTAGCCGCCACGATCAACCGGCAGGTGGTCAACGGGCGCGGCGGCACAAAGGAATGCCAAACGACGGGAACGACTACCGATACCGGTTATCCCGAACACAGCTTCAACTGGGACGTGGTGCTGCGCATCCGTGCGGAACTGACTCAGCTCGGTATGCGCACGGCCATGTCGCGCGCCAATGACAACGCGCTGGGACCTTGCGTCGATCAACGGGCCGCGATGGCCAACGGGCTGCGCCCCGACGCGATCGTCAGCATTCACGCCGACGGCGGACCTCCCGATGGCCGCGGCTTTCACGTCAACTACTCGAACCCGCCGCTCAACGATGCCCAATCCGGCTCCGCCGTTGGGTTCGCAAAGGTCATGCGTGACCAACTTGTCGCCGCGGGCTTCACGCCGTCGACCTATCGGGGCAGCGACGGCCTCTACGGTTCGCGCAGACCTCGCGGGGCTGAATCTTGCGCAATACCCGTCGATCTGATCGAGCTGGGAAACATGAAGAACCAGCAAGAGGCGGCCGCGATGATCACACCCGAGGGGCGGGCCAATTACGCAGGCGCGGTTGTGCAAGGGATCAACGCGTACCTTGCGCAACGCGGCTCCTGACGAGCGCGTACACCCGCCAGCGACCAGGCACGCCCCTGAGTTCGTAGTCGCCATGCTCGTCGAACTGGCGCCGCGAACCAGTGACGATCTCACGCACCGTCGACGAAACGAGCACCTCACTGGGTCCGGCCAGCGCCGCTACCCGCGCACCGATGTGCACGGCCATGCCGGCGATATCGGCGCCGCGCACTTCGACTTCACCCGCGTGGATACCCGCCCGCACCTCGATGCCGAGCGATCGGACCGCGTCGAGGATCGCTTCCGCGCAGTCGATCGCGACGCTGGGACTGGTGAATGTCGCGACGAATCCGTCTCCGGCCGTGTTGACTTCACGGCCGCGGTAGCGCTCCAGTTCGTGGCGGACGATGTTGTCGTGGTTGTCGAGCAGGTCGTGCCAGCGGTTGTCGCCGAGCGTTGCGGCGTGCTGCGTCGAGGCGACGATATCGGTGAAAACGATTGTGGTGAGGACACGTTCGGCGTCGAAGCCGCCACGCACGCCGGTGATGAACTCTTCGATCTCATCGAGCATCGTCGCGGTCTCGCCCACCCAGTGCAGGGAGTCGGCACCAGGCAACTCGACGTAGCGCGCTCCTTGGATGTGCTCGGCAAGGTAACGGCCATGCCCGCTTGCGACGAACGCCGCATCGGCACGATGCAGAATCAGGGTCGGCGCAGTGATGCTGGCGAGCTTGTCGCGCACGTCGGCCGCGGCCACGACATTGCTGACCGCGCGGGCCATGCTCGGCGAAGCGGCACGATTGCCCGCCGCATCCCACCACGCGCGAAACGCGTCGTCTCCGGCGATGGTCGGCGCGATGAACGCCAGAACGTCGAATCCCTGCTCGATGGCGTCCGGTTCCATCGCCACTGAACTGAACGGATCGGCCGCACTGGCCAACACGCCCACTTCGTAGTCGGAGCCCCACAGCACACGGGCTGCGCCGTTCACGATCACCAGGCTCCGTACCCGCTCTGGATAGTCGGCGGCCAGAACGAGCCCGCTCATCGAGAAGAAACTGGACCCGAAAAGCGTGGCCTGTTCGCACCCGACGGCATCCATCACCGCGATGGCGTCCTCTGCCCAGAATTTCGGCCCCATCGCGTCCACCGAGGGAAGTCGCGACGACAGGCCCATTCCGCGCTGGTCGAACCGGATCACCCTGGCGAAGGATGCCAGCCGCCGGTAGAACCGGTACATCGACGGCTCGGCATCGATCGAGTCGATCGGGATGAACGGTCCTGGCAGCACGACAAGATCGACTGGACCGTCGCCGAAGACCTGGTAGGCGATGTCGATGTCGCCGCACTGGGCGTAGCGAGTCCGCGGAACCTGCGCCACGGTCTCAGGCTAGTCGTCGCCCTCGCCCGCCAGGGCGAAACGACCATCGGCGGTCTGCTCCACCAGGCCGTCGACAAGTAGCGAATCCAGCGCGCGGTCACGCTGTGCGGCGTCGGTCAGCCATGCCACATCGAGCTGCCCACGTGTGACCGGAGAGTCGTTGCCGCGCAACACATCCAGCAGGCGGCCCCGTACCTGACGGTCGGTGCCGGCATACCGCTGAACCCTGCGGGCCCCGGTGCCGGCCGGGTAGCCGCGTGACCGCCATGCGCACGCGCTCAACGGGCACAGACCGCACTGCGGCGCTCGCGCCGTGCACACCGTCGCGCCGAGCTCCATCAGTGACTCCGAAAACCGGGGCGCATCAGCATCATTGGGCAACAGCGCTTCGACATC
This sequence comes from Mycobacterium sp., assembly GCA_025965975.1. Taxonomy (GTDB): domain Bacteria; phylum Actinomycetota; class Actinomycetes; order Mycobacteriales; family Mycobacteriaceae; genus Mycobacterium. The sequence continues at coordinate 7,340 of JAOPVX010000299.1, read as the reverse complement.
GTCGAGATCACGCGCCGACGAGGACGGCGCCGCATCGGCGCGCCCGTGCACGGCCCTTGCGACCACGCGACGTACGTTGGTGTCGACGACGGGTACCCGCTGCTGGTAGGCGAAACAGGCGACCGCGCGGGCGGTGTAGGCGCCGACCCCTGGCAGCGTCAAAAGTGTCTCGACGTCGGATGGCACCACATCGTCGAACAGCTCGGCGATCACCGTCGCGCATTCGTGTAGCCGCTTGGCCCGCCGCGGATAACCGAGCTTCCCCCAAGCCCGCAGCACATCGGCCGCGCCGGCGGCGGCGGTCGCCGACGGTGTCGGCCAGCGGGCCACCCACGCAAGCCAGACCGGTTCGACACGTGCCACCGGCGTCTGCTGCAGCATGAACTCGCTGACCAGGATCTGCCATGGCGTCACGCCTTCTCGACGCCACGGCAGGTCGCGCTGCGCGCGCTCATACCACCGTGATAACTCGCGTGAGTCGATCACGGCCGCAGACTCCGGCACAATGTCGGCCATGCCCAACACGAGTCCGGTGACCGCCTGGAAAGCACTCAAGGAGGGTAACGAGCGATTTGTTGCTGGCGAGCCCCAGCACCCGAGCCAAAGCATCGAGGACCGCGCCCGGCTGGCGGCGTCGCAGCAGCCCTCCACGGTGGTGTTCGGATGCGCCGACAGCCGGGTGGCCGCCGAGATCATTTTCGATCGGGGCCTTGGCGACATGTTCGTCGTGCGCACCGCGGGCCACGTCGTCGACTCCGCGGTGCTGGGATCCATCGAGTACGCGGTGACGGTGCTGAACGTGCCGCTGGTCGTGGTGCTTGGCCATGACAGTTGCGGCGCGGTGAAGGCCACCCTTGCGGCCATCGACGACGGGGCAGTGCCCGGCGGCTACGTCCGCGACATCGTGGAACGGGTGACGCCGTCGATCCTGCAGGGGCGTCACGCCGGGCTGACGCGGGTGGACGAGTTCGAAACTCGACACGTGAACGACACCGTCACGCTGCTGCGCGTCCGCTCCGCGTCCATCGCCGAACGGCTTGCCGCGGGGACCCTGGCCATCGTCGGATTGACCTACCACCTGGCCGACGGCCGGGTGGTGTTGCGGGATTATCTGGGCGACATCGGCGAAGGCTGACCCGCGACACGCCGAGCCGCCTCGAACGAGGCGGCGTGACCTGGCCTTACCGTGAGCTTGTGCTGGATCTAGAACCGCATGGCCCGCTACCGACGCAGATTTACTGGCGCCGCAGGGCACTCGCGTTGGGCATAGCGGTCCTCGTCATCGGCGTCGTCGCCGCGGTGGTGGTGATGGTCGTGGTGAACAGCACGGGTACCGAGAAAAGGACCGCTAACAAGCCGACGCCTACGCAGGCCGCCGCGCCGACACTGCTTCCCGGGGAGAACCCCGAGGTCAAGACCCCGCTGGTGCCGCCTCCCCAGCAGGCCCCTTCGCCGACGCCCACCCCGACCGCGGCCGTAATGCCGCCGCCGGTGCTCAAGGAGGGTGAAGACTGCCCCGACTCCACGCTGGCCGTCAAGGGCATCACCAACCAGCCGCAGTACTTCGTCGGCGACCAGCCGAAGTTCACCATGGTCGTCACCAACATCGGCCTTGTCGCATGCCAGCGCGACGTCGGCGCCGCGGTGCTGGCCGCCTACGTCTACTCACTGGACAACACCCGGCTGTGGTCGAACCTTGACTGTGCACCGTCGAACGAGACGCTGGTCAAGACGTTCCAGCCCGGTGAGCAGGTGACTACCGAGGTGACCTGGACGGGCATGGGCTCGGCGCCGCAGTGCCCGCTGCCGCGTCAGCCGATCGGGCCGGGCACGTACAACCTCGTCGTGCAGCTGGGCAACCTGAGGTCGGCGACGGTGCCGTTTATCCTCGCCCCGCCCGTTCAGGCGCCGCCACCGGCCGAGGGCATGCCGCCCGCCGCACCGGCGCCGGCGCCGCAAGGCGGCTAACGCCGAAAGTGCCGCTTAGCCGGAGTTGTCTCCTACGAGCGATTCGTCCCAGCCGTTGACGTGTGACTCCACCGGCTCTTCCTGCACCTGCTCGGGCTCATGATGCTCGAGGTGTTCGGTGCCAGGCACCCCTCCGAGGGCGGCAATAGCGTCTTTGATCTTCGCTGCGTCCTCTTCGGTTGGGGTTGCGCCGTCCTCGAGCTCATCGAGGAGATCGGCGCGAAGCCCCGCACCGTTGGCCACTTCGTGAGCGGACAGTTTTGCGTGGACGCGGGTGACATACAACTGTTGGCCCAAACTCGATCCCGGTGCGGCGGCGGCGTGTTCCATCAGGGCGTCGTAACGCCGCCGTACGTTGCTTAGCGCCACGATCACCGCGGGTGAGGGCCTGCTGGTGCTTGCTGCGTCGCTCAGGGCGGCGCGCAACTTGCGCATGCCTGACAAAACGACGTCCGCGCGCTTGTGGAACTTCCTGTCCTCTGCGAAAGGCAACGCGTCGATCGCGGCCGTGTACATGTGCATCGCCGCCTCGGAGAGGCTGACGATGATCGACGAATCACCTTCCTGCGGCACGGGTGGTCCCATGGGCCCTCAATTCTCTAGCGGGTCAGTTCGATAGCTGTGAGCAGTCGGCGAAGCGGGCTTCCCCGATCGCGCTGCTCAAAGTAAGTACGGGTTGACCCTAGCGGTCCGTGCCATTCCGCGTACACCGCCAGAGAGGTGGTGGCGCGACGGCGCAACCCATGCGGCCCTAGTCTGAACCCGCAACGGCGGCAGGCTCGGGCGAACGGGAGGTCAAGATGACCGGATTTCTCTTGGGCGCAAGCCACGGACCCTGGTCCGAGATTGGCCGATCCCGGGACGCACCGTGCCATCGGCTCCGGTGGAGCCCCGGTAAGCCCTGCCACCACTCGGGAGGCGAGGGGCAATGAAGCAGGAAGCACCCCAACAGCGTCATGACACGCCGCGGGAATCCTCAGACTTTCAGTCCGAGGAGCACGTCAACGGACTGGCGCAAGCCGTGAGCACCTCCACCGAGCTGATACCGCTGCCGGTGCCGGTTCGCCGGGGACCGCGCTCGTTCGACGCAATCCACGGCTGGCGCGGAATCGGGTGGTTTGCCTGCGGGCTGGCAGGCAGTCTGGCCATCGCCTGGTTTATCTTCCTCGGTCGCGGCCAGCTCGGCTCCAAGGCGGACTGGTTCTTCGGCGCCGTCGTGTTTTGCGTCGTGATGGTGACCATGTGGCAGACCCTCACGATGCAGCGCCAGGCGAACCAGAACGCTGCCGAAGCCGCCGAACGATTACGAATGGAGCTGGCAGCCGCCGAGCAGCGCTCGGCACGCGAGCTGGCGCTGAACCAGACATTGCACAGGGCCGAAATGGAAGCCAAGGACAAATTGCACCGCGCCGAGGTGGAAGCTCAACGGGAGCTGGCTCGGGTTGAGCGCGTCCACCTGATCAATCAGCTGCAGAAGCAGGCGATGATCGAGGTGTCGCGCGCCGTCAACGGGCACACGCAAATGCTTGCGACGCTGTGGAACCAGGGCGCAGGCATCCTGCGCATCCAGGACCGCGACGAGCGCGAAAGTGCGATGAACCCGGTCTTCGAACAGATCAGCCAAGTCGTGAACGACTTCTCGGTCGAGGTCAGCAACGCCCACCTCGTCAGCGAGGACGAGGGCGTGCACCGCGCGCTGAACCGTGTCAACGAGGCCGCCCTGATGGCGATTCGCGTAGCCGAGGATGTGTACGACGCCGTCGTCGAAGGGCGCGCGCCGCAGCCAAATCCCATCCCGCCCATGCAGCGGCTCATGCACACGAGAGCCGCAGAAGCTCGCCGTCTCGCGTGGGACCTGCTCCGAACCGGGCTCGACGACGCCGGGCTCGACGCCACCAGAGCCGCAACGGAAGACTCCAGAGCCGCAACGGAATAGGAATGACCAAGCAGGGCGGCTATGCCAGCCTGTCGGCGATTGTCGACTCGGCCAGCTGCGAAAGGCCTTCCCTGATGTGGCGGGCCCACATCGAGCCGATGCCTTCCACCGACTGCAGGTCGTCGGAGGTGGCGGCCAGCAGGCCCTGCAACGAACCGAACGACCGCACCAGCAGGTCGACGTGGGCGAACTGCAACCGCGGGATGCCTGTCATTGCCCGGTAGCCGCGCGAGCTCATCGCCGAGTCCTGCGCTTCCAGCGTCGACGGGTAACCGAAAACCCTTGCCAGCGTGGTGAAATCGAGCAGTTCATTGTCCGAGAGCCCGTCAAGTGCCTCGAGGGTGGCGCTCACCTGTGCGGACGTCGGCGGGTCGGGGTTGGCGTGGTAGTCGCGCACGATCAGCTCACGGGCGATGTCGTTGTCGCCGACGAGTTCTTCCAGCTGCAGCTTGAGCTGGCGTCCGTCGGTGCCGAGTTCAACGACGTCGGAGTCGATCTCCAGGCTGATCCGGCGCACCATCTCCAGCCGCTGCACGACCGTCATCACGTCGCGCAGCGTCACGAAGTCCTCGATCTCTGCCGTGGACAGCTGCCGGCTGACCTCGTCGAGGCGGGTCTTGTAGCGCTCCAGCGTGTCGATGGTCTGGTTGGCCCGCGACAAGATGGTGGCCGAGTCCGGCATCACGTGGCGCTCGCCGGCAACGTAGACGGTCACGATGCTCATCGAATGGCTCACCGAGATCACCGGATAGCCGGTCTGGATGGCGGTGCGCTCGGCGGAACGGTGCCGGGTGCCTGACTCCTCGGTGGGGATCGACGGGTCGGGCACCAGCTGCACGTTGGCCCGCACGATGCGGCCGCCGTCACTGGACAGCACCACCGCGCCGTCCATCTTGGACAGTTCCCGCAGCCGGGTCGGCGCGTACCGAACGTCGAGCGAGAAGCCGCCGTCGCAGATGGTCTCGACACTGTCGTCGTACCCGATCACGATCAGCGCGCCGGTGCGGCCGCGCAGGATGCGTTCCAGTCCGTCGCGCAACGCGGTCCCAGGTGCCAGTCGCGAGATGGTCTCCCGCAGGGTCGGCCGGGCCAGCTGCACCACGTTTCGACTCGACCTGCCGCTCGCCTTGACGGCCATCGCCCCTCCTAGGATCGGCCGCGGTTGTCGTCAGTTTGGCTGATTTGCCGCAGCACCCGCAACGCCGCCTGAATGTCGTCGGCGGGAAGGGCACGCAACCCCGCGGGCACCGCCGCGACTCCCGCCGGCACCACCGCGCAGTCGAACCCAAGCCTTGCCGCCTCGGCGAGCCTGCGGTCCATGCCGGTGACCCGGCGCAGATCGCCGGCCAGCCCCACCTCGCCGATCGCAACGGCGTTGGCGGGCATGGGCAGGTCGGTAAAGGCCGACGCGATCGCCAGCGCCACCGCCAAGTCCGACGACGGGTCGGTCAGCCGCATGCCGCCAACGGTGGACAGGTAGATGTCGTTGGACCCGACGGGAAGCTTGGCGCGTTTCTCAAGCACCGCGGTGATCATGGCGGCGCGGGACGAGTCGATGCCGCTGACCGCGCGGCGTGGCGAGCCGCTGGCCGGGGAACCGATCAACGCCTGCACCTCACCTATCAACGGCCGTTTGCCGTCGAGTGTGACCGTAACGGCCGTGCCCGACACCGGCTTTGGCCGTTGGTCGAGGAAGAGCCCCGACGGGTCGGCGACACACTCAATTCCGTTGTCGTGCAACAGGAAACAGCCTACTTCGTCAGCTGCGCCGAAGCGGTTCTTCACGCCGCGCACCATCCGCAGCGCCGACATGCGGTCGCCCTCGAAGTGCAGCACAACGTCGACGAGATGCTCCAGCGAGCGCGGCCCTGCGATGGCGCCGTCCTTGGTGACGTGGCCGACCAGAATCATCGCCACCCCGGATGTCTTTGCGGCCATGGTCAGCGCCGTCGTCACCGCGCGCACCTGAGTGACCCCGCCGGTGACGCCGTCGGTCTCGGTGGTGGACATGGTCTGCACCGAGTCGACCACCACCAGGCTCGGCTGCACCGCGTCGATGTGGCCGAGCGCCATCCGCAGATCCGATTCGGCGGCAAGGTAGACCTCGTCATGGGTGCAGCGGGTGCGCTCGGCCCGCAGCCGGATCTGGCCGGCCGACTCCTCACCGGACAGATAGAGTGCGCGCCTGCCCGCCTGCGCCCAGCGATCCGCGACCTCGAGCAGCAGCGTCGACTTGCCGACACCCGGGTCGCCTGCGAGCAGTGTCACCGAGCCGGGAACAAGACCTCCACCAAGGACACGGTCCAGTTCACTGACCCCGGTGTGGAAGTGACGGGTGCTGCCGGGGTCGATCGAGCTGATCGGCACGGCGGGTGTGGTCGGCGCGACGGCGCGCCGCGTGGCCGAGCCGTTGATCGCGGCCAGTACCGCGACTTCGTCGACGGTGCCCCAGGTGCCGCAATCGGAGCAACGGCCAACCCATTTGGCGGTGACGTGGTGGCATTCAGAGCAGCGGTACTGCAAACGCGCTTTTGCCACGTCGTGACCGTAGCCGGTCTGACCGACAGAACCTTAGTGGTGACCGCCCGTGTCGCCTGCTTCTGCGGCTGCTTCCCGGCGGGGGCCCTCTCCGGCCGAGATCGGCACTGCCACCGTGGTCTCACCGGCCTTTTCGAAGTCGAACGTGAACTTGTACGTCAGCCCGTTGGTGATCGGCTTCGACAGCGCTACCTTCGCCCTGGCGCCCTCCGCGCGCCCGGCGTTCTCCAGCGGCGCGGGTTGCCCTTCGGGCGTGCCGACCACAAGAACTCCATTGGCGGGGATCGTGGTGTCGCCCGAGAGGCTGACCGTGCCGACGTCGGAGGTGATCGAGACCAGCTTGTCGTTGACGTCGGGCGAGCCGTTCACCGCGACGAACAACAGCTCGGCGTCGCGGCCCGGCTGTACGTAGTCGGTGGACTGCGCGGCGCGCAAGTGGATGTTGCGCAGCGAGATCGCACCGACGTTGGCGCTGGTGCCGTTGACAGCGGGTTCCTGGGTTGCCATCTGGGACACCTGCCCGACCCCGCAGCCGCTCAGAGCGAGGGCGGCGGCCAGCCCGCACGCGGCCAGCCCGGCGATGAGGGCAGAAGTACGCGGTTTGAAGCGGTCCATCCAGGCCTCCTGCTCGCCGAGGGGGCGACCGTCCTGGCGGTCGCGGTGATTCGACTATGCACAGTAGTAGGTGGCGGTTGGGGGCGGTAGCTGAGGGCTGGTGGGGTCTCGACAGCTACCTCGAAGCGGCCATTGCCTTGCACGGATTCGTCACCGTGTCAACCCCTAGTCTTCACCTGCGGTGCCCCTGACCTGCACCGTTGATCCGCACCCGGCTGAGCCCCGTGTTAGCATTGAGTGGTGAAAGGGGCTCGAATCTGATGATTTTTAAGGTCGGAGACAC
>JAOPVX010000279.1 GCA_025965975.1 Mycobacterium sp. | reverse complement strand
AAAGAACCTGCTGCCGTAGGGAAGCGAGCTCGGGTGAGTCGCCGACGATGTAGACCGTGGATGGGCCGCGCTGCGCGTCGTTCGGGTTGAAGACCGCGTGCCCGAACACCTGGGCCTCGATCGGCTCGGGGTGACCGGCGACCACATCGCTAAGCCGCCGTCGAAGCTCGACATCCGTCAGACCACTCACATCCTGGCCGTAGTCCACCAGGGTGAGGTGCAGCTCCTCCGGTGGCGCGCCGCCGGGGATAGCCAGCACATGCGCGTCAAGATCGCTCGGGTACAGCGCGACGATGCCCCCCGTCGCCTTCGCCTGCTCGATATCGGCGCGCGCGAATACCGGTTGCACGGCGGGAGTCCACAGGAGTAGCGCGGCGATGATTGCGACAAGTCGGACAGCCATGTCCGAAGCTTGTCACATCCGCGCCCGACGGCGGCTAAGTCTGTGACCTGGCGACTTGTGCCTCAACGAGATCGGTGAGACCCGACCGGCATCGCGAACCATCTACCTTTCAAACCGTAGTTCAGCAGTGCCCTTTCGAGCCGGCGGTCAGTTCAAGGCTGCGGTACTTCACCCCACCTGTGTTCCCGCAGGCACCGACATCACCGACCAGTGCGGACGCAAACGGCCGACCGACCCCGGTATAAAACTTCCAAACCAGTTACGCGGCTTCGACTCGCCGTCCGCTTACTTGCATCGCTTAGCGATTGTTCAGCTAAGCGCGGACCCGATCGCGTCAGCGGCGACCTGCGCGCTTCGGCGGTCGAGGTGGCCGTAGACGCCGATGGTGGTCTGGATGGACTCGTGGCCGAGATGCTGCTGGATGATCGGCAGAGGGACGCCCGCGGCGATCATCCACGAGGCGCACGTGTGCCGGAGATCGTGCACCCGCGGCGACTTCGTCAACCCCGCTTTCATCGCGCTGTCGCGGCCGGGCTTCCACCCTCCGTTGTAGAACTCCTGTGCACGAACGGGATTGCCGGCGCCGTTGGTGAACAGAAAGCCCGGCGTTGTGAGGTCGACGGTCTTAAGGGCAGCTGGCGGCAGGCTGATAGTGCGGATTGACTTCTTTGTCTTCGGCGGACCAATCTGGGGCCGGTAATCCCCGGAGTACTTCCAGGCCTTGTTAATTCGGCACGTTCTGGAATCGGCATCAATGTCCGCCGCCGTGAGCGCTGTTGCCTCCGAGAACCGCATGCCCGTCGCGACCAGCCAGGTGGCCAAGCTCTTCCACCGTGGCTTCTCGATGTGGTCTCGCAACAGGGTGAACTCCGATGGGGTCAAGAACACCGTCTCCTCGACGCGGGTATGCGGCAAGCGTCGACCCTGGCAGGGGTTGGATGCCATCACCCCGGCTCGAACTGCCGCATTGAATGCTCCCGAGAGGAAGCCGTGCTTGTTCGAAATGGTCTTGCCGCTACCGCCGAGCTGCTTCACCCACTTCGCGATCGTCGTCTCGGTGACCGCCGTGATCGGCATGCAGCCGAACACTGGGGTCAACGTCTCGGGCGACGTAGGTGCGGTAGCGCGCGAGGGTGGCGGACTGGACGCCGGTCAGGTTGTCGATATGGGTGCTCAACCACGCGGTGACCGTCGGGACGTGTCGGCCGATCTCGTCGAGCTCGATGATGCGCAGCGCCTCGTCCGGGCCATGGTCCTCGAGCAGGGTTTTGAAACGCTCTGCAGCAGGCAGGTTTTCGAAGGTCAGCGATCGCTGGCGGCCGTCCTGGCGCCACAGCACCCGGTAGGCGTTTCCGGCGCGGTTCTTCTGGGCGTGGATGCTTGCCACAACCCTTGATGTTACGTGATCTGTTACGTCGTTCCCGACGTAACTTTAGAAAGTAGCCCTGAGCTGGGCCTTCGTGGTGGAGCTAAGGGGACTCGAACCCCTGACCCCCACACTGCCAGTGTGGTGCGCTACCAGCTGCGCCATAGCCCCGTGAAGTTGTGCTCATCGAAGTTACACCACCTGCTGGAAGCGTTCAAAACCGCAGGTCACGGTAGTTCGCCGCCGGCTTCTGGCCCCAGCGGGCGAACCGGCGTCGGCCCGGATGACGGCCGTGCCCTGGTCTCCGGAGCCAACACCCAGCCCACCGCTGCCACCAGCAGGATTAGGCCGCTGAGGACGAAGGCGGTGCCGAACGACAGGTGCTGGGCGATCTCACCGACCGCCAACGAGCCGACGATCGCGCCGAAGTCCGCCATCATCTGGTAGGTCGCCACCGCGGTACCACCACGCGCTTTGGTGCCGATGATGTCGGCGACGGCGGCCTGCTGGGGCGACGTGAACATCCCCGAGGCCGCACCAGCTACAAAGGCGGCCGCCAGGAACAAGGTCAACGACGACGCAAGCCCCACCAGCAGAGTTGCCACCCCGGACGCCGTCAACCCCGCGATCAGCAGCGCCCGCCGTCCCACTTGATCGGACAAATATCCACTTGGGATGGCTGCGCCAATGTTGCCGATGGCGAAGGTGGCCAGCGCCAGAGCCGCGACCCGTGGCCCGCGATGCAGGACCTCGGTGACGAACAACGGAACCAGGGCGATGCGCAGGCCGAACACCGACCAACCCGTCGCGAAGTTCGAGAACAGAGCCGAGCGATACGCCCGATTGCTAAGGGCCATCCGTACCGTCACCGCGGGATCCGTCTGCTCCGCGGACGCGGCCAGCGACGAGTGCCGCAGCCGCACGAACACCACCCCCGCCGCGACCAAGAGTGCGACCCCGTAGATCGCGAACGGCGCCGACAATCCCAATCCCGCGGTCAAGCTGCCGAGCAAGGGCCCACCTACCGAGCCGATCAGGAAGGCACTCGAGAACAGACCCGCGACGCGGCCGCGGGCATCCGGCGGCGAGATCCGGATCATCAGTCCGAACGAGGAGACGGTGAACATCGCCGAACCGAAGCCGCCGAGCGAGCGAAACAGCAGCAGTTGCCAATACGTCTGCGCGAAGGCACAAGCGCCGGTGGACAGCGCCACGATCAGCAACCCGCTCAAATAGATGCGCCGCTCCCCCACCTTCTGGACGAACAATCCGCTTACGGGCGCGAAGACCAACCGCATAAGTGAGAACGCTGCGATGACGAAAGTGGCGGCACTAACGCTCACGCCGAAGTTGCGGGCGTACTGGGGCAGAACCGGCGAAACGACGCCGTAGCCGAGGGCGATGACCGCGTTTGCGGTGATGAGCACCCAGACTTCGGTCGGGAGTTTCGGCTTGGCTTCCGTGTCTGGCCTGTCAGCCGAACACTCACCCTCCGCGACAGAACTCACGCTATGACTGTATTCACCACGTCTTTAGCCGCTTGCTGTACCTCCGCAAGATGCTCGGGTCCCTTGAAGGACTCCGCGTAGATCTTGTACACGTCTTCGGTTCCCGACGGGCGCGCCGCGAACCACGCGTTCTCGGTCGTCACCTTCAGCCCGCCCAGCGGCGCACCGTTGCCCGCCGCCGTGGTCAGCTTGGCGGTGATCGGCTCCCCGGCCAGCTCGGTGGCCGTCACCTGGTCCGGCGACAGCTTGGCCAGCCGGGCCTTCTGCTCCCGGTCGGCGGGGGCGTCGATGCGGGCATACGTTGGCGCACCGTACTTCTCGGCGAGTTGTGCGTACCTTTGCGACGGCGTCTGCCCGGTCACCGCAAGAATCTCGGACGCCAGCAGCGCCAGGATGATGCCGTCCTTGTCGGTGGTCCATGTCGACCCGTCAAGGCGCAGGAACGACGCGCCCGCGCTCTCCTCGCCACCGAAACCTATCGTGCCGCTGATCAATCCGTCGACGAACCACTTGAACCCGACCGGCACCTCGAGCAGCTTGCGACCCAACCCGGCGACCACCCGGTCGATGATCGACGAGCTGACGGCGGTCTTGCCCACCGCCGTCGAACCCGGCCAGTCCGGCCGGTTGGTGTACAGATAGTCGATCGCCACGGCGAGGTAATGGTTCGGGTTCAGCAGACCGCCGTCAGGGGTGACGATGCCGTGCCGGTCGGAGTCGGCGTCGTTGCCGGTGGCGATCTGGTAGGAGTCGCGGTTGGCGATCAACGATGCCATCGCGTTGGGCGAGCTGCAGTCCATCCGGATCTTGCCGTCCGTGTCGAGCGTCATGAACCGCCACGTCGCATCGACGAGCGGATTGACCACCGTCAACTGCAGGCCATGGCGTTCGGCGATCGCGCCCCAGTAGTCAACGCTGGCCCCGCCCAACGGGTCGGCACCAATGCGGATGCCCTCGGCGCGGATCACGTGCACGTCGACGACGTTCGGCAGGTCTTCGACGTAGCCGTCCAGGTAGTCGTGCCGCTGCGCGGTCTGCAGCGCCCGGGCCAGCGGCACCCGCTTCACGGGCTTGAGCCCGTCGCGCAGAATCTCGTTGGCACGCTTGGCGATGGCACCGGTCGCGTCGGTGTCGGCGGGTCCGCCATTGGGCGGGTTGTACTTGAAGCCGCCGTCACGCGGCGGGTTGTGCGAGGGCGTGACCACGATGCCGTCGGCCAGATCGCCATCGCGGCCGCGGTTGAAGGCCAAAATCGCGTGGCTGACCGCCGGCGTCGGGGTGTAACGGTCCGCCGAATCGATCATCGCGACAACATCATTGGCGGCCAGCACCTCCAGCGCCGACACCCACGCCGGCTCCGAGAGCGCGTGGGTGTCGCGGCCGATGAACAGCGGCCCTGTTGTGCCCTGCCCGGCCCGGTACTCGACGATGGCCTGCGTGGTGGCCAGAATGTGCGCCTCGTTGAAGGCCGCATCCAGGCTGGACCCGCGGTGCCCGGACGTTCCGAACACCACCTGCTGATCGACATTGTCGGGATCAGGTTCGACGGTGTAGTAGGCCGTCACCACCGCAGCGACATCGATGAGGTCTTCGGGTTGCGCCGGCTGACCGGCACGTGGGTTCGCAGCCATGTCCCCGATTCTGCCCCTCCAAGAACCGCGTCGTACGCGTGTCCTCAAGCTGGACGGCGATACTTTGGCTCATGTTCAGTTTCGACGGCCGCGAGTTGGCCGCGGTCTTCGTCGGCGGAGCGCTGGGCACCCTCGCGCGCGCGGCGTTCGAAACCCTGGCGGCACCCGACCCGGGGCGCTGGCCCTGGCCGACCTTCATCGTCAACATCGCCGGCGCATTCCTATTGGGCTACTTCACCACCCGGTTGCTCGAGCGGTTGCCGGTGTCGAGCTACCGGCGCCCACTGCTCGGCACCGGAGTCTGCGGTGGCCTGACCACGTTCTCGACGATGCAGGTCGAGATCATCAAGATGCTCGAGCACCACCACTACGGCCTGGCCGTCGGCTACACCGCCGCCAGCATCGCCGCAGGACTGCTCGTCCTCTACCTAGCCACCGCGCTGGTGCGACGCGTCCGGATCCGGGCGTGACGGTCGCCGTCTGGACCGGCGTCGTCGTGATCGGCGGCGTCGGCGCGGTGCTGCGATTCCTCGTCGACCGCGCGGTGTCGGCCCGGGTGGCCGGGTCTTTTCCGTACGGCACGCTGGCGGTAAACCTCAGCGGTGCGCTGTTACTCGGCTTGTTGTCCGGTCTTGCACTCAGCCCGGACCTCGCGCTGCTGGCCGGCACCGCGTTCGTCGGCTCCTACACGACCTTCTCGACCTGGATGCTGGAGACACAGCGCCTCGGCGAGGAGCGCCAGCTGCGGCCCGCCATCGCCAACATCGTCGTCAGCCTGGTCCTCGGTCTGGCCACCGCCTGGCTCGGCGTGTGGATCGGAGGTCGGCTGTGAGCGACGAGTACCTCAAGCTGACGACCTACTTCGGCGAACGTCTGCGCAGCGACAACCGCTTCCTCGCCGACTCGCTGCTCGATCTCTACGGTGAAACCGAGGTGGCCACCAGCGTCGTGCTGCGCGGCATCGCCAGCTTCGGCCCGCACCATGAGCTACGCAGTGACCAGTCACTGAGCATGTCGGAGGATTCGCCGATCGCGATCGCCGCGGTCGACCACGCCGACAAGATCGCTCCGCTCGCCGACCGTGTGGTCGCTATGACGACGCGCGGACTCGTCACGCTCGAGCGTGCACGTCTGCTCGTCGGGTCCGATGCGTCGGCACCGCCGGACACCGCGAAGCTCACCCTCTACGTCGGACGCCAGGACCGGGTCTCGGGCCGACCCGCTCACCACGCCGTGTGCGATGTGCTGAAGGGGCACGGATTCGCCGGGGCCTCAGTCTTTCTCGGCGTCGACGGCACCAAACGTGGACAACGGCAGCGTGCCCGCTTCTTCAGTCGCAACGTCGATGTTCCTGTCATGATCATCGCGATCGGCACCGGCGATCAGGCCGTCGAGGCGATCCAGCAGCTCAAGGGCATGCTGCGCCAACCTCTCGTGACCATGGAACGGGTGCAGCTCTGCAAACGCGACGGCCAACTCGTAACCCGGCCCGCCGCGCTGCCGGCGGCCGACGACCACGGGCGGGCACTGTGGCAGAAGTTGATGGTTTACACGTCGGAGGCCACGCTGCACGACGGCGTGCCGATCCACCGCGCCATCGTCCGCCGGCTCTTCGACTCGCGAGTCGCAAGCGGCGCGACCGTGCTGCGCGGCATCTGGGGATTTTACGGCGACCATAACCCGCACGGCGACAAGATGATTCAGCTCGCCCGCCAGGTGCCGGTGACCACGATCGTCGTCGACAGCCCCGAGCGCATCGCCGCGAGCTTCGACATCATCGACGCCCTCACCGATCGGCACGGCCTGGTCACCAGCGAGCTGGTGCCCGCACTGGTGTCGATCGACGCCGGCGAGCGGCACGGCGGGACCGCGCTCGCTCGCTACCAATACTGATCGGCCAGCGGCACGCCTCGCCTCATATCAATTCCCGCTGTACCGTCCCCGCCGAAGCCGTCTACCCCTCACACCAGTCACACCTGCCGCATCAGCACCGCCATGGTTCGTGATGTGAGTTCACAGCGGCACATCGCATGCGATACCACGTCTTGACGCGCAGGCGTTATCCCGCGGCCGGCACCCACTTATCGGCCAGCGCGGACACCCAGTCGGCCGCGGCGCCGGCGTCCTCCGGCGGGCCGTCGACCACGACCAGTTCGTCGATGCCGAGATCCGCGAGCGGGCGGACGTCGTTGACGCTCAGGTCGCGTAGCGCCACGGCCAGCCGTAGTTCGGCGCGGTCGCGTCCGCTGTCGCCGCACAGCCGATTGAGGAAATCGATTCGTTCGGCGGCTTCCCGCACTCCGTCTAGGTTGAAGCCGTACCAGCCGTCGCCCCACGCGGCCACCCGGCGCAGCGCCGCGTCGCTGTTACCGCCGAGCACGATGGGAATTCGCCTGTCGGCAACGGGTTTGGGGTTGACCCGTACCGAATCGAAACGGATGTATTCCCCGTCGAACGAGGCGATGTCGTCGCGCCACAGCGTCCGCATCGCCGCGACGTACTCCGCGGTGCGCGCCGCGCGCCGCTCGAACGGGATGCCGAGTGCGTCGAACTCCTCGCGCGACCAGCCGACGCCGACGCCGAGCGTGAACCGACCGCCGGAGAGGGTGTCCAGCGTGGCCGCCTGCTTGGCGACCAACACGGGATTGTGTTCGGGCAGCAGTAGCACCCCCGTCGCGACGCCGATCGTCGACGTGGCCGCGGCGGCGAAACTCAACCCGATCAGCGGGTCGATCCAGTCCGCCGTGGCCGGCACGGCGATCTGTCCGTCGTCCGAGTACGGATAGCGCGACGCCGACCGGTCCACCATCACGACATGCTCGCCAGACCACAGCGTCGCGAAACCGCATCTCTCGGCCGCGGCCGCGACGGCGTCGATGACGGCGCGGGTAGCGCCTGAACCGATGCCAAGGGCGTGCAATCCCAGTCGCATCGGGCGATCGTCTCACGATGCGAGCAGCGAGACACCAGCGATCAGCAGCGCGATCGCCTTGACGATTTCAGACCGACGTACCCCCAATGCGCGCGTGACCGCGGCCCTTCCCCACCGGCCAGCACAGCGTCGGACCGGCGGGTAAGCCGCGGCCGCACCACCAGCACCTGCGCCAGCAGGGTGACGACGGCGACGGCCACAGCAGCATCCACGGCTGGAGAGCCTACGCCAGCAGTCGCGCGAGAACCGCGACGTGGCGGCCGTCCACGTGGCGGGCCGCAGTCACCAGCGTGACCGGACCGCCGTGCAGCACGTCGCGCAATTCGGCCAGCGCTGCGGCGCCCTCCTCGGTTTCGAGGTCCGCGGCCTAGCGCCCTGCGAATTCGTCGAACCGTGCGGCCTCGTGTGAATATCACTTGCGAAGTTCGGTGGACGGCGCGACCTTCGATATCCACCGGCCGACCCGCGGATCACCCTTGCGGGAACCCCACGGCCACAAACGATCGACGAGGACCCGCTCGCCGTCGTCGGGTTCGGGATCCTGATAGACGCGCGCGACCTTGATGCGGCGACTGACACTCATGCGGTGGAATCGTAGAAGAATGCACATCGATCGGGCTGCAGAACTTCAGCGCTGGCAGGACTGCGGCGCAGTTTGGAAGGTCATTGCCCGCACCGGCCGCAGCGTGACCATCGGTCTGCTGCGCTGCGACGGCGGCGAGGAGGTCGACCGGTTCACCTCCGACGATCCCCGGCTGCTGGCCTTCATCGGCGACCGGCGGAGCAGTGCGGAGTGACCGTGGATGTGGGAAGGCTGACGTTCGTGCCGGTCGCGCATGCCGTCGACCTGGTAGGTGAACCGGTCCGGCAACAGCTTCCCGTCGATGGGCTCTGGGTCAGCGCGATCGACGCCGACCTCGCCGACACCGCGGCGTTCTGCGAGCATTACGACATCGCTCTGGACATCGCGGCCAACTGTGTCGTCGTGGAGGCGCGCCGCGCCGAGCGGGTATGGTTCGCAGCGTGCGTCGTGCTCGCCACCACGCGCGCCGATGTCAACGGCATCGTGCGCAAACACCTTGGCGCCCGAAAGATTTCATTCGCCCCGATGGCTAGCGCGGTCTCCCTCACCGGTATGGAGTACGGCGGCATCACACCTCTCGGCCTGCCCGCAGTCTGGCCAATACTGGTCGACCTCAAAGGCCGGGCACAAACCGCAATCGGTGACCTGCCCCGGGCGACCTGAAGGCAGCCGTCGGCGCCGCCCTCGACTGCCAGATGACCGACCACGGGCAGACGTACGGCATCAATGTGACCGTGACCAGCGTTGCCGGTGACAAGGTGAACTTCGACATCGTCGAGACCGTCAACAAGGACGACGTGGCCAAGCAGATCAGCGACCAGCTGACCCAGCAGTTCGGCCGCACACCCGATGTCACCTGTCCCGACAATCTCAAGGGCGATCTCGGAGCGACCACGCGGTGCCAGCTTCAAGACCAGGGCTCCACTTACGGGGTCACCGTCACCGTCACCGTCACCAGCGTTGAGTGCGGCGACGTCGAGTACAACTTCATTCGACGATCAACCAGAATAGGGGTGCTCATGGGCGCGGCGCCGCCTCCGCAGACCAAGGTCTTACCCGAGTGGATTCTTCGCGATGTGGGGTGGGCTGGACGGCCGCCGCGCGCACAGGCACTGGCGGGCCGCTCTACAGACGGGCTCACGGCCACGTCATCGTGGCCCGTTGAGACCGACAGGTTGCGCCAGACCTGTTGCTCCTCGGCGACGAACTGAGGCTTGCCGGCAACGGCCAGCATCGCGCAGCGCGTAGATGACCCCGCTAGGAAACAAGAAGGGGTTGCTGGTGCCGCCGCGCGACGGGCGTCCAAGGCGACCGACGAATGTGACAAGCAAGTAGATTCTGGCGGTGCCAGGGAGCTCACAGCAGTGATCCAGTTACTTCTATGGTGCGCGCGCATACGATCGCGCATACGATCTGGAGATGGACACGAATCGAACGCGGACGAAAAGTCGCGGGGTGAAATATGTAGCTGCGGTGTCGGCTGGAGCAGCGGTGGCGGTGGCGGGTGCCTTGACGGTGGCGTTTGACGGCGATGACTCAGGGCATGCCAACATGTTGGCCGGTTCGGGCAATGCGCCAGCGAACACGACCTACAGTCAGCCTACCGGCTCGGAAATGACCGTGGGTGTGACGGCAACCGATACGACACCGCCGTCGGCGCCTCCGGTGGCCGTGGCGACGCCACCCGTAAAGGCGGGCTGATGCGCTGCCTACGCTATGTCCTGGGTGTGAGCGCCACCGCCGCTGCCGGTGCAGCACTGGCCCTGACGGTCAGTGGTGTGGCCGTGGCCGGTTCGCCCCCAAACGTGACAGGACAGAAGTACTCCGACGCGCAGACTGCGATAACCGGAGCCGGTTTCACGCCCGTTATTCAGTCGATCGTTGGCGACCAGCTCACATGGCCTAACTGCGTCGTCACCCGGACACAGCAGCGGACCAAGCAGCCACCGCAAAACAGCAGTGGCAGTGCGGTTACCCAGCTGCTGGTGTCGCTGAACTGCAATGCGGGAGTCGCGTCGGCCACCACGCCCGGCAATTCGGCCGCCAGCCCCGAAGGCAAGGCCGCCGTCGCGGCCGCCGCCTCTGCTGCTCCATCTAGCGGCTCGGGCGGCTAAGCGCCTGCCCGCCGAACGAGGTCGATGAAGGCCTGGGCCGCTGCATCGACACCCGCGCAATGCTCGGTCGCTACCAGGTCGAGGAGTAGGCCACGCATCACCGCCAGTCCTAGGCGCACCAGCGCGGGGTCGGTCGTCCCATCATCAGTGAGCCACGCCTCGATGGCCCCTGGCAGCATCCGGGCGAACGGCTGCTCGCCCTGAACACCGCGCGCGTAGCACTCGAAGAAGAGGCGCTCGAACGGGCGCAGCTCCGGTCGGCGAAGGTCGGCCCACATGGCGGCGATCGCCTCGGCAGGCTCGGTTGGCAGCTCGCGCAGCAGGGCTCGCTGACGGCGCTCGACCTCCTCGACGATCGCCAGCAGAAGCTCGCTCCGCGAGCCGAAGTGGTGCAGGAGCATGCGGTGGCTGGTACCGACCGCGGCGGCGACGTCGCGAAGTGAACGGTCACCGATCCCACGCGCCGCGCACTCCTTCACTACGGCGTCGAGCAGCTCCTGGCGCCGCTCGAGGTCAGGAGGACGGGCCATCGACGTGCCGCTGCTCACTTCGCGCCTTGAGGCCCGCCGCCTCCAACTCGAGGTAGCGCCTTGTCATCCCGCGCATGAGCAGACCCACCACCGCACCCACAGCGCCGCGCTGGTCGAGTTGCTGCCGAACCCGGGTACGCCGGTCGGATTCCGGGATGACTTCATGGCGGGCCACGGTCACACCGCCGGGCGAGCGCTGCACCCAGGTCCACGCCACCCCGGGCGTCACTTCCGTGACCTCCCACACCAGCTTCGGCATGCGCGGCTGCTTGATCTCGAACCGCTTGCCGACCGAGATGCCGGGCCCGTCGAGAGCGACGAGGCGGGTAACCGACGCGGTCCATTCGGGCCAGTGCTCGACGTCGCTGAACAGATCCCAGACGACAGCGGCCGGCGCATCGATATCTACGCCAGAAACAGTAATCATGTACCAAACGGTACATGATTACGAGTCCGCGAAACGGCGAACCAACCGTCGGGTGCGCGTCCGGACAGCACCTGGGTCAGCTGTCGTGCTGCCCCGCGAACGGCCTCGACCAAGGTGGGCAGTGCGGTGTTGGGCCGGTCCTCGCGACGGGTCGTGCTGAACGCGGCACACGGACGGCCCGCATGATCGAAGGCGCACGCCGCAACCGACTGCAGGCCGTCGGTGATCATGCCCGCCTCCTCGGCCCACCCTCTATCGCGTTCGGTCTGCAGGATTTGCCGTAGCTCCGCAAGGGAATTGGGCCCGCGTTCGGTGCGGCGGATGAACGAGGCCGACGTCGGGAACAGTGCCCTGACCTGAGCGGCGGATAGGTGAGCGAGGATCGATCGGCCGTTTGCCGTCAGGTGCGCAGGCAATCGCACGCCCACGTCCGTGACCAGGGTGACGGGAACACCGGCGCTCTGCGGTTGCTCCTTGAGCAAGTAGACGCTCTCGGCGCCGTAAAGGATTCCGAGATGGGCTGTCTCGCCGATGGCGGCCACTAACCGCTTGAGGATGGGCCGTGCGATGTGCTCGAGCGGCTCGTGGCGCAGATACGCCGAGCCGACCTCGAACGCCGAGAATCCGAGGGCGTACGCGCGTTGATCCGGTAGATGCACGACGAAGCCGCGTTCGATCAGCACCTCGAGCAGGTGGTAGGCCGACGATCGCGGCATTCCGATGTCCCGGATCAACGCCGAGCCCTGCACCGGCCCCGGGCGAGATGCGAGGTAAAGCAGCACATCGAGGGCCCGCCCCACTGCTGGTGACGTGGTGGACACGGCACACCTCCCGTCCGTCTCGGATACGAGACACTATCCCCGGATTCTCTCTACCACAACCCGCGTCGGTGCGGTGTTCTGGAATCACACCGAGTTGACCAGGGAAAAGAGAGCACATGACCTCCACAGCGCGCCTTGTCCGGGCCCCCCGCGGCACCGAGTTGTCCTGCAAGGGTTGGCAGCAGGAGGCCGCGCTACGGATGCTGATGAACAACCTCGACCCCGAGGTGGCCGAACACCCCGAAGATCTCGTCGTCTACGGCGGCACCGGCAGGGCTGCCCGCAGCTGGGAGGCGTTCGACGCGATCGTGAGGACGCTGCGTCGTCTGGAGAACGACGAGACGATGCTGGTGCAGTCCGGCAAGCCCGTTGGGGTGTTCCGCACCAACGAGTGGGCGCCGCGCGTGCTGATCGCGAACTCGAATCTCGTTGGTGACTGGGCGAATTGGGAACAGTTCCGCAAGCTCGAGGCCGAGGGCCTGATGATGTACGGCCAGATGACCGCAGGCTCATGGATCTACATCGGCACCCAGGGCATCCTGCAGGGCACCTACGAGACCTTCGGTGCGGTTGCGAAAAAGCTCGCGGCCTCTGGCCGGTATGAACACAGTGGCGGCACGCTCGCCGGCACGATCACCCTCACCGCCGGGCTGGGTGGCATGGGCGGTGCGCAGCCACTGGCCGTGACAATGAACGATGGTGTGGCGATCTGCGTGGATTGCGATGCCACTCGGATCGACAGGCGCATCGAGCACCGCTATCTCGACACCAGGGCCGTCGATATCGATGACGCCCTCCGTCTGGCCGTCGAGGCCCACGACGCCAAGCGGCCGCTGTCGATCGGGTTGCTGGGCAACGCTGCCGAGGTACTTCCCGAGATGCTGCGCCGCGACGCCCCGATCGATATCGTCACCGACCAGACCTCGGCGCATGATCCGCTGTCGTATCTGCCGATCGGGATCGAGTTCGACGACATGAAGAAGATGGCCGACAAGGATCCCGTCTACTTCACCGAACAGGCGAGGGCGTCGATGGCCAAGCACGTCGCGGCGATGGTCGGATTCAAAGACCGCGGCGCCGAGGTGTTCGACTACGGCAACTCCATCCGCGACGAGGCCCGAAAGGCGGGATACGACAGGGCTTTCGATTTCCCCGGCTTCGTCCCGGCCTACATAAGGCCACAGTTCGAGGAGGGCCTCGGCCCGTTCCGGTGGGCGGCGCTGTCGGGTGATCCGAAGGACATCGCCGCGACCGATCGGGCTATCCTCGAGCTCTTCCCGGACAACAAGCACCTCACCCGGTGGATCACGCTCGCCGGCGAGAAGGTCGCCTTCCAGGGGCTGCCCGCACGGATCTGCTGGCTCGGCTACGGAGAACGTCACCTCGCGGGGCTGAAATTCAACGAGATGGTGGCGTCTGGCGAACTGTCGGCCCCGATCGTGATCGGCCGCGACCATCTCGACTCGGGCTCTGTGGCATCGCCCTACCGGGAGACCGAGGCGATGCTCGACGGTTCCGACGCGATCGCCGACTGGCCGCTGCTCAACGCGTTGGTCAACACGGCGTCGGGCGCGACGTGGGTGTCGATCCACCATGGCGGCGGGGTCGGGATGGGTCGCTCCATCCACGCCGGCCAGGTCACCGTCGCCGACGGCACCGACCTGGCTGCGCAGAAGCTCGCGAGGGTGCTGACCAACGATCCCGGCATGGGCGTGATCCGCCACGTCGACGCCGGCTACGAACACGCAGCCGACATCGCCGCCGAACGCGGCGTGCGAATTCCCATGCAGGAGAACGCGTGACCGCGTTCGAGACCCTCTGGCCCACGATCCTCGACGTCGGCAGGCACACCTCGACCGGGGGCTACCGCCGCTACGCCTGGTCAGACGCCGACCTGACATTGCGGGAGTGGTTCTCCGGCTGCGCCGCCGAACGCGGCATGGATATCGAGGAGGACCGCAACGGCAATCTGTGGGCGTGGTGGATGCCGCCGGGCGCCAATGGTGACCCGTCGGACGCGTTCGTGACGGGATCCCATCTGGATTCGGTGCCCGACGGCGGCGCGTTCGACGGACCGCTCGGCGTGGTGTCCGCCTTCGCGGCCATCGACATCATCCGCGAACGCGGCGTGGTGCCGCGGGTTCCCGTCGCGGTGGTCGCCTTCTCCGACGAGGAGGGGGCGCGCTTCGGCGTCGCGTGCGTCGGCTCCCAGCTCTCCACCGGCGTGTTGAGCGCCGACAAGGCCCGCGGGCTGCGGGACAACGACGGCCTCACGCTTGCCGAGGCGATGACGAAGGCAGGCCGGCGTCCCGAACATCTCGGCCCCGATCCGCGGCTGGCCGAGCGCATCGGCGTCTTCGTCGAACTGCACGTCGAACAGGGCAGGGCACTGGATCTCGTCGACCGGCCGATCGCCGTCGCGTCGGCCATCTGGCCGCACGGGCGCTGGCAATTCACCTTCTGCGGCGAGGCGAACCACGCCGGCACCACCCGGCTGGCCGACCGCCGCGATCCGATGCTCGCGTTCGCATCCTCGGTGCACGCGGCTCGGGCGTTGGCGGCCTCCCACGATGCGGTCGCGACGTTCGGCAAGGTCATCGTCGCGCCCAATGGGGCCAACGCGATCCCGTCGTCGGTGAAGGCCTGGCTCGATGCGAGGGCCCCCGACGAGGCAGCGCTGCGGTCGCTGGTCGACAAGATCACCGCCGAAGCGCGGCAGCACGCCGGACCCGACGGCATCGACGTCGGGGTAATCGCCGAATCGGTCAGCCCGATCGTCGAGTTTCCCGCGGGTCCGCGGGCACGACTGCAACGCGCGCTCGCCCACCTCGGCGACATCCCGGTGCTACCCACCCAGGCCGGGCACGACGCGGGCATCTTGTCTCCGTTGGTCCCGACCGCAATGTTGTTCGTACGCAACCCAACCGGCGTGTCCCATTCGCCCAAGGAGTTCGCAGAGTCCAGCGACTGCATTAAGGGCGCAGCGGCGTTGGCCGACGTCATGGCGGACTGGGTGACGCCGTGACAGACACGTGGTGGTGTGAGCACGCCTGGCTCAGCGGCAATTCCGTGGCCGATGGCGTCCTGTTCACCGTCGCCGACGGCCGGATCACCGCGATCGACACCGACACCCTCGCGCAGCCGGGCTCACACCGGCTGCGCGGACTGGTCATTCCCGGCCTGGCCAACGCGCATTCGCATGCCTTCCACCGGGCGCTGCGTGCCCGCACCCAACGCGACCGTGGCTCGTTCTGGACCTGGCGCGACCTGATGTACCGCGCCGCCGAGCGGCTGACCCCCGATCGTTACCGACGGCTCACCCGGGCCGTGTACGCGGAGATGGCGCTTGCCGGAATAACCTCGGTCGGCGAGTTTCACTATGTGCACCACGATGTCGGCGGCACCCACTACGTTGAGCCGAATGCCATGGGACACGCCGTGATTGACGGGGCCACCGACGCAGGCATTCGCCTCACCCTCCTCGACACCTGCTATCTGAGTTCCGGACCGGACGGCTCACCGCTGGCCGGGCCCCAGCAGCGGTTCGGCGACGGCACCGGTGACCGGTGGGCGCAACGCGTCGAGGCATTACGGCAGCGGGTCGCAACGCACCCGTCCGTCGTTGTTGGCGCGGCGCTGCATTCGGTGCGGGCAGTCCCCGTCGAGCACATCCCCGCCGTCGTCCAATGGGCTGCCACGCATAGTGTTCCGCTGCATGTTCATTCCTCGGAGCAGACCCGCGAAGTCGAGCAGTGCCTCGCGGTGCACGGCCGGACACCGACTGCGGTGCTGCGCGATGCCGGCGCGTTGGGACCGCGGACGACCGCCGTGCACGCCACCCACCTCACCACCGAGGACATCGCTGACATCGACCGGACGTCGACCGGGGTGTGCTTCTGCCCCACCACCGAGCGTGATCTCGGCGACGGAATCGGACCCGCGCCCGCACTGCTCGCCGGACGCGGACTGTTCAGCCTGGGCTCCGACAGCCACGCCGTGATCGATCTTTTCGAAGAGGCCCGCGCGGTCGAACTCGACGAACGTCTCGCCTCCCGCACGCGCGGCACCATCGCCGCCGACCGCCTGCTGCGGGCGGCGACCTACGATGGTCATCGCGCCATCGGCTGGGCTGAGGCAGGCGAACTCATAGTGGGCGCACGAGCGGACTTCGTTGCAGTGCAGATGGATTCGATCCGCACCGCAGGCGGTGGTGCGACCGTGGAAAGTGTCGTCTTCGCCGCCGCTGCACCCGATGTCACCGACGTGGTGGTCGATGGGCACACCGTGGTGGTCGACCGAAACCATGTCACCGTGCCGGACGTGGAAGCCGAACTCGCCTCAGCCATTTCGGATCTGATGGACGCTTCGGTGGAGGCCACGCGATGACTGTCCTCTACACCGACATCCGCGAGCTCGTCACCAACGACCCCATTCACGGCGATGGCGACCGGCTCGGCATCATCGCCGACGCGGCGCTCGTCGTGGACGGCGCCGAGATCGCCTGGGTGGGCCGCCGCGCCGACGCGCCACAGGCCGACGACCGGGTCAGTTGCGCTGACACTAGCGTGATCCCGGGATTCGTGGACAGCCATACCCATCTGGTGTTCGCGGGCGAGCGGTCGGCGGAGTTCGCGGCGCGGATGAGCGGCCAGCCCTACGGGGCGGGCGGGATCGCGTCGACGGTGGCGGCCACGCGGGCGGCCGACGACGCGACGCTTCTCGCGGGAGTCCGCCGGCTCGCCGACGAGCTGCTTCACGCGGGCGTCACCACCTTCGAGTGCAAGAGCGGCTACGGGCTGACCGTCGACGACGAGGCCCGCTCACTGCGGCTCGCCGGCGCCGTCACCGACGAGACGACATTCCTCGGCGCCCACGTCGTTCCCGCCGAGTTCCAAGACGACCGCTCGGCGTACATCGACCTCGTCACAGGTCCGATGCTGCAGGCCTGCGCGCCGCACGCCCGCTGGGTGGACGTGTTCTGCGATCGCGGCGCCTTCGACGTGGACGAGGCCCGCCATATCCTCAGCAGTGGGATGGCCGCCGGGCTCGCGCCCCGGCTGCACGCAGGCCAACTGGGCCCAAGCGCCGGCATTCGGCTCGCGGTCGAGCTGGGCGTTGCGTCGGTGGATCACTGCACCTACGCCACCGACGACGACGTCGAGGCGCTCGCCGGTGCCGCAGGCACGACCGTCGCCACGCTGCTGCCGGGCGCGGAATTCTCCACGCGCGCACAGTATCCCGATGGCAGTCGGCTGATTGCGGCGGGCGCGACGGTCGCGCTGGCGACCGACTGCAATCCGGGCAGTTCGTTCACGACAAGCATGCCGTTCTGCATCGCCGTCGCGGTGCGGGACATGAATTTCACTCCGGCCCAGGCGTTGTGGGCCGCCACCGCGGGCGGGGCGGCGGCGCTGCGCCGAAGCGACGTCGGGGTCCTCGCCGTCGGGCGGCGAGCGGACTTCGTCCGGCTGGACGCACCGTCCTACCTGCACCTGGCGTATCGGCCGGGCGTGCAGCTGGTCCGAGACGTCGTCATGGCCGGACAACAATATCCGTGTTTCCCAACTAGCCCAGACAAAGTGGAGTCGCGGTCGTGAATACCGAAACCGTCGTCGTGGGGGTCGGCCCTGTGACTTTCGACGAGGTGGTGCGTGTCGCCCGCCACGGCGCCGCTGTCGGCCTTTCCGACGAGTCACTGGATGCGATCGCAAGAAGCCGTGCCCGCATCGAGGAGCTCGCCCACAACCCCAAGCCCGTCTACGGGGTATCCACCGGTTTCGGCGCGCTGGCTACCCGGCATATCCCCCAAGAGCTGCGAACGCAGTTGCAGCGCAGTTTGATTCGCTCCCACGCGGCGGGATCGGGCCCCGAGGTCGAACGAGAAGTCGTCAGGGCCATGATGCTGCTGCGGTTGTCGACGCTGGCCACCGGCCGCACCGGTGTGCGGCCGGAGGTCGCGCAGACGTATGCGGCGATGCTGTCCGCCGGACTGACGCCCGTCGTGTACGAATACGGCAGCCTTGGCTGCTCGGGGGATCTCGCGCCGCTGGCACACGTGGCACTGTCCGTGATCGGTGACGGTTCGGTGCGCACCGCCGACGGCGAACTGCTGGCGTCCGCCGAGGCGCTGCCGCGGCACGGCATCGAGCCGGTTGTGCTCGCCGAGAAGGAGGGGCTGGCCCTGATCAACGGCACCGACGGCATGCTCGGTATGCTGGTGCTGGCGCTGCGCGACCTGGACAGGCTGCTGAAGCTGGCCGACGTCGCGGCATCGATGAGCGTCGAGGGCCTGCTCGGCAGCGACCGGGTGTTCGCGGAGGATCTGCATGCCATGCGACCGCATCCGGGGCAGGCGGCCGCCGCGGCCAACATGCGTCGCGTGCTCGCCGAATCGCCGATCGTCGCCAGCCACAGCGGACCGGACTGCTCGCTGGTCCAGGACGCATACTCGCTGCGCTGCGCACCTCAGGTCGCAGGCGCGGCGCGCGACACCGTCGAGCACGCCCGCACAGTCGCTGGCCGCGAATTGGCCAGTTCCGTAGACAATCCCGTCGTAACGCTGGACGGACGCGTCGAATCCAACGGCAACTTCCACGGCGCTCCGGTCGGCTACGTGCTGGACTTTCTCGCCATCGTCGTGGCGGATCTGGCGAGCATCAGCGAGCGGCGCACCGACCGGTTCCTCGATGTCGCCCGCAGCCACGGCCTGAACCCGTTCCTGGCCGACGATCCCGGTGTGGACAGCGGACACATGATCGCCCAGTACACGCAGGCTGCGATCGTCTCCGAGCTCAAACGACTGGCCAACCCGGCAAGTGTCGATTCGATCCCGTCCTCGGCGATGCAGGAAGACCACGTCTCGATGGGGTGGTCGGCGGCGCGCAAGCTGCGCAGGGCTATCGACGGACTGACCCGCGTCCTGGCGATCGAGGCGTACACGGCTGCGCGTGGAATCGAGATGCGTGCTCCGCTTGGCGCGTCGCCGGCCACCGCAGCCGTCATCGCCGCGATCCGGGAATCCGTTGCGGGACCGGGAACCGACCGGTACCTGGCTCCGGAAATCGATGCCGTCGTGGCCATGGCCGCCGCGGGCGCGTTGGTGGCGGCCGCCGAATCGGTCACCGGCCCGTTGGCCTGACACCCCTTACCTGCGCAACCGCCGAAAGCGCATACACATCCATGCCAGCGCCCATACCGTCAGTTGCCTAGCCGATTCCTGGAGTTTTGGCGGACGGACTCGTCTCGCGGCTTGCCGTGTGCTGGCCTGCGCACCGCGCTGTCGCCATCACCTTTCGAGCCGCCGGACCGAATCGGACGATGTCGACGCCGCGGACGACGTCGACGACGAATCCGAGGATTTCGAGTCCTAGGATTTCGAGTCGGCGGATGATGCTGCTCCAACGGCAGACCAAGCCGTCATCGCACACGCTGGCCCGATACACCGACCACGGAGGTGACATGACCAAACCCGCTGTGCTCTTTCTCTGCACTCACAACGCGGGCCGATCCCAAATGGCCTTGGGATTATTCAAACACCTTGCCGGAGAACAGGCCTCCGTCTACTCCGGTGGATCCGAACCTGCCAGAGGGGTCAATCCCGCTGCCATCGCGGCGATGGCCGAGAGGGGCATCGACATAACGACCGAACAACCCAAACGCTGGACGCCGGACATGCTTGAATCGGCTGACGTGCTGATCACCATGGGCTGCGGCGACACCCGCCCCGTCCTGCCCGGACGGCGCTAGGAAGAATGGGCACTGCCCGACCCTGCCGGACTCACCGTGGGCGACGTGCGATCGATCCGCGACGCCATCGACGAGCGCGTGTTACTTCTGCTGGAAAAGGTAGGCGTCGATCCAAGCGATACGGAAGTTTCTCCGACTTGGTTGACCCACGCTCGTCCGGCTCGCTCCCGCTCGGCCCAGATTTACGCGTCGTCAACCACGAAACGTGGCATTGCTATCGCGGCCCCACGCAGGCCGTGTGACGCTGATTGGACCGCATCCGTTCGCGACTAGCCCACTCAGTATCAGATGGTCAGCGAGCCGATTTCGCCGTAGAGCGATCCACCACCGGACGTCCATGTGTGTGCGCGAAGGGCGACGCGAGTTGTCCTCACTTGGTGTGAACGGACCGCTAACATCATGCGAAGCGCTTCTCGTCGCTTCGGATTTCGCCAGCGATGCCTCGTCTCATGCTCTAGCCTCCGATGTGTCTGGCGGGATGGATTTTCTGACGTGATGCGACGTGCCCCCGAAGCAGTCTCACAGCAATTTTCACGCAATCGTTAATTCACGGCGAAAAGGGTCGCCCCGTCATCTAGTGTTCGGTGCATCACCCGCCACGGAAGGTCGGATATGACGGTAGAGAACGTGGCGGACACCGCTACTCCAGATGACGAGTGTCGGGACTGTGGCTACGAGCCAGAACTGAAACGAACTCTCGGCCCCTTTCAGGTGTTCGCGATCTCGTTCGCGTTCATCTCGGTGGCCGTCGGTATCTTCGCGACATACGACGACGTACTTCTGACTGCTGGACCGGTCGGAATCTGGCTGTGGATCATCGTGGCGGTAGGGCAGACGCTGGTGGCGCTGGTGGTGGCGCAGTTCGCGGCCCGCATCGCACTCAGCGGCTCGTCGTATCAATGGGCGTCTCGGCTGGCCAACCCGAAGATCGGCTGGTTTTTCGGTTGGCTGACCTTCTGGTATCTGGCGACCAGTGTGGTGGCTTTGGACAACGCGCTGGCCAGCCAGGCCTTCATGCCGCTGGTCGGCCTGCAGGAAAGTGAAGACACCGCGCGGCTGCTCACGGTCGCGATCTTGATCGTTCAGGCCGTGCTAATCATCCTCTCGACGCG
>JAOPVX010000257.1 GCA_025965975.1 Mycobacterium sp. | reverse complement strand
AGTCGCATCGGTGTCATCCAAGAGTGGATCCGCGGTCAGGTCGCGGGCACCACGGAAGCCGACGAAGACGGCATCCTGCTCGCGGTCCGACGGGCTCTGGACTCGGGCACGCTGGAAGAGGGCGAGGTCGTGATCATCCTGCACACGTTGCTCAGTGCAGGCGGGGAAACGACCAGCAGCCTCGTCGGCAATGCCGTTCGGTTGCTCGCCGACGACCTGGAGCTACAACGGCTGTTGCGTGAGCAGCCAACACTGATCGACACATTCGTGGAAGAGGCACTGCGGCTCGAATCACCGTTCCGCCAACAGATGCGCAGCATTCCGCACGACACCACGCTAGGTGGGGTCGACGTTCCGGCCGGTTCGACGGCAGTACTGCTGTTCGGATCGGCGAACCGGGATCCGGCACAATTCGACAACCCGGACGTCGTCGACCTCACCCGGGGATCTCCGCGTCGCCATCTGGCCTTCGGACACGGCATCCACTACTGCGTAGGCGCCGCGCTCGCCCGCATAGAAGCCCGGGCCGTGCTGACCACGTTGCTGGAGCGGACGCGCGAATTCACCGTCGATCCCGACGACGCCCCACGTTGGGCGGAGAGCTTCCTGGTCCGCCGCCACGAGCGCCTTCCGCTAACGGCCACATGCCGCTAATCCGTCCGGTTTGGATGTGCCAGCTCTGACGTAAGCCCCGGGGCTCGCAGGGTGACAGCCAACGGGAGCTCCATTACGGGTGGCGATCAGCATTCCAACTAGCCACCATGCGGGATTTCCGGCTCTCCTCAAGCAGTTTGGTGGCTAGCGCCGGGGATAACAATCGGCGCGTCGAGGAGTCTTGAGATACATAACGAGCCTGAAAAAGCATGTGGAGGAAGGCGATGACTACGGTCCGCGCAGGCCGCTCGACGCGCAGCCGGCGACGGGTGAATCCGGCGGCAGGAACCGCCCCGGCGGCCGCGGTGGCTGTGGCTACGGTTGGTGTGGGCGCACAGTTCATTGGTGTCACTCCGCCGGCGAGTGATACCTCGCTGTACTGCGCCGGGGCTTACCACTGCCTACAGCCCGGCGCGAATCGGCTGCTCCCAGATGGCCTTAACCCACTCGTCCCATGTGGACCCGCGATGTGGAATTCTGCAATGCCGTCGGGGTCAGTCGCCGGCATGCACACCGGCGGCGCCGTCTGACCCGATGCTTGCGCCAGCTGAGGCGAGTAAGCCGCCGGAACCCGATTTTCAGCCGGCATCGCCGGTAGGCGATGTCACCCAAATAAGGAGGAACAAAATGAAACTGCGATACGTCGCGCCACTGGCCATCGCCGCATCCGCGGCAGCCATTGGACTGGCACCGATCGCTGCGGCCGACACTACCGTGCAGCAGAGCCCGGGAAATGCCCAAATCACCGCTACTCCCGGGGCAGCCGCGCAAGAGGCCGCCCAGAACCAACAGCCATTCGGCGGGGACTCGGGTGCCCTGCTATTCCACCACCGCTGACAACGACCGCGCTTAGGGCCTCGCGCGTCCGGTAAGTCGTGGCCCACCCTGTCACGGCGGTGTCACAACTAGGTGCGAATTCGGAGAGTTGACGGAGGACCTGGAGACGATTTCCACTGGTCAGCACGGATCGAGAGTCCTTTCGAGACAATCGAATTCAGCCCCTGAAAGCCTCGCGAGGTGCGCGCTGACACCGATTGATGCGGCCGGGCACGTTGCAAGCGGTATCGCGGCTGGCCCCAGGCGTCCGTCGCCGGGCGCCACATTCAGGGCTCACGTGCTGTCGAGTGGAATTCTGGCCTCCAGCGACGTTCCCCTTCCGGCTGGGCTCTTGATGCGCATCCGCCCGCCGAGGGCCTCGACCCGGTCTGCGAGCCCGACGAGCCCTGAGCCGTTGCCCATGTCGGCACCCCCGATTCCGTCGTCGCGAATCGACAGCCAGAGCGTGCGATCCTTCGTGTGTCCGGATACGACCACCTGGGTCGCACGAGAGTGCTTGGCGGCGTTGGTCAGTGCTTCGGACACGACGTAATACGCGCCGACTTCGACTGAGTCCTGCAGGCGTTGGTCAATCGTGAGGTCGAGGGTGACCGGGATGGCCGATCGGCGGGCCAGTGTCTTGAGCGCGGAACCGAGTCCGCCCTTCGACAGGATGGCGGGGTGAATCCCGCGCGAGATCTCTTGCAGATCTGCCGTGACACCGGCTAATCCGGACACGATGTCCCCAAGCTGCTCTTCGAGCGCCTGCAGGCCGGGTGGCACCGACGCCTCTGCCAGTCGCACCTGCAGCCCTAGCGCGACCAACCGTTGTTGGGCGCCGTCGTGCAGGTCGCGCTCCAGGCGGCGGCGACCCTCGTCGGCGGCCGCGACAATGCGGGCGCGTGAGGCGATCAGCTCGGCGCGGGTGGCGGCGTTCGCGATCGCGGTCCCGACTAGGTCGGCGAAGTCGCTCATGCGCGCCTCCGTGTCCGATGACAACGGCTCACGCCGTAACCAACCGAGCGCCACCATCCCCCACACCCGTTCGTCGACAATGATCGGGACGCCCACCGTGGAACGCAGGCCCGTCTTCCGTAGCATTTCGGCGATGACGCCGGGAGCATTCTGAAACTCCACGCCTTCTAAGCGTGCGGGCCAGCCGGTGTGAAAGACCCTCGTCGCGATGTTGTCTCCGTCCAGCACGGGATAGCGTTCGCCGACGAGCGGTGCGCGCTTGATCGCGGGCGCGACGGCGGCCACGGCGACCATGGTCACCATGTCATCGTCAAAGGTGCTTACTGACGCGTTGCCCGCGTGCAGGCAGCGGGCCATCTCGTCCGCGACCGCAGAGTACACCTCCGAGGGGGGCGTCCCGCGCGCCACCAGGGTTGCCACCCGCCGCAACGCGGCCTGCTGCTCGGCGAGCACACTCAGTTCGTCGCGGCTCGCCTGCAACTCCGCGCGGGTGGCCGCATTGGCGATCGCGGTCGCGACCAGATCGGCAAAGTCGCCGATGCGCTCCTCGGTATCTAGTGGCAGCGGCTCGGGTGCCGACGAGCCAACGATCGCCGCACCCCACACGGATCCGTCGACGATGATCGGGACTCCTACCGCCGAACGGATGCCGAGCCCGCGAATGCGTGCCGCGTGGTCACCCGGAGCGTTGTCGTGGCTGTCCATCCGGGCGGTGCGGCGGGTGCGAAACACCCTGGCCGCGACGTTGTCGCCCGCCAATGGCAGGCGCAGGCCCTCGGGCAGCTTGCGCAGTCGGTTCTCGTGGCAGATCGCGTCGGGGATGAATGCGTCGGCGTCGTAGTGGGATACCGTCGCATGGCTCACATGCACGCAGCGGGCCATCTCGTCCGCCACCGCTTCGAACACCTCCGAGGGGCTGACCCCACGCGCTACCAGTGTTGCGACCCGCCGCAAGGCGGCCTGCTGCTCGGCGAGCACACTCAGCTCGTCGCGGCGGGCCTGCAACTCCGCGCGGGTGGCGGCATTGCCGATTGCGGTGGCGACCAGATCGGCGAAGTCGGCGAGGTGTGTCTCGGTGTCCGCGGGCAGGGGCTCGGGTCGCAACGAGGCGACCGCGGCCACCCCCCATAGGTGGCCGTCGACGATGATCGGCGCACCCACTGCCGCGCGGATACCCAGCTCCCGTATCCGCGCTGCGGCAGAGCCGGCAGCCTCGTCGAGGCTGTCCATCCGGGCGGGGCGGCCGGTACGCAACACCCTCGCCGCGAGGTTGTCGCCCTCGAGCGTAAAACGATCGCCGACCGGCATCTTTTTCGCGCCGGGCTCGTCGCTGGCCGCAAGCAGGGTGGCCGCGCCGTCGGGCTCGTAGCGCCACACCGACGCATGCTGCACAACGAGAACCCGGGCCAACTCCGCCGCCACCGCGGAGAACACTTCCGCCGGGGCCGCTCCCCGCGCGACCAGTGTCGCCACCCGCCGCAGCGCCGCCTGCTCGTCGGCGAGCCGTCCGAGGGCCTCGCGTGACTCGGCATTCCCGATGGCGGTGGCGAGCAGGCCGGTGAAATTGGCCAGACGTGCCTCCGTATCGCCGGGCAGCGGGTTGGGGTCCCTGGTGGCGACCGCCATCGCTCCCCACAGGCGTCCCGCCACGATGATCGGGACGCCGACCGTCGAACGAATCCCGCTGCGGCGGGCGGCCTCGGCGAGCTCGCCATCCAGCTGTGAGAGGTCGTCAAGGCGGGCCGCCCCGGAAGTCGTGCGCACCAGCGCAAGCGCGTTCGTGCCATCCAACGACCACCGCTTGCCGATGGGAAACAGGGAATTCCCCGGCGGGAAGCTGGCGCACTCCGTTGCCGTGCCGTCGAGTTCGTAGCGCGAAACGATCAGGTACGGGACGTTGACGACGCGGGCAACCTCCTCGGCGAGGACGGCGAACAGGTCCAAAGGCGCCACACCCTCCGCAGCCAGGGTGGCAATACGACGCAGCGCACTCAACTCGGCATTGGCCATCCGGCGGTCCGTGACGTCGCGCGCCACGCCGTACACAATGCCCGCTTCTGGCCGGCTGCTCGTGCTCCACTCGAACCAGCGCACCGAGCCGTCGGCGCACACTTCGCGACATTCGAATCCGACGACGTCACTACCGGCGGCCAGCTCGACCAGGACCGCCTCAACCGACTCGAGATCGTCGGGGTAGACGTTATCCATGAACGGCCTGGCCAGCAGCTCTTCCAGGGTATAGCCCAGGCTACGTGCGAACGCCGGATTGGCACGCCTCAGGTAGCCATCGAAACCGGCGATGCAGAACGCATCGTGCGAGAGCTCGAAGAGCCCTACCAATTCGTCGTCGAACGACCGGCTCCCATCAGCCATAGCACCCTAGTGTGACCCTCGTGATCGTGCTGCGAAAGGCCATATGACCGGCCCGGGTCCCTGGCCAGCCCGGTCTGCGAGTGATAGTGCTGTAGAGCGCAGAGAAGGCGAGCCGCGGCAAAATCGTCGCACACGACTCGCCACGCTTTGTCCAGACGCTATCGTCGCTGGTCAGAAGTACTGTCGATCAGTGCTGTGGTGAGGGCGTGCGCCGAGGCGCCCTCGGCGGTGGACCGATCCGATTCGTTGGTGCGGGTGCAGCATTGGCGTGCACTTCTCGGACGGGGCGCGGCGGCCATAGCTCCTAGAATCGCGTCCTTCGTGTCGGATGTCGTTAGTGCTGACATCCATTGCGCGCTTCGCCAGCGTCCATCCCGTCGACGACGACGAGATCGCTGTCACGATGCCGGAAATCCCTGACCTCTCTGGCCGCCGCGGTCCCAAGTCGGGATGACCGAGGCATCCTGCGAATGAACGCGCCACGCTGTTAATCGCTTGCACTGTGTCAGTGGGCCGATGCGCCTGGCCTCAGTTCGTTCTGCGGATCCGCGAGGGCAGTGTTCAGCGAGTCGAGGCTGAGAGTGCCCGGGCGGCGAATGTGAATCTCGATCTGGTACTGGGGTTGGCCCGGCCGTCGGGCAGATCTCCGCGCAGGAACATGAGTCCCTTACTCGATCCGCCGCGCAAGAACATGGCCGGGAGGCGCCGGGTCATCTAGTCAGCTTCAGGTGGCCACTCGAGCGGTTTCCCTCGGGCCCAGCAGCCGAGCGGCGTTCCGGGTGGTCAGCGACCGCCAGCTGTCGTCGGCAGGCTGATCGGCTTGCTCGATCGATGCCAGCTGCGCGTCCACTCCATGGGCCGGCGTCCAGCAGTAGTCGCTGCCGTAGAGCAGCCGCCCGGCGCCGAACGCCGCGACCGCGACGGGCACTTGATGTGGGAAGGGTGTGCCGGCGATGTCGAACCACAACCGTCTCAGCTGGCGGGGTACTGCGCTATGCGGATCGTCATCGCCGAGAAATACGGTACGGAACAGCTCCATCCGCTCGGCGAGCAGCGGCAGAGCGCCACCGCCGTGGGTGAATACCCACTCAATGTCGGGATAACGGACCAGCGTGCCGGTGAAGACAAGATCGCTGACCGCGCGGGTGGAGTCGAATATGAACTCCAGCATCGGCCGGGGCCGGCCAAGGGCGGTCGTCTCGGCGCACGGCGGTGACGTGGGATGCACGAAGACCACGGCGCGGCGCCGATTGAGTTCGCGATACAGCGGTTCGTATCGGTGATCGCCGAGATACACGCCGGCGCTGTTGGTTTCGACGGTGATCCCGTCGCTGCCGAGTTCATCGAGTGCGTAGCTGAGCCCGCCGAGCGCGCCGGGCACGTCGGGCAGCGGCAGCGAGGCGAAGTGACCGAACCGGCCGGGGTGGGCGCGAGAGATCGCGGCACCGGCATCGTTGACTTCCCGGCTAAGGCGGCGGGCGGCGGCATCATTGCCAAAGTGGGTACCGGGCGAGGAAATCGACAGCATCGCGGATGCCACGCCCCAGCGGTCCATCAGCCGCAGATGCTCGCCAGCCGACCAGTTCGGCCAGCCCGCCATCCCGTCCGGGCGAACGTGGCCGGCTACGCGGGCGGCGCTCACATAGGCGTCGGTGAGGAAGTGGGCGTGAACATCGATGAGCTGCTGGTCGGGGTTGGTGACGCCCATGACGAGAGACTAGTTGTTCTGTCTCACCACGTTGGTAACACGGCACCATACCGGTCAGATGCGTCCGCTTGAAGTCGCTATCGATTGCTGATCCCCGCTTCGGGGAGGTTTGTGGGGTGGCGAAGGCGCAGGGAAGCGTCTGGGGTCCGCGGATGGCTGGACTGTCCCGCCATATCAGGTCGCCGCGGAGTGCGGGCCGGCGCGACAGGACGTGTTGGAGCGCTCTGGCGATCTCGAGGCGGGCGAGCGCCGCACCGAGGCAGTAGTGCAAGCCGTAGCCGAATGTGAGCGGGGCAGGCCCCGCGGCGGGCTGCTTGGAGTTGGCCGGACCAGTTGAAGATGGCCGGATCGCGGTTTGACGGCGGCAGTGCCACAAGGACAGGCTCGCCTGCATGGATGGTGATGTCGTTGAGGACGTGGTCGTGTGTGGCGGTGCGTCCCACCGCTTACACGGGGCCGTCGAGGCGGAGCAGCTCGGTGATCAGGCGATCATCGATGGTGTCGACGGTGTCGATGGTGTCAATCGGCCGGACACCGTCAAGCCTCGGCGTCAGGAGGCGAATCATTGCTGCGCCCAGCAGGTTGCGGTGGTTTCGTGTCCGGCGATGGCAATGATCAACGCGGTGATGACGACGTCGTCGAGTTCGAGACCGGGGTCGGCGCCCGACGAAGCTGAGGAGATCGTCGCCGGGATGGCTGCGGCGGTCGGCAGTCAGCGGGAGAAGCTCGGTCAAGACTCAGTGACAAATCCGCCGGGTGTTACTGACTACGTATCCTCCCCGCTGTACTGAGACGGGACATTCAACTCGAATCACATTGGGGCACAGCCGGGTAACGAACATGAAGCACACTCTTTATCACGGACAATAGAGAATATCCATGAGAGCCGGAAGATCCTTGTAGACAACATGATTCGACAGAAGTACAAGGTACTAAGAATGGCACACGAATCGAATTCGTGCCCTCGCTCAGCCCTGGGCCGCCGATACCATTCCGGCGGAGGCGGTCACGCTCGTTGTCTAGCGTGACCGGGGCGATGCGGAAGACGTGCTGCCTTGCCTTCCATTGGCGTCGTGCCGGCCCACTGATTGGTATCCGCCTACCGAAGGTCCAAGGAAATGAGCCACAGCCGCTCACTCACACTGAACTCTGGCAGCTCGCAGACCAATTCGATGCCAGGAGAGACCGGGTCCTAATTGTCGTTGCCGGGTACTGCGGACTTCGTTGGGGCGAGCTGGCGGCGTTGAGATGGACCGATATCGATCTCGATCTGCGTCGGCTGAGAGTATCCCGCGCGTACTCGGAAGAGGCGCCTCGAGGCGAAATGTCTCCGGTGAAAGATCACCAGGCACGTACCGTTCCGATCCCGAGAACTGTCGTTGACGAACTGACCGATCTCCAGGCACAGTCCGCTCCTTCCGAACTCGTTTTCCCGTCCGCGAACTCCACGCCGCTGCGAAACCGCAATTTTCGACGCGACAGCTTCGATGCGGCTACGGCTGCACTGGGCCTGACGATCACTCCTCACAACCTGCGGGACACCGCGGCGTCGCTAGCCATACAAACGGCTTCGGTCGTTGCCGTTGCGCGGCTGCTTGGCCACGAGTCGGCTGCAACGACGCTCAATCACTATGCAGGGCTCTTCCCGACCGACCTTGACGACGTAGCGATACGCCTCGATGCAGCCGCTAGAGAGGTCATCGGGCACCAGTGAACGCCACTTCGCGTCATTGGCTCACCGACCAGGCACCGACCAGAAGTCGGACCGACCCAAACAGCGGGATCGCGTAAAGCATGGATGAGCTGCGAAAACAAGAGTGCCCCCGGCAGGATTCGAACCTGCGACACCGGCTTTAGGAGAGCCGTGCTCTATCCCCTGAGCTACGAGGGCGGGACCTGCCCGGAGCTTACCGAACGCTGTTCGTCGTGCCCGCACACCGAAAGTCAAACCTTCAGCGCAGCTCCGCGATCACCTTCGCGAACGATTCCGCGTGCGGCGCCTGCGCGATGATGTAACTGACCCCATAGGTGTCGCGGTAGTCGCGGATCCGGTCTGCCATATCGCGCGTCGACCCGGACAGCACACCCGAATGGCGCAGCAGTTCCTCGTCGGTCAGGTCGGGCAGGAAGCGGCGGGGGATCCTCAGGTCCGGCATTCCGGAACCATCGATGGGCATCGCAGTGATCGCGACGTTCAGTTCCAGCGTGTCGAATCGGTCAGGTGCGGCGGCGCGGACGAACTCGATTCGTTCGGCGAGCGGATCGTCGGCGCCTGGCGCCCGGTCGCCACCGGTGAAGCCGATGATGTCGGCCTGCTTGGCCGCGACGGTCAGCACTCGGTCGCCGTTGCCCGCGATCAGGATCGGCACATCGGGCACATGCTCGCGCATGTACTCGATGACGTGCTCCATGTGGTCGATCCGCTGGCGCGCGCTGGGGTACGCAAGCTCGGCCGCCTCGAACTCCTTACGCACGTATCCGGTGCCCAGCCCGAGCTCGAATCGCCCGTCGGTGAGATCGCGCATGGCGCCGACGTCTCGGGCAAGCAGCGCAGGCTTGTAGAAACCCGCGTTGAGGACGAACGTCCCGAGGCGCAGCGTGCTCGTGCCCGCGGCAGCCGACATCAGCGCGGGAAATGGCGCGGGCGCCCCAAGGTGGTCGGGTACGTGCAGGACGTCGAAGCCCAATTCCTCCGCCCTGCGGGCGGCGTCCTGAACCTTCGACCGCGACCTCGCATCGTGTAGTCCCAATCCGAACCGAAAATCCTTGGCCATCACCCGATCGTATGCGCCGCATCGGCGGCCGCGTTTGGCGCGGCCGGCAGCGGGAATCCCCCGATCCAGAGCACCAAATGCGTGATCCGGCCCGTCGTGACTAGTTAGTCCGACGGGCCGGATCAATGTTTTCGCCATGGCCGACCACGCTGTCGCGGTCCCACCGCTTCCCGAACGTCAACAAATGATGACCGCAAAAAGGTGCCTCGGCGGAGGCGGTGCGTCGCCCCCGCGGCGGCCTGCACCTAGGCCAATGGCAGCTGGGCGAAGACCGGGCTGGTGGGCTGCGCAGAACCGCCAGGGGGCTCGACCGTGAACGCCAGCGCCTTTGAACTGCCGAGATCGGGCAGCACCGCGGTGGTCGACGGCCCGACCGCCTTGGCGTCCATTGTCCCGGCCGACTCCGGACCCTTGTCGCCGATGAGCCACATCTGGTAGACCGTGCCTGGCGCCGGCGGGGCGACGTTGTTCATCACCAGCACCCCGGCATTCTTCTCGCGGGAGAACACCACTGTCGCCGTGCCGCCGGTAAGAATCTGGCCGGAGACGGTCCGCACGTCGGAGGCGGCGAACACCTGCTCGGCGGTCGACGGCGCGGGCGCCGGCCGAAGCGCCAGCCCGACGCCGAGCGCACCGAGCCCGATCACCAGCGCGGCCACGGCCGCCAGAATCGTCGTCCGCCAGGGCTTGCGCCGCAGCTCGACAACCGGGGCGGTGCTCACATCGGTCAGCAGTCGGTCCCGCAGCGCCTCCGGCGGCTCAACCGCGGTGGCCGCCGACACCACAGCCATCGTTTCCCGAACGGCGCGAACTTCGTCGGCGAACGCCTGCGCGACGGCGCGCGGCGCCGCGGCGACGAGCCGCATCAGTCGGGTGACGTCGTAGGTTACCAGCACGCTGTCGTCGTTCGGGGTGACGAGATAGTTCCACGAGGCCCTGGCCCGGCGATGGCGTGGCAAGACCGATTCGTCGGTGTGCAGCTGTGCATGGTTGGTGCAGTAGGGGATCGCGCCAAGCACGGCCCGTTCGACCGCGGTAGGTTCCGCCAGCATCAGCAACGCCTGATCGGGATGGGTGGCGATGGCGGCGGCGTCGAAAACCCTTGTGGCGCCACCGGTTACCTCAACGCCGTCGGCGACTCGTCGCACCGAGGTGACCGGGTCGCCGGCGTGCACCTCGTCGATGCGGGTCAGGATCGCCTCGACGTAGTTGGCGGATCCTCCGACGATCGTGCGCCACCTCGGTGACCCGAACACCGAGAGCATGCCGTGGTGTCCGAGGAACACGAACAGGTAGCGCGCAGGGTAGCGCATCGCCTCTCCCGGCGGGCACGACCACACCGCCGCGACTAGCGGTGTCATGAAATGGTCGACGAAGTAGCGGGAGAAGCCGTGCCGTTCCACGAACTCGCCGACCGTTTCGTCGGTGTCGGTCTGCAGCAGCCGGGTCGCCGCCGCGTGGAAGCGCTTGATCTCGGCCAGCATCCGCAGGTATCGCGGCCGGTGAGGACCGACCACGACGGAAACAGCCCGCCGATGCCGCGTGCCCCTGCGTACTCGAGGCCGCTGCCGTCATCCCGCACCGACATGGACATGTCGGTCTCCCGGGTGGCGATGCCTAGCTCCGCAAACAGTCGGCACAACGTCGGGTAGGTGCGGTCGTTGTGCACCAGGAAGGCAGAGTCAACGCCAACGGTGTAGCCGTCGCCCCGGTCCACGTAGTGGGTGTGGGCGTGCCCGCCGATGCGGGTGTCGGCTTCGAAGAGCGTGACCCGGTTGCGCGCCGACAGCGCGTACGCGGCGACCAGGCCCGCCACGCCACTGCCGATGACGGCGACCGAGCGTTCATAGGGGTGTATGCGTTCCACACCAGGTATTCGGAGCCGTGCGGCCGATGGATGGCTGACCTACCTCGCGGGGTGCCCTCGACGTTTTTCGCTGGTCGGGAAGCAGTGCGGCAGTGCTGGCGCTCTAAGCCGAGGCTAGTTGCCACGAGCGGGCGGTCGCGATGAGGCCATGCACCAGCGCGGACGTTGCGGGGGTCAGGCCGTCGTCGCCCGCCAGCCCACTTCGGGGGCTGATGCCACGCACACGCGGTGACAGTTCGAGCTGGGTGCCGCCGCCCCGGACCCGGTTGACGGGGTTGTCTGGGTGCAGACCCCGCAGCTCGCGAGGGATCGCGTCCAGGTCCGTGACGACCTGGTATCCCGGCACGTTGACGTGGCGTGACAGGTGGTCGGCCAGGGCGCGGTTGCGCCCGCCGGCCAGCAGCTGGGTGCTGCGCCCGATGCGGCCGTATCCGTGCAGCGACACGGCGACCTCGACGTGGTCGAGGAACTCGGCGAGCTGCTCGGATTCCTGGGCGCGGTACAGCGCCGACGGCAGGTGGTGCGGATAGTGATCGGGATGGCGCAGCACGTACACCGACGCACCGACGGCCTCGGCTGCCCGCTCGGCGATGACGTCGGTCATCTGCTCCAGCCCGCCGCCGTGAATGGCCAGGAACCCGAACCGCGCGCGCAGCGTGCTGTCTTCGACGATGCCGGGATCGGCGAGCAGTTCCGAAAGTGACCGCGGTGCACGCGAACTGGGCTTGTCGGTGCGTCGCGGCCAATGTGTGGGATCCCAGCGCCGCAGGAATTCGATCCAGCGGTGGGGCAGGCCGTGGTGAACGGCGCCGTCGACAATGCGTTCCAAATAGCCGGGTCGTGGAGCGCCGGGGTCGACGCGATGGTCGATGTAGACCCACGCCTCGGACGGGCCGTCATCGGTGTGCACGGTGAGCCGGTCGCGGCGGTATCGCACAGGAACACCCTCGGCGCTGTCCAGTGTCGCCAGGTCGTGGTCGGTCACCTGCCACACCACGCCGTGCACTTGGGAGCCGTCGAACGGCTCGACGGTGGCCACGCCGCGCTCGTTGATCAGCCAGTCGTGATCGGCCAGCATCGCGGGCCGCGGATTGACCGCGCCGGGGCATCGCAGCGCCATCTGCCGCGCGCACAGGTTGGACCCGTACGCGAAGTAGCTATGGCGGCCCGGAGCCGCCCGGCCGGCGACATCGCGACGCAGCATTCAGCCCTTGACGGTCAGATAGATAAGCACCACATTCAGCAGACTAATCAACGTGGCTACCGTCCACCCGAAAGCGGTGGTCATGCGGCGGTTCGTGTCTTCGCCCATCAGGCTGCGGTTGCTGGTCAGCCGTACCAAGGGGATTAGCGCGAACGGAACCCCGAAGGACAGCACGACCTGGGACAACACCAGTGCGCGGCTGGGGTCGATGCCGATCGCCAGGATCGCGAGCGCAGGGATGAGGGTGACGACGCGGCGCAGCAGCAACGGGTACGAGCGGCGCAGCAGGCCACCCATGATCATCGCTCCCGCGTAGGCGCCCACCGACGTCGAGGCCAGACCGGAGGCCAGCAGCCCGACCGCGAACAGCAGCGCGACCGTCGGGCCAAGGGTGTCGCGAACCGCGGCATGAGCGCCTTCGATGGAGTCGGTGTCGTCGCGGCCCTGCAGGTTGGTCGCGGCCACCAGGAGCATCGCCAGGTTCACGGCGCCCGCGACGAGCATCGCCAGTCCGACGTCCAGCCGCGTCACCTTGAGCAACCAGCGGCGCCGCGGGCCCGCTTCGGGGTGGCCGTGCCGGTCGCGGGCCAGACCCGAGTGCAGGTAAACCGCGTGCGGCATGACCGTCGCACCCAGCATCGCGGTGGCAAGCAGCACGCTCTCGGCGCCATGGAACCGGGGCAGCAGGCCCGCGGCCACCTCGCCGGCGGGAGGAGGTTCGACGAACAGGCTGGTCAGGAAACCGATCGCGATGATCAAC
Organism: Mycobacterium sp.; assembly: GCA_025965975.1. GTDB lineage: Bacteria > Actinomycetota > Actinomycetes > Mycobacteriales > Mycobacteriaceae > Mycobacterium. The sequence goes on along the minus strand of JAOPVX010000257.1, from coordinate 7,501 downwards.
AGCAGCCCGCCGATCACCCGCTCGAACGTGCGCTGGCCGCGCCGGTTCTGGATCGCCAGCAGCAGAATCGACACCGCTCCTGTAATCACGCCGCCGACAAGCAGCGGCAGATCGAACAGCAGGTGCAGTGCGATTGCGCCACCGACGACCTCGGCGAGATCGGTTGCCATCGCCACCAATTCGGCCTGCAGCCAATACGCGATGCGGGTCCGGGTGCGGGTGTGGTCGGCGACGGCCTCGGGCAGCGAGCGCCCGGTGACCAGACCCAGCTTGGCCGACAAGTACTGCACCAGCCCGGCCATGGCGTTGGCCACGATGATGACCCAGACCAGCAGGAAGCCGTACTGTGCGCCCGCGCTGACGTTGGCAGCGACGTTGCCGGGGTCGACGTAGGCGATGGCGGCGACGAACGCGGGCCCGAGCAGATACCAACTGGGTCGAAGCCGTGCCTTGGTGTCCTGAATCAACTAACCCACTCTCTATCCGGCAATGCGAATAGAAAAGTTAGGTTAGACGAAACCTTCGGAAGAGGCTAGCGAGGGTGGGCTATCAGCCCCAGCCCCTGCCGCCGATGCCGATGACCAGGCCGCCGCCCCACGGCCAGCCCCAGTTGTTGTTCTGTAACTGGGGCGAGGTGATGATCTGTGCGCTGCCGTTGGTCTGGCACTGCGTCGTGTTCGGAGCGACGGTCGTACATTGGGGCGGCGCGGCCGCGGCGACCGGTGCCATCGTGATTGCCGCACAACCGCCTGCCGCCGCGAAAAGCGGTGTTAGAGAGCGAAGCCTGGTTCGCATTGTTGGCCTCCTTAATGGGCCAGGGAAAACTTGGTTAGCGGCCGCCGTGGCCGCCACCGCCACCGATAATCAACGCGGGACCGTAGAACTCGTCATCCCACGGATACACATAAGTTGGTTCGGACGGTGTGGTGTCGATCTGAACATTGCCGGGCGTTGCGCATTCGGTCGTGGAGCCGCCGAGGGCTTGTGCGCCACCGGTATCGGTGCACGACGGCAGGGTGGACGAGTCGCCAGTCTGGGCGACGGCGGCGGGCGAGGTGAGGATTGCCGCCGCAGGGCCTGCCGCGGCGATCAGCGGGGCGAAGTAGCGCAGGTGCCGCATAGGCGAGTCCTTCTTTTTAAGCCCCGAAGATATTACCCAGCGTACAGCCCTTTTCCGGTGATCAGGGGCAGGTCCAACGCCGTCGTGATTCCCGGCGCCGCGTCGACAACGGCGGGGATCGCATTGACGACGCGTGCGGCAGTGGCGACCAACCCGGCGTGGTTGTGATCGCCCTTGCGGCTGCTCAGGCAGACGTCCAATGCGTACGACGGCTCGCCGGTCAGCTCGACCCGGTAGGAGCCGCCTTCCTGGGCGGGTTGCGGCCAGTCGGGGCGCAGGTCGTCGCGCAAGCGGGTGACGTGTTCGAGCACGACGGCGGGCTTGCCGTCCTTCATTCCACGCACCTCGAACCGCAATGCGGCGGCGCTGCCCTTCGGGATGTGGCCGGCCGCGATGTCGAAGTCCTCGGGCGCCGGCTCGCGGACATAGGTCTCGGCCACCTCGTCAAGTTCGACGCCAAGGCCCGCGGCGAGTTGCCGGACCACCGACCCCCACGCCAGGCTCAACACGCCGGGCTGCAGGAGCATCGGCAGCTCGTCGAGTGGCTTGCCGAAGCCCATCACGTCGAACATCACGGTCGCGCTGTCGTAGGTGGCGTAGTCGACGATCTCCATGCAGCGGATCTGCTCGATGCTCTGGCAGGTGCCCGCCAGCGCGAGCGGAAGCAGGTCGTTGGCGAAGCCGGGGTCGATGCCGTTGACGAACAAGCTCGCGTTGCCTGCCTTGGCGGCGTCCTCGATCGGCGTGACGAGTTCATCGGGGAGGGTCTGCCACGGGTACTGCAGGAAGACGGCGCTGCTGCCGACGACGTTGATGCCCGCCGCAAGGATGCGCCGGTAGTCCTCCAGCGCGTCGGGCAGGCGGTTGTCGGCCATTGCGGTGTAGACGGCGCACTCGGGTTTGGTCGCAAGCACTTGGTCGAGGTCGGTGGTGGCCGCGATGCCCGTCGAATTGTCCAGTCCCGCAAGCTCTGCGGCGTCCTTGCCCGCCTTGGAGTCGCCCGACACCCATACCCCGGTCAGCTCGAACCGCGGGTCGGTGATGAGTTGGGCGAGCGCGTGTCGACCGACGTTGCCCGTGCCGATCTGCGAGACGCGAATGGCCATGGGTTAGCTCCTCACAGGTCAGGGATGGGCAGGTCTAGGTTGGGGAAGGTGATGCCCCCGTCGACCTCGAGGGTCTTGCCGGTCAGATAGCTACCGGCGGGGGAGGCGAGATACACCGCGGCAGCGGCGATGTCCTCCGGATCGCCCAGCCGGCGCATCGGCGTCACCTTCTCCATGGGACTGCGAAGCTCCTCGTTGGAGGCGACGATGTCGAGCGCGGAGGTAAGGATCGAGCCTGGCGCGATCGCGTTGACCCGGATGCGGGGGCACAGGTCCAGCGCGGCCAACCGGGTGTAGTGCGCGAGTGCGGCCTTGGCGGTGCCGTAGGCGACGAAGCCGCGGCCGGCCAGGCGTCCCATGGTCGACGTGACATTGATGATGCTGCCGCCGCCGGAGTGCTCCAGCATCAGCGGAACAGCCGCCGAGGTGAGCGCGTGCGCGGTCGAGACGTTGAATGTGAACGCGTCCCTCAGGTCCTTTGTGGAGGTGTTGACCAACGGAGCGGGCATCGTGCCGCCGACGTTGTTCACGACGATGTCTAGTTTGCCGAACGCCTCGACGGCCTTGCCGGCCAGCTTGGCGGTGTCCTCGGGATGCGCGAGGTCGGCGACGACGATTTCGGCGCGTCGGCCGGTGGACTGGATCTGTTCGGCGACTTCCTCGAGTTGGGACTGCGTCCGGGACGCAATGACCACGTCCGCACCGGCTTCCGCGAATGCCAGCGCCATCGCGGCGCCCAGCCCGCGGCCCGCTCCGGTCACCACTGCCACCTGGTTGTCCAGCCGAAACCTGTCAAGAATCACTTGTGTTCCTTCCCTCGCCGGGCGAACCGTAGCAGGGGTTGACTCCGCGCGTGACATGTTTTTGAAACACGTTCTAGTTTTCTCAGGTGGCCGCTGCCGGTGGCCGCTGCCGGTGGCCGCGTTCCCTTCCGATTGCGTCATCAAAGGTTGACGCCGCCCAGAGAGGGCTACTTCTTCGCCGTGGCCTTCGTGGCCGGTGATTTCTTCGCCGCGGTCTTCTTCGCCGCCTTCTTCGCGGGTGCTTTCTTGGCGGGCGCCTTCTTGGCCGCGGCCTTCTTCGCAGGGTTGTCACCGTCGTCGGAACCGCCGCCAGCTCGGCGTGCCTTCACGCTGGCCTCCAGCTTTGCCAGCAGGTCAGACACGTCCTCGGTCTCGTCGAGTTCCTTCGGCTGTTCCTCGGTGGTAAACGCTTCTCCGCCTTCGAGTTTCGCCTGGATCAGCTCGTGCAGCTGCTCCTGATAGTCGTCGTGGTAGCGGTCCGGATTGAAGTCGTCAGTCATGGATTCGACCACCTGCTCCGCCATCTTCAGCTCGGCGGGTTTGACCTCGACCTTCTTGTCCAGCTCAGGAAAGTCCGGATCGCGAATCTCGTCGGGCCACAACAGCGTCTGGATGACCATGATGTCGCGCTTGCTGAAATCCCTCACCCGCAGCGCCGCAAGCCGAGTCTTGTTCCGCAACGCAAAGTGCACGATCGCAACCCGGTCGCTCTCCATGAGCGTCTTCGCCAACAGCACATACGATTTCGACGACTTTCCGTCGGGTTCGAGGAAGTAGCTGCGGTCGTACATCATCGGATCGATGTCGCTCGCGGGAACGAACTCAAGCACCTCGATCTCGCGGCTGCGTTCCTCCGGCAGCGTGGCGACGTCCTGGTCGGTGATCACCACCGTCTGGCCGTCATCGGATTCGAAGGCCTTCGCGATGTCGCGGTACTCGACGACCTCGCCGCACACCTCGCAGACGCGCTTGTAGCGGATGCGTCCGTTGTCCTTCGCATGGACCTGGTGGAACTTGATGTCGTGGTCTTCTGTCGCGCTGTAGACCTTAACCGGGACGTTCACCAGGCCGAAGGCGATCGAACCTTTCCATATGGAACGCATAAGGCCAGGCTAGCCGGGTTGGGGCAACAGCGGGCCCGACCCGGCCGCCGCGGCGTCGCGGGTCGCCCGATCGGGCAGGTCAGCGCCAGCACGAGCGACCGTCAACGCCGACGACAACGCGGCCGTCTGCACCACCGCGGTCAACGCGTCGACGCCGATCCGCGCCAGTTGGGGGCGACGCTGGGCGCCGAGCAGACCCAGCGACCACAGCGCATCGATCAGACCCGTCATGAACGCGTCGCCCGCCCCAACGGTGTCAACGACGGACACCCGAAGCGCAGGCACTCGCACCGTCCCTGCCGCGCACATTGCGAACGCGCCTTGGTCGCCCATCGTCACCGCGACGATCGACGGGCCAAGCCCGAGCCACGTCCTGGCGATCTGTTCGGGGGAGCGGTTCGGATCGATCCAGCGCATGTCCTCGTCGCTGGCCTTGACCACGTCGCAGCGTTCGATCCAGCGGTCGATGCGGCCGCGCGCAATGTCGGCGTCCTCGATCAGTGCCGGGCGCACATTCGGATCGAACGTGATGGTCGCCGACGGGTGATACGCGTCAAGCAGTGCGGCGGTGGCCCGGCAACCCGGTTCAAGCACCGTCGCGATCGAACCCGTGTGCGCGACGAGCGGCGGCGCCACCTCAGGTGTCCCGGTCAGCTGCCAATCGATGTCGAACACATACTGCGCTGAGCCCGCAGCATCAAGCGTCGCCAGCGCCGTGGGTGTCCGAACGGCAGTCACACTCCCCGAAACCAATTGCACACCAGATCGTTTGACGTAGTCGACGATGCGACGGCCGCGTGGATCGTTGCCGATGTGGGTGAGGAAGTCAACGCCGCGATCCAACCGAGCGAGTCCGACCGCGACATTCAAAGGGCTTCCGCCGACATGCTCGCCGGTGATCTTTCCTTCCCGCTCGACGATGTCGATCAGTGCCTCGCCGATCACCAGCGCCCGCTGTGGTGCGTCGGGCACGGTCATGGTGTCGCTTCCTCGTGGGCAAGCGCGAGTAAGCCTTCCAATGTCGCGCGGGCTCCGTCGCGGTGAAGCGAATCCAACGCCCACACATAGGCCTCGACAAAACGCGGCTGCGATGCGAGATCGCCGAACACGTCGGTGTTTTCGATAAACGCGGTCGGGTTGTGGTGCTGGGAGCGGGCCAGCGGCACCAGCGTGTCGGCGAGCTGATCCTGGACGTCGATGTGCTCGCCATGCTCGTCGACGCCTTCGGCGTAGCGCGCCCAGCTGGCCACGGTGGCCGCCGACAGCCGGACGGGACCGCCCGCGGCGAGGTTCGCGCGGACGACCGGCAGCAGCCATTTCGGGATGCGGTCCGACGAACCGAAGCACAGCCGCGCGATGGTGTCCTTGACACCGGGGTTGGCGAACCGCTCGATCAGTGTGCGCTTGTAGTCGGGCAGGTCGATGCCCGGCACCGGCTTGAGCGTCGGCGTGGCTTCGGAATCCATGTATTCGAGTAGGAATTCGGCGAACAGCGGATCGCTCGCCGCGTCGTGCACCAACCGGTAGCCGGCCAGATAGGCGAAGTAACACAGGCTCTGGTGGCCGGCGTTGAGCAGCCGCAGCTTCATCAACTCGTAGGGCATCACATCGCCCACCAACAGCACACCGGCCTCTTCTAACGGGGGACGGCCGTCGGAGAAGTCGTCCTCGAGCACCCACGATGTGAACGGCTCGGCCACCACCGGCCACAGGTCCTCCACACCGAATTCGTCTGCAAGCGCGGCGATGACGTCGGGTGTGGTGGCCGGTGTGATGCGGTCTACCATCGAATTGGGGAAGCGAGTGTGCGCGCTCATCCACGCGCCAAGGCCCGGGTGCTCGCGTTCGGCGTAGGTGGTGAACGCGTGCCGCGCGACCTCGCCGTTGCCTTCGATGTTGTCGCAGGACACGATCGTCGGCGAGGCGATACCGCGGTCGCGCCGTCGCGCCAATGCATCGGCGACCAGACCGAACACGCTGACGCCGCCGCCACCGCCGGCAATCCCGCCACCGCCGGCTGAGCCGGCAATCCCGCCACCGCCGGCTGAGCCGGCAATCCCGCCACCGCCGGCTGAGCCGGCAATCCCACCACCGCCGGCTGAGCCGGCAATCCCACCACCGCCGGCTGAGCCGGCAATCCCACCACCGCCGGCTGAGCCGGCAATCCCACCAAGGTTGTCGATGTTGTAGCCACCTTCGGTGATGGTCAGCGAGATGATCCGGGTGCTCGGCGCGGCGAGCAGTTCGATGACTGCCTCTGCGTCGTCGGGCGCGTAGCGGTAGTCGACGATCGATCCGATCACCCGCGCCTCGCGGCTGCCGTCCGGGTTCTCCACCAGCAGCGTGTACAGACCGTCCTGGGCGGCCATCACGTCGGCCATCTTGCGGTCGGCGGGCAGCACGCCGACGCCGCAGATGCCCCATTGGGCTGCGAGCCCCATCTGGAGCAGTCGGTCGACGTAGCGCGCCTGGTGCGCACGGTGAAAGCCACCTACCCCGAAATGCACTATGCCGATGCCGATCTCGTCGCGGTTATAGCTCGGCTTGTCGATCGGGATCTGGGCCAGCGTCGACTTGTTCAGCTTCATGACACAGCCACCACGGACTTGACGCTACCCGGCGTGCGGTCAGAGTCGAGGGCCTCTGCGGCTTTCTCCAGCGGGAAGCGCGCGGTCACCATCGCGTCGAGGTCCACTCGACCGGACTCGACTAGCGCGATCGCCGTCGGCCACGTGTTGGCGTAGCGGAACACCCCGGTGAGCACCAGCTCCCGGTTCTGGATCAGCTGCGTCGGCAGCTCCATCGTCTCGGCGCCCGAGCCGACGAGCACCACGGTGCCGGCCGGCCGCACTGCGCGGATGCCGTCGACGACAGCGGCTGGCGCACCTGAAGCGTCGATGAACGCATCGACACCCAACTCTCCGATTGGTTCAACGGTCGGGTCGACCACCGCCGTCGCCCCGAACGCGGTTGCCTGTTCGCGGCGGGACTCGTCGGGATCGCTGACCACGATGTCGGTGGCGCCGTAGGCCCGCGCGACCTGGGCCACCATGATGCCAATCGGTCCCGCGCCGGTGATCAGCACGCGCGAACCGCCGTCGACACCGGCCTTGCGGATCGCGGCAATGCCGACGGACAGCGGTTCACACAGGGCGGCGGCATCATCGGACACCGAGTCGGGCACCCGATGGGCATACCCCGCACCGATGGTGACGTAATCGCAGAGCGCGCCGTCGACGGGCGGGGTGGCGAAGAACCGCATGTGCGGGCACAGGTTGTAGTGACCTCTGCGGGTCTCCTCACTGTCGGGGTCGGGCCGCTGTGGCTCGATCGACACCCGTTCTCCGATGCGCACTGGTGCCACGGAAT
>JAOPVX010000230.1 GCA_025965975.1 Mycobacterium sp. | reverse complement strand
TCGTCGGCTCGGTCGCGGGCCCCGGCCTTGCCTGCCTTGACCACCGGACCCGCGATCTGGGCGATCAGGTCGGACTGGCGGTCGGCCGCCGAGCGGAACGCCCGCAGGTGCCGTGCTTCCACGCCGTACTCCGTCAGCGCTTTGGCGCATTGTGCGATCACCACCGAGTGCTCGTCGAAGAAGCCCGCCGTTCCCGGCTTGATCACGCCCGCCTTGATCAGCTCGTTCAGCAGGGCTTCGTCGATTCCGGACCGGGCCAGCAGATCTTCGCGCCGCAGCCGCACCTGGGTGGGCGCGACGCCGGACAGTCCAGCGGCGCCCCCACCGGACACTGCGTCGAACCGTGAGTCCACGGGAACCAAACGCGGTACGCCGTAAGCGGATCCGGTCTGGGGTAGCTCGCCGTCGGGTTGGGCGTCCAGCTGCGCCTTGATGACCTTCAGCGGCAGGTACTGGTCGCGCTGGGCGGTCAGGACGAACCGCAGGCGCGCGCAATCGTAGGCGGTGAACCGCCGGTATCCCGACGCGGTGCGCTCAGGCGTGACCAGGCCTTCGGCTTCCAGAAACCGGATCTTGGAGATGGTCACGTCCGGGAAGTCGCCTCGCAGCAGATCGAGGACCGCTCCGATCGACATCCCGGCCAACGCGGGCGTGTCGGGGGCGGTCACTTAGCTGCCCGGGCCGCTGTCGTCGTCGCCCTTGGGCCCGGTCAGAAACACCAGGCGGAACTTGCCGATCTGCACCTCGTCGCCGTTGGCCAGCACCGCCGAATCCACCGGTTCCCGGTTGACGTACGTGCCGTTGAGGCTGCCGACGTCGACGACCTGGAACTCCCCGCCCTCCAGCCGGAACTCGGCGTGGCGGCGGCTGACCGTGACGTCGTCGAGAAAGATGTCGCTGTCGGGATGGCGACCGGCCGATGTGGTGGGCTGGTCGAGCAGGAATCGCGAGCCTGCGTTGGGACCGCGCTTGACGACCAGCAGCGCCGACCCGACCGGCAGCCCCTCAACGCCCGAGACCGCACCCTCGGTGCCCGCCGCGGGCGGAGCGTCCAGCTCGTTGAGGAAGTCGGCGCGGAAAACCGATGTCGTCTCCACGGTGACTTCGTCAGACGTCTGGTCAGGGCCAGAGTTATGGTCCTTGTCCGTCACCCGCTGCTCCTCACTGGCTGCTGTGGCGATATCAGGCCGGGCCCGCCAGCCGTCATGCGTCTGGTGTCGACCGTACCGCGCAGCGGACATCATTGTGTCCACCACCGCCGGATCCGCCTCGGTAGGCCTCCGGTCGCCCAAACCCTAACAACTCATCATTCGGTCAGCGTTTCGCGGTAGTCTTCGGCGCCAAGCAGTCCGGCCAGTCCGTCCTCGACCGACGCGGCGTCCATTTGGAGGTCGACGAGCCACCCCTCGCCGTAGGGGTCGGAGTTGACCGATTGCGGGTTAGCTTCCAGATCACCGTTGACCGCAAGTACTTTCGCGCTGACGGGCGCGTAAAGGTCGGACACCGACTTGGTCGATTCCACTTCACCGAACGACTCGCCCGCCGTCACGTCGGCGCCGACGTCGGGCAACTGGACGAACACCACGTCGCCGAGCGCCGACTGGGCGTAGTCGGTGATGCCGACCCGGACGGTGTCGTCGCCGGTACGCTGCACCCACTCGTGTTCTTCGGTGTAGTACAGGTCGGGTGGGATTTCGCTCACGGCGCTCCTCGTGGACAAGTGCTCATTTGACTGGCTGAGCGTATTGGCGGGGTTTCGGTTGCCGCAAGGCGGTTACGTCCACGCGGTCGGACTGTTGTATCACCATCGAGCCGCCGACGCGCTTGACGCTGTCCATCGCGCCGCCAGGGATGTTCATCGCCGCGGCCAGCGTCGGCGGATCACCAATCGCGAGAACCGAATACGGCGGGTTCAGCGTCGCGCTATCCACGACAAGCGCGCCTGGGCTCCCCACCACCCAGGTGTCGACGCCCACCCGGACCGCCGCCGCCGCGCCGTGGATCTCCATCGCCTCGGCGCCCGCCGCCCGCAGCTCGTTGATCACATCCAGCATGGTCTCGGGAGGCACGCCAGGCGCGGCGTCCGCGATCGTCAGCGTCACACCCGGACCCGTCGCGGCAACCGCGCCGATCAGAATCGACAGCGCGGCCAGCCGGGCCCGCGCGTTCTCGATCGCGGCCGAATCGCTGCTGCCCGACGCCTGCAACTGCGCCAAGTTGCGCTGCAGGTCGGTCACTTCGGTGTTGAGCGCGGCCTCCCGCTGCTGCAGCGAATCCAACAGCACCAGCAGATCGGCGGGCCGCGCCGTCACGAGTGAGTCACCGGATTCGTTCTGCCGCACCTGCGTGACGATCGCCACGCCGAGCACCACGCACAGCAGCACCGCCAGCGCGCCGAACACGAGCTGCGACCGGCCCCTGCGGGCCACGCCCTTGGCCCCGCCGGCGTGCAGATCGCCGATCTGCGGGGTCGGCTCATCGGGCGGCAACTCGTGCCTGCCGTGATGTTCCGGCTCGGCGGCGTGTTGGGGCGGGTGCTCAGTCATCGGTCATGCGCCGAACAATCTGCGCCGCAGGGCGGCTGCGTTGCCGAAGATCCGGATGCCGAGCACCACGATGATCGCGGTGGACAGCTGGGTACCGACCCCGAGTTGGTCGCCGACGTAGACGATCAGCGCAGCAACCAGCACGTTGAAGACGAACGACACCACGAACACCTTCGAGTCGAAGATGCGCTCCAGATAGGCCCGCAACCCGCCGAACACCGCGTCGAGCGCGGCAACCACCGCGATCGGCAGGTACGGCTGGATGACCTCGGGCACGCTGGGGTGGAACACCAGGCCCAGCACGATCCCGATGACAAGCGCGGCGACTCCGATCATTTGCGTCCGATCATTACGACCCAATCTGCTTGGCGAAGTTGGTATCTCGAACCGAACCGGCCGGCAGCGTCAGGCCGTCGCCTGCGCTGACGTTGACCCCGACGCCGTAGCTGGTCTCCAGCAACCGGAGTCGCTGCAAGCCGGGGCTGCGGTCGAACACATCCCGCATCGCGTGCGGCGGCCCGACCGCGAGAATCACATATGGGCTGCTGATCGGTTGATTGTCGACCAGGATGCCGCCGCCCGCCTGCCGGATCGTCACGTTCGGACCGATGCGCACTCCGCCCACCGAGATGGCCTCCGCGCCGCTGACCCACAGCGAGTTGACAACTAGCTGCAGATCGCGGTCAAGGATCACCTGCTGGCTGCCCGCGACGCGCTCCTTGGAGACATCGGACAGATCCTTGGACATCCCGGGATCGGTGACGGTGATTGTCAGGCCGGGTCCGATCACCGGCGTTGCGGCCGCCGCGAAGTTCGCCGCATCGAGGCTGCCAAGCAGCTGCTGGCCGCGTTCGTCGCCTTCGAGCCTGCTGCGCCGCTCGGCGTCCACCTGCGCGGACAGGGCGTCGCGACGGGCGGTGAGGTCGCCGGTGGTGGCTTCGGAGGACTTCACGCTGCCCGCAAGCACCTGCCGCGTCTCGCGCACACCTGGCGCCGTCGAGCGTGCCTGGGCGACGGCCGCGGCGAACACCACCGCGATCATCAGCGCGCCGGCGATCTGCCATGTCCACGCCTGCCACCACGCCCGGCGCTTCGCGCCGCCCGCTTTCGCCTCCGCCGCTGCGGCATACCCCGGATCGAGATGATCGGAGAGCAGGGAGCGCAGCAGCGAGGGCACTGGGATCAGCGTCGGCCTGTCGGCCTGGTGGGCGTTGCGGCCGGCTTTGGGGTCGTAGCCGCCCAGCGTGCTCATCGCGGTCTGCTCTTCGCGCCAGCGCTCATCGCTTCGACACCCTTGGCAGTTGCCGCACCACCATCGCCACCTGCACCAGGTACAGCACCCCCGACCACAGATACATGGCCATGCCCCAGATCAAGAACGCCCATCCGCACGCAAGCACGACGCGGCTCCACAGCGCGTCCCATCCGCCGAGCAGGATCAGCGGGAAGGCCGACATCAGGGCGAAGGTTGCGGCCTTTCCGATGTAGGTGACGGGCAGCGCCGTCAAGCCCCTGGTGCGCACCACCGGCAGCGTCGCGGCCAGCACGGCGTCGCGACCGATCAGCGTGAGCACGATCCACCACGGCACCGCGCCGTAAATCGCCAGCGCCACAGGCACGGTCACCATGTAGATGCGGTCGACGGCGGGGTCGAGCAACTCCCCAAGCCGCGAAGATTGGTTGGCGACCAGCCGCGCGATCTTACCGTCGGCCCAGTCGGAGAACCCGCTGAACATCAGCACGCCTACCGCCCACCCGTTGGCGTTGGCCACGAACAACAGGTACAGGAATACCGGCAGCAGCACCAGGCGCAGCACGGATAGCGCGTTGGGCACCGTAAGCACCCGGTCGCGCACATCGGAGGCAGCGCCCGCCATGGGCTAAACCTATCGGAAGACCCCTGGCAGGCTCAGCGCCGACATGGTGTCGTCTGCCAGCGGATTGTCGTGCACCATGTACGTCCACGTCGACGTCGGCCGGGCGAGTTTGGACAGGTCGACGCCGGGCTCGTCCTCGATGGAGGCGGCGGTCTCGAATGTCTGCTGGGCGGCCTCGATCGCGTCGGCCGCCAGCGAGGCGAACGCGTCGACCGCCATCCGGTGGAACTCGTCGATCGGGGTCTGGTTTCCCAGCGCCCGCAGATGGATGCTCTCCCGGATGTCGGCAAGGTAGGCCAGGTGGTCGGCCCAGCCGCGGTCAAGGTGGTACAGCATGATCAGCCGGCAGATCTTCTCCAGCTTCTCCTCACCGAGGTCGTCGACGTTTTCCTGGTAGCGCTTCGATGCGCGCGCCGCCAGCTCCTCCCGTGCGGTCGGCGTGCGCAGCAAGGTGTCGCGGCGCTCGACGATGATCGCCCGCTGTTGGGCGATCAGCTGGTTGTAGCGCCAGTTGTTGGCATGCACGTCGAGCATCCGGCCTTCGGCGATGCGCTGCGCGTTGTCGAGCAGCGTTGCGGCTTTGGAACTGACGATGCGGCCGTCCTCGTCGGTCTGCAAGGGGAGCTTGTTCGGCTCGAGGTGGGCAAGCACCACGTCGTCTTCCCAGCTGGCGAAGAACACCGACGAGCCGGGATCGCCCTGGCGCCCTGCGCGGCCGCGCAACTGGTTGTCCAGCCGTTCGGTGTGGTGGCGGCCGGTGCCGATGACGTGCAACCCGCCGAGTTCGGCGACGTCATCGTGGTCGGCTTCATCGGAGCCACCCAGCCGGATGTCGGTGCCACGGCCCGCCATCTGGGTGGACACGGTGACCGAACCGAGCTTGCCGGCCTCGGCGATGACGCGGGCCTCCTCGGCGTCGTTCTTCGCGTTCAGCACGACGGCAGGGATGCTGGCCTTGACCAGCCGCTCGTGCAGCTCCTCGGACTCCGCGACGTCGCGCGTGCCGACGAGCACGGGCTGCCCGGTCGCGTGCATTTCCTTGATGTGGTCGACGATCGCGTCGTTCTTGGCGGCCGCGGTGATATACACGCGGTCGGCCTCGTCTTCGCGAATGTTGGGAGTATTCGGCGGAATCGGCGAGACGCCAAGTTTGTAGAACTGGCGCAGCTGTTCTCCTGCGGCCAGCGCGGTGCCCGTCATGCCGCACACCGTCGGGTAGCGGTTGATCAAGGCCTGCACCGTGATGGTGTCGAGCACCTCGCCCGTCTCGGTGGTCTCGATGCCCTCCTTGGCCTCGACGGCGGCCTGCAGGCCGTCGGGCCAGCGCTGCAGCTGCGCGATGCGGCCGCGAGAGGCGTTGATCAGGTGCACCGCGTCGTCGCGGACGATGTAGTGCACGTCGCGCTGCAGCAGCACATGGGCGTGCAATGCGACGTTGACCTCGGTAAGGGTGGAGCCGACGTGTTCTTCGGAATAGATGTCGATGCCGCCGAGTTTGGCCTCGAGCTTCTGCGCGCCGGACTCCGTGAGGTGGACGTTGCGGCTGTCGGCGTCGGTGTCGTAGTCCTTGCCCGCGATCAACTCGCCGACGAGCCGGATGATCTCCACCTTCGGCGTCTCGCGGTGGGTGGTGCCTGCGAGGACAAGGGGCACAAGCGCTTCGTCGACGAGCACCGAGTCGGCCTCGTCGATCAGCGCGACGTCGGGGTTGGGCGACACCAAATCGTCGACGTCGGTGACCAGCTGATCGCGCAGCACGTCGAAGCCGATCTCGTTGACCGAGGCGTAGGTGATGTCGCACTTGTACGCTTCGCGTCGCTCGTCTGCCGTCGAGTCGGCGGTGATCCAGCCGACCGTCAGCCCCATCGCCTCGAGCAGCGGGCCCATCCATTCGGCGTCGCGGCGGGCAAGGTAGTCGTTGATGGTGACGACGTGCACGTTGCGCCCGCCGAGCGCGTAACCGGCCGCGGCGATCGCACCCGCGAGCGTCTTGCCCTCACCGGTGGCCATCTCGACCACGTCGCCGGCCAACATGCGCAGCGCGCCCTGCAGCTGGACGTCGAACGGCTTCAGCGTGGTTCTCCGCTCGGACGCCTCGCGGGCGATCGCAAGGAACTGCGGGATGTCCGCCGAATCGGCCAGGTCGTCGAGGTTCAGCAGCTCGGTGGCCTTGCGCAGCTGCTCGTCGTCGAGGTCGGCGGCCTTCTCTGCGAATTCCGCCGACTCGCGCACCTGGTGCATCGAGTGAGTCTGGTCCTTGTCGGTGCTGGCGCCGAGCAGCTTCCAGAACCGGTTGCTGACACGACCTGAGGTGCGGGTTTTGGTCTTCGCCACACAATTACGGTACGCGGCCCGCCAACCACCGCGAGCGTGGCGTGCAGTTCACGCACGCTCGCGCGGGAGCGATCAGCGAATGGTCGCGAAGTCGAAGCGGACAGGTCGTCAGCCGGCGCGGCTCCCCGCTGCGGATGAGCTAGTTCGCCTCGAAATGCACGTTCTGCAGGTGTCCTCTCGCACTTTTCCTGCCAAACGTACGTCTCGGCGCAGCGCCGGTCAGCCGTCGGTCAGCAGCCTCTACAACACCGGCATGTGACGGGCTCAAATCCGATCCGTTGGTACACGACGGTTGGTAGATGGCGTCGGAAACCGGATGCTGGCTCGGTTGGCAGCCGCAGCAGTGCTGGTCACCGGCCCCCATTCCCCCGAAGGCCAAGGCCGCCGATCCCCACGGGGCGCACAGATGGGCGCCAATGCCGAACGCGGCCAGTGAATTTCGGCCAGTGAATTTCGGCCGGGACGGTCAGGCCAGATTGGAGCGGCGCGGGTAGGCCACCGTCGGGTCGGTCAGCGCGTTCACCACAGCGGGCAGCCCGGCATCGAAAGCACGCCGCAGCGCGGGGCGGACCTCGGCAGGCGTCGACACCAGCTCGCCATGGCCGCCCAGCGCCGTGACCACCTGGTCGTAGCGGGTGCCCGGCCGCAGCTCGGCGACCACCGAATAGCCGTAGAGCATCTCCATCGGATGCTTTTCGAGCGCCCAGATGCCGTTGTTGCCGATCACCGAAACGATGTGAACGCCGTGGCGCACCAACGTGTCCCACTCCATGCCGGAAAAGCCGAACGCGCCGTCGCCCTGCAGCAGCACCACCTGCCGGTCGGGCCGGGCCAGCTTCGCGGCAAGGGCATAGCCGGGGCCAGAGCCAAGGCAGCCGAACGGCCCACTGTCCAGCCACGCGCCAGGCACGTAGCTGTCGATGACGCGCCCCGCATAGGAGCCGAAGTCGCCAGCGTCGATGACGACGATCGCGTCGCGGTCCAGCAGCGGCTTGAGTTCGGCGTACACCCGCATCGGGTGCAGCGGGGTGCGGTCATCGTCGAGCTCGGCCTGCTCGGTTGCCCGCGCGGCGCTCTCCACCGCCCGCAGTTCGCCGATCCAGCCTTCGTGCTCGGCGGCGGTGGCGCCCGCCAGCGCCGACAGAATGGTGGTCAGATCGCCGTAGAGCCCGGCCGCGACGTCGCGGGGATGCGGCCGGTCGGGTTCGGTGCGGTCGGCGACGATCAGTTTGGTCTGCGCGCCGAACACGGCACCGAAGCCGAGCCGGAAGTCCATCGGCACCCCGACCACAAGCGCAACATCGGCCTCCCCCAACGCAATCGAGCGCGCCCGTGAAAACGCCAGTTCGTGATCGGCCGGCACCGTCCCGCGAGCCATTCCGTTCATCAGCACCGGCACCCGCAGCGCCTCGGCCAGGTTGCGCAACCCCGCCTCGGCGTGTCCCCACCACACATTGGTGCCTGCCATGATCACCGGTCGCTTGGCCCCGGCCAGCAGACCCACGGCCGCGTCCAAGGCATTCCCGTCCGGGCTGACCGGGACGGGCGGATCGGCCAGCGCGCCGGGGCCGCCGGGGTCGTGCGCCTCGCCGAAGACGTGATCCATCGGGAAATCGATGAACGCGACGCCCGACGGCGCACCGACCGCGGCCCTCAGCGCATCGTCGATGAGCGGGCCGACCGCATCCGCCGACTGCGCGGTGGCGGCGAACCGCGTCAGCGGCGCAACGAACGGCACGTGGTCGATCTCCTGCAGCGACCCCTGCCCCCAGCGCAATGCGGGCGCCCGCCCGCCGAGCACCACCAACGGCGACTGGTTCTGCTGCGCGGCCGCCATCGCGCTCATCCCGTTGGTCACGCCAGGACCCGCGGTGAGGGCGGCGACGCCTGGCACCCTGGTCACCTTCGACCAGCCTTCTGCGGCGAACGCGGCGGTCTGCTCGTGACGGGTGTCGATCAGCCGGATGTTCTCGGCGCGGCAGCCATCGTAGATGGAGAACAGGTGCCCACCGGACAGGGTGAAGATGGTGTCGATGCCGCTGGCACGCAACCGTCGGGCGATCAGATGTCCGGCATTGACCGTAACTGGAGCCTCGATGCTCATGGCGGCAGCATAATCGCGGCCATGAGCGACGCTTCACGGACGCAAGTGCTGATCGCAGGCGCAGGTCCGATCGGCATGACGGCCGCCATCGAGCTCGCGAGGCGCGGCATCGCGTGCCGCATCGTGGACCCGCTCGTCGAACCGCCGCGGTATGCGAAAGCCGTTGGGGTGCAACCAAGGACGCTCGAGGTATTCGAGGGCATGGGAGTGTTGCGCCGCATTCTCGACGCGGCCGTGCTGATGCGTGGCCAAATCGTCTACGTCAACGGTGAGCGGGTCGCCAAGCTTGACATGACATTGCCGCAGGATGTGCCGTTCGGCTTCATCGCGATTCCGCAGTACGCCACCGAAGCAATCCTGCGTGAGGAGCTGGCTATGCACGGCGTCCTGGTGCAACGCGGCGTGCGTCTCACCGGGTTTGAGCAGGACGACGACGGCGTGACCGCCACCATGGCCGGCGACGCGGGCGAGCAGATCCTCCGCGCGGCCTACCTCGTCGGTGCCGACGGCGCGCACAGCGCGACGCGCAAGGGGCTCGGATTGACGTTCGATGGCGCGGCGTTTCGAGGAGCAGTACATGCTCGGCGACGTCGAGGTGCACTGGTCATTTCCGCGCGGCTACGGGATCAGGGCGATGCACCAAACCGACGGCAAGACCGACGACCTCCTGGTGTGCATCCCGCTGCCGGGCCGGGGCCGCTACCGCATGTCGATGCTGGTGCCCGACGAGCTAAGCGAAGGAGACACCCCGCAGCTGCATCACATCCAGGCCGTGCTGGACCGGCTCTGCCCGAGCCGACAACCGCGCGCAACCTGCGATGGTCGTCGGTCTTCCGGATCAGCCACCGCATCGTCGACGCCTACGGGAAGGGGCGGGTGTTCGTCGCGGGCGACGCCGCGCACATCCACCCGCGCACGGGCGCGCAGGGGATGAACACCGGCATCCAGGACGCCCACAACCTGGCATGGAAGCTGGCACTTGCCCTCTCCGGGCACGCCGCGCCGGGACTATTGGACAGCTATGACGCCGAGCGGCGGCCGGTCGGCGAAGAAGTCGTCGGGCGCACCGTGCGCAGCGCAAGGGAAGGCATCGGCGCCGACTCGACCGACGTCGGCTACGTCATCCGCCGCGAAGCCCAGCTGCTCATCAGTTACGAGGGGAGCCCGATCGTGGCCGCTCGGCCTGCGACATCGGGGCTGAGCGCAGGCGCCCGTGCCCCCGACGCGACGGGCCTGACCCGCGACGCGGTGACCGGGCCGGTGCGGCTGTTCTCGCTGCTCGGCAGGCGCGAACACACCACGCTGCTCTACGCGCCGGACGGCCCCTTCGATGTCGCGACGTTCGAGCGTGCCGCCGGGGCCGCGGTCAGCGCCGCGCACGGCCGGATGGATGTGTATCTGATCGCCGCGCCTGGCGCGGACGTCGCCGCCACCGAGCTGCCCGTGGTCCACGACAGCGGCGGCCAGTTCGCAAGGGCGTACGCGCCAACCGGTCCGTCGGCGTACGTCGTGCGCCCCGACGGCTACCTGGGTCTCGCCTGTGCCGGCGTCGACCCAGCCGAACTGGTGGCTCACCTTGGCGCGACTTTCGCCCGACTACAGGGAGGTGTCGCCGGATGAACACGTTCAGGCCGTCGATTGACTGGAGCAACGAACTGCTCAACTCGACCATGTGGGTGCTGCAGGTGTGGGTGATCACCGCCTCGTGCTTGCTGGTCGTACTCGTTCTTGTCGGGCGGACGACCGAGTGGGGGCGCCAGTACTGGCGCATCACCGGCGACTACTTCAAGGGCAGGCGCAGCGCGCCGGTGTGGGCAGTGGTCGGGCTGCTGCTGTTATCGGCGATCCTCGTTGTTCGCATCAACGTGCTCCTGAGCTACTACGCCAACGATCTGTTTTCTGCGCTTCAAGTCACCTTCGGGGCGGATTCGGCGAGAGCGACTGGCATAACCGGGTTCTGGTCGACGATGCTCGTGTTCGCCGTTCTGGCCGTGTGCTATGTGACGCGGACGCTGGCGGACCTGTATTTGACACAACGGTTCATCATGCGCTGGAGGATCTGGCTTTCCCGTCGCTTCATCGACGACTGGCTCGGCGAGTATGCCTACTTCCGCAGCCAGTTCTCGCGTCAGCCGATCGACAACCCGGACCAGCGCATCCAGCAAGACATCGACATCTTCACCGCGGGCGTCGGCGGCGAGGCGAACAACCCGGCACGCACTTCTGATCATCTGCTGCTGTTCGGCGCCGTCGAGGCGGTGGTGTCCGTGTTTTCCTTCGGCGCGATCCTCTGGCGGCTCTCGGGGCCCTTGACATTGGCTACGCTCACCGTCCCAAGAGCCCTGTTCTGGGTCGTCATCTTCTACGTGCTCGCGGCCACCATCATCGCGTTCGTGATCGGAAGGCCCCTGATCCGGCTGAGCTACATGAACGAACTTCTCAATGCCGGCTTCCGATACGCACTCGTCCGGTTGAGAGACGCGGGCGCCGCCGTTGGCTTGTACCGGGGTGAGAACGCCGAACGCAAAGTGCTCAACGGCCGCCTGTCGGCGGTCATGGAGAACTACGGCTATTGGCGCAACCGGATGGTGTTGTTCACGGGCTGGAACCTGTCGATGAGTCAGGCGATCGACCCTCTCCCGTTCATCGTTCAGGCGCCACGGTTGTTCGCCGGTCAGATATCGCTCGGCGATATCTTCCAGTCGGCGACCGCATTCCACACGATCCATAACTCGCTGTCGTTCTTCAGGGACGCGTACGACTCGTTCGCCAGCTATCGAGCGGCGATCATCCGCTTGGACGGATTGGTCGACCAGAACTCACTGGCCCGCGCATTCAGCAAGCTGACTACGACCGCGTCCGAGGACGGCACGCTCGTCCTCGACGGTGTCGGAGTGCGCACCCCCGACGGCGACTACCTCGTCCATGACCTCGATTTGCGCCTCGACCCTGGTGACACGCTGTTGATCAGCGGTCCATCGGGCATCGGCAAGACCGTCCTGCTGCAGAGCCTCGCGGGGCTGTGGCCATTCGTGTCCGGCCGGGTACACCTGCCGGCCAGTCGCCAGGAAGCGATGTTCGTACCTCAACTGCCCTACATTCCGCTCGGCGACCTTCGCGCCGTCGTGTCCTACCCCAATGAAGGGGGCGCCGTCGGCGACCGCGAGATCCAGCAGGCGCTGGTCAAGGTGGCCCTGTCACACCTGGTCATCAGGCTCAACGACGTCCGGGAGTGGGCAAAGATGCTGTCGGTCGGGGAACAGCAGCGAATCGCCTTCGCCCGCGTGCTGTTGAGCAAGCCGCGCGCAGTGTTCCTGGACGAGTCGACCTCGGCGTTGGACGAAGGGCTCGAGCTGATGCTGTACGAACTGCTCCGTGCCGAGCTGCCGGAGACCATCTTGGTCAGCGTGAGTCATCGCAGCACGGTTGAGCAGTTTCACGGCCGCCAGCTCGAACTCGTCGGCCGCGGGGAATGGCGGCTCGATCCACTCCCGACCAGGAGTTGAGGCCTCCCTAAAGCGCTAGCGGCAGCTAGTCCAGGTACCTTGCCCGAATGGATATGTTCACCCCGACGTTGGACTGGGGCAACGAGCTGTGGACGTCGCTCGTGTGGATCGCCAAGGCGTGGGCGATCGCCGCGGTGTCCACCCTGGTAATCCTCCTGCTGATCGGCCGCTTCACCACCTGGGGTAAGCAGTTCTGGCGCATCACCGGCGCGTACTTCACCGGTTCGGCCAGCGTCAAGATCTGGCTCTGGCTGGCGGCGCTGCTGCTGTCGGTGATCCTGGGTGTGCGACTCGACGTGCTGTTCAGCTTCCAGAGCAACGACATGCTGACCAGTTTCCAGGTCATCTCACAGGGCCTCACCGGCGACCAAGCGGTGAAAAGCTCCGGTGCACATGGCTTTTGGATGTCCATTCTGATTTTCAGCGTTTTGGCCGCGATACACGTCGCGCGTACCATGCTTGATTTGTTCATGATGCAGCGGTTCATGCTGACCTGGCGCGCCTGGCTGACCAATCGGCTGACCGGGGACTGGCTCAACGGAAAGGCCTACTACCGGTCCCGCTTCATCGACGACACGATCGACAACCCCGACCAGCGCATCCAGTCCGACATCGACATCTTCACCGCGGGCACCGGACCACTTCCCAACACGCCGAACAACACCACAGGCGCCACGCTGCTGTTCGGCGCGGTCTCGTCGGTCACCTCGATGATTTCCTTCACCGCGATCCTGTGGAACCTGTCGGGCACGCTCACGCTCGTCGGGATCAACATTCCGAGGGCGATGTTCTGGATCGGGCTCGTCTACGTCCTGTTCGCGACCGTCATCGCGTTCTGGATCGGCAGGCCGATCATCTGGCTGTCCTTCAACAACGAGAAGTTCAACGCCGTGTTCCGGTACGCGCTGGTGCGGTTGCGCGATGCATCGGAGGCGGTTGCCTTTTATCGAGGGGAACTCGCCGAGCGGACGGGGCTGCGCCAACGTTTCGCGCCGGTCATCGCCAACTACAAGCGATACATCAACAGGATGATCGGTTTCTACGGCTGGAACCTGTCGATAAGTCAGATCATCGTGCCGCTGCCCTATATTTTGCAGGTCCCCCGGTTCATCGCAGGCGAGATCAAGCTCGGCGCCATGACCCAAACGGCATCGGCGTTCGGCAGCATCCAGGACGGGTTGTCCTTTTTCCGTAACGCTTACGACCAGTTCGCCGGATACCGCGCGGCGATCATCCGCCTGCACGGACTGGTGGTCGCCGACGAAGAGGCAAGGGCGCTGCCTACGGTGACGACAACGCCATGCGTCGACGGCACCGTTGAACTCGCGGACATCGAGGTCCGCACGCCGGACGGAAAGCAGCTCATCAAGCCCCTCGACATGCGCCTGGAAATCGGCGACACGCTGGTGATCACCGGCCCGTCCGGCAGCGGGAAGACCACGCTGCTGCGCAGCCTTGCGGAATTGTGGCCGTTCACGTCGGGCACACTGACCCGGCCGTGCGGGCCCAACGAGACGTTGTTCCTGTCACAGCTGCCCTACGTACCGCTTGGCGACCTGCGCGCCGTGGTGACGTACCCGGGCAAAGAAGGCACCATCGACGACGAAACGCTGCGACGCACACTGCAGAAGGTGGCGCTCCCGCACCTCGTCGACAGGCTCGCTGAGGTGCTGGACTGGGCCAAGGTCCTCTCTCCCGGCGAACAGCAGCGGATCGCGTTTGCCCGCATCCTGCTGACCAAGCCCAAGGTGGTGTTCCTCGACGAGGCCACCTCCGCGCTCGACGAAGGCCTCGAGTTCATCTGCTACCAGCTGGTGCGCACGGAGCTACCCGACACCATCCTGGTCAGCGTCACCCACCGCGCCACCGTCGAGCAGCATCACACGCACGAACTCGAATTGCTGGGCGAGGGCGAGTGGCGGCTGGGCCGGGTGCAAGGCGACGAACCCGTCCGGGTGTAAGCGTGTGAGCTTTCAGCGCTGCGAGGCGGCGTGCGCGCCGGCACGTCGGCCGAAGAACGAGCCCTCACCGAGCTGGGTGCCGCTGGCATAGCCCTTGCCGTCCTGGGCGATGTTGGACGCGCACGCGCCGGCCGCATACAGGCCGGGTATCACGCTGCCGGCGTGGGTCAGTACCTGGCCGTCGACGGAAGTGGTGAGCCCGCCAACGGTGAAGCCCGAGTACATCGCCTTGCCCAACGACAGGTCGAAGGCGCCCCACGGCCCGTTATCCTGTGGCCCAAGGAATTCCGGCTGCTTGTGGAAGTCGGGGTCCTCGCCGCGGGTCGCGTACTCGTTGTACCGGTTCAGTGCCGCCACCAGGTTGCCCTCCGGGATGCCAAGGGCCGCTTCCATTTCCTGCACGGTTTCCCAACCGTCGATGAACTTGATCAGCGGAATCTCGGGTCGCTGCATGTGCGCCTCGTCCACGATCAGGAATGCGGCACTATCGGGCTGATCCATCACGAAACCCGATGTCCGCGAATGGTAGGAGTCCTCGGTCACGAAACGCTGGCCGAGCTTGTTGACGATGATGCCGGTCAGCAAGATCGACGGCGGGTACGCCGGGGCGGTGATGAACACCTGGTCCATGTGCTTGGTGGCGCCGCCGGCCGACGCGCCGAGGCGGATCCCGAGCCCGTCGTCGTAGGTGTTGCCGAGCACGAACGGCTTCTCGGCCAGCTTCGGCGTGTATTCGGCGACCATCTCCTGGTTCATCACAAAGCCACCCGCAGCGATCACCACGGCCTTGGTCCGGATCGCGCCGGTGTCGTTGAAGTGCCTCCAGGTGACGCCGACGACGCCACCGTCACCGAGAACCAGTGCGGTGGCTCCAGTCTCATAGCGAATCTGCACCCCGAGGTTGTGCGCCCGCTTGAGCAGCAGGTCGATCACCATGCTGGCGCCGCCGGTGTCGCCGGGCACCGGCACCTTGTGTCCACGTGGCGCAGGCACGGCTTGGTCCTTGAACGGCCACACCTTTTCGTTGCCGGTGAACATCAGGCCCTCGGTGTTGGGCTGGATGACCGCCTTCTGCGGGTAGTAGCTGCGCTCGAACTGAAAACCCAAGTCTTCCAACCAGTTGAAATGCTCGACGCTGCCGTCGCAGTACGCGCGGATCTTGTCGAGCTCCGGTTCACGCGACACCGCGACCAAGTACTTGTACATCTCCTCGGCGCTGTCGGCATGCCCGGTGGCCTGCTGCACGGCGGTGCCCCCGCCGAGATAGAAATGTCCGCCTGCCATCGAGGTGGTGCCGCCCGCCGCCGCCGCGCGCTCCAACACCAGCACCCGCGCGCCGGCGGCGGCGGCGCTAACGGCCGCGCAGCCGCCGGCGATGCCGAAGCCGATCACCAGCACGTCGACCTCGTCGGACCAGTCCGCGACGTCGGCGGCGTTGACGGTCTGCGGGATTTCAGCGGATGCTGTTCGCGCAAGTCGATCATCGCTGGTACTCACTGTTGCTCCTGTTTCACGTAGTCGAAGAACGCCCGGATCTCGGGCGGAATGTGCGCGATCTCGATGTAGGGCACGCCGGCACCTTCTGCCGACACGTACGCGAACCGCATGCCGCCGGGCATCACACCCTGCTGCACGACGGGTGCGCCGTTGCGTTCGGCGTCGCGCAGCGCGGCGTTGAAGGCGTCGGCGTCGGTGGCCTCCATGCAGACGTGGTGCAGGCCCGCCCCGGCGCGGTCGAGAAACTCCGTGTAGATACTTTCGCCCGTCACCGGGGCGATGAGTTCGAGCTGGGTGTCGCCGGCGTAACTGAGGGAGATGTCGGCGACGAAGTCCGCGGGCCGCCCGCGGTAGGTGCACGCGTCGGGACCGAAGTGGATACCTGGCATCCGGACCCACTTCTTGGCACCCAACAGCGTGGTCAGCGCCTTTTCGGTGGCATCGAGGTCGGGCGTCACCCAGGCAATCTGGACAGGTGTCTGGTTTAGCATCGCCATGAGAATATCTCCGGCATGCCCGCCTGGCTAGAACGTGTTCTAGTTTTCAGGCCTCCGCAAGGTAGGCGGCCGTGGTGCGGTCCGCCGCCTGGCGTGCCCGCTCGCGGTCGGCCCCACCGGCCACGTCGGCCGTGCACCACGCGTCGCTGCACAGTTGCATGAACCGGCGCCCGTCGTCGGTGGCCGTCCACTGCTGCCCGAACGCCGGATCGAGCGATTCGCCGGTGGACAGGTGGATCGCCAATCCGACCAGCCCCAGATCCCATCCGATCCCGACCGCTCCAGGACCGAACTGATCCCAGTGGTCGTCGATGTGGGCGATGTGCTGCAGCTCGAGCCGCGACCGCGCAAGGCCCTCGCCGATGACGCGCACCTCGATCCAGCTGATGGCACCGCCGTACTCCCAGCTTGCGGTGAACTCGTGTGGTGGGCGGCAGGTCAGGATCGTGCCGTTGGCGTTGCCCTCGAGTTGATACTGGCCGCCTTCGCGCAGGTGGCCGCTGACGGGCAGGAACCACCGCGGTATGCGCTCGATGTTGGTGCATGCGTCCCACAGATCGGCGGGGTCGGTGGGATACGACTGGCTGACGGTGACGACCTTTGCCTCGCCCGCCTCCAGCACCAGGGTCCCGACCGTGCGCCGCACCGCGTTGATCTGATGGTTGACGTCAATCATCTTGCCTTCCCTCACTTTTCGGATCTCCGCTGTCGCTTTCCCCGTGCCACCTCGGTGGCCAGCGCGCGCAGCGGCGGTGTCCAGAAGCGGCGGAACTCGTCAAGCCACTCGTCGACATCGCGCAACGCCCTACCGTCAACCGCATACAGCCGCCGCTGACCGTCCGGCCGCACCGACGCGAATCCGTTGTCGCGCAGCACCTTCAAATGCTGGGAGACCGCAGGTTGGGTGATCGCAAACTCGTACTGAATGGTGGCGCCGATGTCCCCCGCAGACATCTCGCCATCGGCGAGTAGTTCCAGAATGCGGCGCCGCACCGGATCCCCAAGGACGTCGAACGCGTGCACCACCCCAATCTAGAAGTACTCACTTATATAAGTCAAGACTGCAGCTATCGGTCTCCCCACTGCGGCGGCGCGGCGCCCCTGCCGAAGCCCCAGGTGGACTGCCCCAACCGCGGCTTGGGCTTGGCGCTCACCGGCCGCTGCCGAAAGTGCGCAGCCAGCACCGGCTCGGGATCGGCTCCTGCGAACAGCGCCAGGCAGGGCGCGGCGAACTCGCACACCGAACAGTGCACCGCGGGGTTCGGATAGATCGCGGGCTCGCAGACCATGTCGAGCGCTTCGGCGGCCAGTTGCGTGCCGACCGCGGCGATCTCGTTGCGGGTGCGACGGATGCGGGTGCGGCGCATCGGCCCCGCGGTGTGCTGGTCGACCCGGCTCGTGGTGTCGACCCATGACGCCCGCGCCGAAACCCGTTGATGCTGCGGGATCGACCGGCCTCCGCCGCTGGCCTCATGCTGGGCAACGGGCCGGCGCTCGCGCCCTTCGACGGCCGCGCGCGCCGGAAGGTCAAGGGGGCCGTCGATGTGCACCTCATTGTGGATCGTGCCGGCAACCTCCATGCCCATGTAATCCTGCTCCCAGGCCCAACACGCCGTGATCGCCTCCTCGTCGCGCACCAGCGTGTCCAGGTCCTGCCAGTCGTCGACGATCTGGTGGCGCACGACCCAGTACTCGTCGGCGGCGTCCACCGCCAGCAGGTCGACCCGGCACGCGTAGATCACCCCGGATCCGTTGGGCGTCAACAGCCCCCGTTCGGGGTCCGCCGGATCGGTCAGCAAGCCGGCCACGTCGTGATCGATCTTGACGGGAGCGAAGTCGTCGATCGTGCCCGCCCACGCGTCGTAGCAGTCCAGCAGGGCCGCGGCGGCATCGACGAGATCGCCGGCGCCGGCATCGTTCAGCGACCGTTCGACCGCCTTGTGCACCAACGACTGCTTGAGGTCGTGCTGCCAGTCCCAGGTGCCAGGGTAGTAGTAGACCGCGAGCGCATCCTTGAGCGCGGCGGGCAGTGCAGGCCCGGCCGCCTCGACAGGTTCGAGGCCACGGCGTGAGGCGAAATCCCATTGCCGGCGACAGCGTTTGAACCTCGCGCGTTGCTCTGGGTCGATGCGGAAATCCACCATGCCGGCCCTCAGTGCGAATGCGGCCATGGGTCGTCGAGCGGCCATCGGCACCGGTCGGCACGGTCGGCCATCGATTCGAGTTCGGCAAGCAGATCGTCGAAGAACGCCAGGGTCCGTGCCGGGTCCTCGGGCCAGGCGGCCGAAAGGCACATCCATACGTCCGGGTCGTCGGACGACGTCGACGGCGTTTCGGTGACAATCGCATCCATGGGCACAATCCGCCAGCTGTAGGAATCCCCCCTGCGCTCGAGGTACACCGTCTCCTCACGACCGGGGCGTGCAGCCACGATCGAGGCGAAGAGTTCGTCGCGGTTCATCAGTGCCTCGCCAATCCAGGATAGTTCCTGCGCCGCGGCAAACATCCAGGACCGCAGCGCCGGTGGCCGTCACCCGCCGAACATGTCGATAAGCAGCCTGACCTGGGTGTCGAATACGACCACGGGTTCGGTCAGTGTGTCGGCGCCGTACTGACCGAACACTTCGAGGCTGATCGCACCGACCAGTCCCGCCCACAGCAGAAAGCATTTGGCCACCGCGGAGTCATCGCCGGCGAACTCGAACTCCTCACGTATCCGGTCGAAGTCCGACGGCAACGGTTGCGTCACAGCGACATTGGACGAAGATATGGCGCCAGCCGCGATGCCGGCCCCGATCGCGTCGAACAGCGCAGCGACTACCCGGGTCCCCGGCCCGACCGTGCGCTCCCGCGGCGCGTGGTAACCCGGCACCGGGCTGCCGTACAGCAGCGCCCAGCGGGCCGGCTGATCGATCGCCCACGCGCGGGCCGCGTGCGACATTGCCAGCAGGTGGTCACGCCAGGCCCCGCCGGCCGCCGCACCGGCGCGGTCGACCGCGTCGGCCAGCTCCGAATAGGCGTCGACGAGGAGCAGCGTCAGCAGATCGTCGCGGCTGGCCACATAGCGGTACACCGCGGACGACACCATGCCCAGGTCGCGCGCGATGGCCCGCAGCGAGAGCCCGGCCGCACCCTCGGTGGCCAGATGGCGCCGGCCGAGCTCGATGATCTGCGCCTCGATCTTCTCGCGGGTTTCCCGCCGCTTGCCCATGCGGCCAGTGTGACACAAAACGAGAACACTGCTCTTGAATTTTCCGGGCCGGCGTGCCACCCTGAACGGAGAGCACCGCTCTCGAATCTCCCCATCCGACGAAAGGAACCCAGGTGACCGTGCGTTACGACGCCCCCAATTTGGCCGCCCGCGCAGGCAACGAGCTGATCCGCTGGCTGGCCGAGGCCGGAATCAGCATCGCAGGAACCCGTGCTCTGCGGGTCCGCGGCCGCAAGACCGGCAAGCGCCGCGGCGTGGTGATCAACATGCTGACCGTCGACGGCCGCGACTACGTCGTGTCGCCGCGCGGTAACACGCAGTGGGCGCGCAACGCGCGTAGCGCGGGCGTCGTCGAGATGGGGCCGCGGTGGCGCAGCAGGGACGTGCGCATCGCCGAGGTCGCCGACGACGCCAAGCCGCAGCTGTTGAAGCGCTACCTCGACCGGTGGTACTGGGAGGTCAAGGGTCACGTCGGCGGGTTGACGCCGCAGTCGACCGATGACGAAATGCGGGCTGCCGCCCCGTCGATCCCGGTTTTCGAGCTCGTCCGCTAGGGCGAAGGCGGTGGGGCGGGGACGCTGCCCGAAGCGGCGGAGATGACGTCTTCGCTCGCCTCCTGGCTGGCGGACTGCCACGAGACCGCCGCCGGGTACTGACCCCAGGTGCTGTTGAACATTCCGATGATCGCTGCCCGGCCGTCGGGGGTGAGGCTGTACACCGGCCCGCCGGAGTCGCCCTTCTGGCTGACCACGCCGTTGGCCATCGTGAACCAGCCGTTGTTCACGGCCTGGACGGTCCCGCAGCTCTCCCCCGTGATCACACCGAAGTGACAGATGGGCAGACCGACCGCGGGCACGATGGTTGGGTCGGCGATCAATTGCCGTCCGCCCGGCAGGGTGTTGTTGACCGCGACGTCGGGTGCAAGGCTGATCGCTTCCCAATCGGCAATCTGATGGTTGGTGTCGATGGTGGCGCCGTTCGGTGTGTTGTCCCGGAACAGTGTCTGGTTGCCGATCGGGTTGCCGTCCCTGTCACTGACCACTCCGCTGCCCCTGCAATGGCCCGCGGTGAACGCGATCCGCATTTGCGGGTCGACGTAACCCAGCGTGCAGACGTTGGTGCCTTGGCGAACCTCCATGCCGGGAAACACGGGCACCCCCTGGGCGGCCTGCGCCGGCGCAGACTGCAGCAGTACGAGTGTGGCGATCGGGGCGGCGGCCGCTACGAGCATGCGCAACCATCGTCGGCACACCATGGCCTCCGATCTTCATGCGTCAACGCTGTCCAGCGTACCGGTGAGCTGCGGATAGCTATACCCCAGCGACCAAGGTCGGCACCCCTCTGCCGACCTTGGTCCACCACTGGCGCAACGGCACACGCAATTGCTCATCGCACGGGAACGCTGCGACGTTACACACCCGTCTTTGCCCAGGCACCGCGCGGCAAGCCAACGGCCGCGGCACACCCGTAAAGCAGTGGTGGCCCGAGCCTTTCGGCCCGGGCCACCATCGCGTTTGCCCTACGGAATCGTCAGCACCTGAGCCGGATGAATCAGGTCGGGATTGGAGACGCCGCTGGCGTCGGCAATCACCTGGTACTTGCTGCCGTCACCGTAGAAAGCGTTCGGAGATCGCCGACAGAGTGTCGCCGGAGACCACCGTGTACGTCCGGGGAGCGGGCGGCGGAGGCGGAGCAGGCTCGGCCTCCGGAGCGGGTGCCGGCGCTTCCTCGGCCACCGGAGCGACCTCGGGTGTCGCGGCTTCGGCCTCGGGTGCAGGTGCAGGCGGCTCGGTGGTGTCCGTCTTCGACGACCAAGCCGGTCCGTCGCCGGCGTAGAGCACCACGTTGCGGTCGTCCTGCAGCACGAGCTTGACGCCCTTGGTTTCGGTGGCCCACAGGTCGAGCGGCACGCTTAGGTGCGAACTTTCGCCGATTCGTCGACGGCGAGTTTCGGTTCGGCCGGCGCCCATCCCGGCGGTCCGAGGATGTAGCCGAGCCTGTCGCGCCACCGCCTCGCGTGCCGCACATCGCGGGCGATCGCCACGTACTCCCCCGTCTGCAGCTTCCAAATGTTGAAGGTGTCCACCTGTTTGGTGAGACCGTAGTGCGGTCGTGTGTTCTCTGCGCAGAAGCTGCCGAACAGTCTGTCCCACAGGATCAGAATTCCGCCGTAGTTCCTGTCGAGGTACTGCTGGTCCATGCCATGGTGCACCCGGTGGTGTGACGGCGTGTTGAAGATGAATTCGATTGGCCGCCAAAGCCTGTCAATGCGCTCGGTATGTATCCAGAACTGATAGATCAGATTGATCGAGAAGCTCGCGAACACCATCCAGGGCGGAACACCCAACAGCGGTAACAGCGCCCGCAAGAACACGTCGCCGCTGATGTTCCACTTCTGCCGAAGCGCGGTGGCGAAGTTGAAGTACTGACTCGAGTGATGGGCCTGATGGGTGGCCCAGAACAGCCGCACCCGGTGTGCCATCCGGTGGTAGAGGTAGTAGAGCAGGTCAACGCCGGCAACGGCGATCACCCACGTGTACCACTGCGTGGCAGGCAGCTGCCACGGCGCGACATAAACGTAGAGCGCCGCATACGCCAGCAGAGCGATCCCGTTGAGCACCCCGCTGGTCCCTACCGACACCAGGCCCATCCAGATGCTGGCCCACGCGTCGGACTTCATGTACGCACCCGAAGGTGGGCGATCGGCTTCGGTGTGCGCGAGCTTGCGCGCCGCGGCCCACTCGATGATCAGCAGCACCAGGAAGAACGGGACCGCGAACATCACCGGATCGTGCATCAGCGGCGGCAGCACACCCGAGAATGCATTTGCCATGTCCACGACGACACCTCCCCCGCAAGTTTAGCGGCGGGCAGGGCTACCGAAAGTTGAGTACCGCATCGCCCCAGGTGGTCCGGATGTGCAGATCGATGTCGTTCACGATCGCATCGCGCCGGTCGATGATCAGGCATGCCCGATCCGCTTCGTGATACGGCGGCCACTCCGGTTCGCCGGGCAGCCCATTGGGCTTCGCATCGATGGCAAAGTTCACCCAGCGGGCCCGCACCCGCGCCGACACCGCCGCACCGGTCTTCAACCCACCCAGTTTGAACGTGACGTCCTTGGGTCCGGCGATCAAATTTCCCCAAACGTAGGGCAATTCGGTGGCGTGTGTTGCACCGATTCCCATCGCCTTCAGCATCGGGGTGGACCAGTCGAATCGGTACAGGTAGACCGGCGCGGCAGCGCTGTGCCCCTCGGCCAGCCAGACCGACGGCATCCGGAAGCCGATGTCGCGCGCGACACCCATCCCCCGGGTCTTGGTACGGCGGCTGCGATAGACGGCCCCGATCTGATCCTCCGTCGGCAGCTGTATGTCGGGTTGTTCGGCGGCCATCTCGGCGAACATCCGCCTGATCTCGTGGGGCGTGATCGGCATCAGCGGCGACTTCATCCACTTGAACAGTGCCGCCTCGTGCTTGTTGGTGCCGATGATCAACGGCACAGGGTGCGAGCGGCCCTCGCGTGCCAGCTTGACCGGATAATCGGGCACGAGGTCGCCGTCGACGATCGGCGCGAAGGCGAGCAGGCCTGGGCTACGCAACGGCACGTCGTTGAACAGCGCCCGCGACGCCGCCACGATCGCCTCGGCAGGCGCATCACTCAACCGGTCGACGTCGTCGGGCCCAACGCCGAGTGTGTCGAGAAACTCTTCGGCGACCCTGCGGCCCCTGGTGGTGTCGTACACCGACGTGGCTGGCGAGCTCTGCGCGATCGCGGCGCTGAACAGGCCCGCGGCGACTGGAGTGGTCAGCAGGGTGGTGACGACGCCTGCGCCTGCGGATTCACCGAAAAGCGTCACCCGGTTCGGATCGCCGCCGAACGCGGCGATGTTGTCGCGCACCCATTGCAGGGCCAGGATCACGTCGCGCAGGCCGGGATTGGAGTCGAAGCGCCGTGCCGGGGTGGAAAACGAGGACAAATCGAGGAATCCGAAGGCCCCGAAGCGATAGTTGACGGTCACGACCACCACGTCGCCGCCGGCGCTCAACACTGCCCCGTCGTAGAGCGGTTGGCTGGCCGAGCCGAAGATGTACGCGCCGCCGTGAATCCACACCATCACCGGTTTCCGGTCGCCGGCGGCGGTATCCGAGGGTGCCCAGACGTTGAGGCTCAGGCAGTCGTCGCCTTGCGGCGCACCGAGGTCGATGGGTATCCGCGGCTCCACCGGTTGCGGGCAGACCGCTCCGAACGCGGTCGCATCGGCGACCTCGCGCCACGGCGCAGGAGGCTCGGGCGCGCGCCATCGCAGGTTGCCGGTCGGGGCGGCGGCGTACGGCACGCCTTTCCACGCCTTGACCAGGCCGTCGTCGCTGCCACGGATCGGCCCGTCACGGGTGTCGACCACCGTGTCTGCGTTTCCCATCGGGACGATCGTACGGGCAAGGAGCACTATTCGGCGCCACAGGCGAAGGCGGTTCGCGCACGAGGTGCTGACGCCGATGGTGCACCGCGGGGTCGGATAAGTTGGTCGCGTGCGGATATGGGCGCTGCTGTTCGCGGCCATCTCCGTCGAGGTTGCCGCCACGTTGTCCCTGCGCGCATCCCAGGACCACTCGGCGTGGCTGCTGCTGGTCGTTGCGGGTTATGTGGGCTCATTCGTGCTGTTGACGATGGTGTTGCGGGCCGGAATGCCGGTCGGCGTGGCATACGGGATCTGGGGCGCGTCGGGAACTGCGGCGACCGCGGCGCTGGCCGCCGAGATCTTCGGTGACCCATTCACCTGGCCGATCGTGGCGGGGATCGGGCTGATCATCGCGGGCGTGCTGCTCGTCGAGTTCGGATCGCGGCCGGCCAGAGCGGATGAGCCGTGATGTGGTGGGCGCTGGCCGGCGCCATCCTCATCGAAGTCGTCGCGACGCTGTCTCTGCGTGCATCGGACGGATTCCGCAAGAAGGGCTGGATCGCCCCTGTCACGGTGGGCTATCTCGCGTCGTTCTATCTGCTGTGGCTGTCGCTGTCGCAGGGCATGCCGGTCGGCATCGCCTACGGCATCTGGACGGCCTGCGGTGTCGCCCTTGTCGCGGTCATCGCGCGATTCCTGTTCGCAGAACCGCTGACCTGGGTGATGGCCTGCGGCATCGCCCTCATCGTCGCCGGCGTGCTCACGATCGAGATGGCCGGCGCCGCGCATTGAGCGCACCGGCCAGCACCATCACCACCACACCGGCCACCGGAACGGAAAGCAACCCGACGCGCAGGCTCGTCGCGTCGGCGATGACGCCGACAAGCAACGGTGCGCCGAAGAAGCCGACCCGCATCAGCCAGGTCACCACCGTCAGCCCCGTGCCAGGGCGCATGCCGGGCAACTGATCGGCCCCGTGCATGGCGGCCGGTATCAGCGTCGCGACACCCAGACCCGCAGCCGCGAACCCCGCGATCGTGCCGGGCACACTCGGAACCGCCAGCGCGGCGCCCATGCCCGCGGCGGCGACGAATCCTCCCGTCCGCACCACCGCGCGCTCGCCGAAGCGGTCCACCAACCGGTCGCCGAACAGCCTGCCGATGAACATGAACCCGACGAGCGCAACGTAACCGAACACCGCGATCGCCCCCGGCGCGTCCAGGCTGTCACGCAAATACAAGGTGGCCCAGGAGCTTCCGGCATCCTCAACCGTCGCGCCCGCGATCGCGATCACCACGAGGGCCACCAGCGACGCATACACCGCGATGCCACGGACTCCCCCGCGCACCGACCGCGCCGACGGATGATCGTCGTGATCGGGGCCGCGCAACAGATACGGGTATGCGATGACGACGACGACACTGAACACCGCAGCGGAGATCGCCAGATGCGTTGACCTTCCGATGTGCAACGCGATCGCGCCCGCACCCATCAAGCCGCCAAGGATCGCGCCGACCGCCCACACCGCGTGAAACGAGTTGATGATCGACCGGCCGTAGGTGCGCTGCACCCGAAGGCCGTGCGCGTTCTGCGCGACGTCGGTGATCGCGTCCCAGGCGCCCGCGACGAACAGCGTCGCGCCAAGCACCAGCGGCGACCTCGCAAGGCCGGCGGCGACGACGAACACCGCGATGCCGATCGTGCCGACCACCGCGACCCGTGACGACCGGAATCGCCGGATCAGCGCCCCCGCGGCAAGCCCGGCGACCAGCGCGCCACCGGAGAATGCCGCGATCGCCGCGCCGTAGACCGCGTTGGACAGATGCAGGTCGGCCTTGATCTCGGGATAGCGCGGCAGCAGGTTGGCGAAGATCGCCCCGTTGGTCAAAAACAGCGCCGCGGTTGCGATCCGCGCCCGCCGGTCCTGCGCCACGTACCGGACACTACGCAGGCGCTCATCGCCGCTACGTGGGCGCGTGGGTCAGCAGCCGTTCGCTGGTCTCCCACAGGTCGAGCGCCTTGTCACCGTCGTAGGATTCCGCAGACGACCGGATCGGCCGCAGCCCGTCGAAGTACCGACCACTGACACCGTCGAACCGGTCGTCGTTGGCCAGCGCGGCCAGATAGCGGCCGGAGGTACGGGTGCCGCGCACACCCGGCAACACCCGCAGCGCGGGGAGCAGATAGCGCCACGCCAGTCGCTGCAGCGGCGGGTAGTCGCGGGCCAGCCCGGAGCCGGGCATCAGGCCGGGGTCGAACGCGTTGACCGCAACACCATGGCCGCCGTGGCCGAGCCGGCGGTCGAGCTCGTAGGTGAAGAGCACGTTGCACAGCTTGGACGTGGTGTAGCGGCGGCGGCCGTCGCCCGCCGACGGCTCGGCGCGCGGCCGTGCGAGGTCGGCGGCCGAGGTGTAGCCGGGGTGGGGCATGCCGGTGTGCTTGCTCGGGTCGTGGGTGCCGCTGCTGACGACGACGATCCGCGCCGGGTGTGCCAGCTCGTCGAGAAGACCCTGCACGAGCGCGAAATGGCCGAGGTGGTTGACGCCGAACGTCATCTCGAAGCCGTCCGCCGTCCATTCCGTGCCCGACACCACCTGGACACCGGCGTTGCACACGATCGCGTGTAACGGCGCAAGTGTGGCGCCCCGAACGTTCTGCACGAAGGCGCGCACCGACGCCAACGATGCGAGGTCCATCCGCATCACGGTGCAGCGCTGCGGTTCGCCCAACCGCGTGACCGCTTCGGCGCCGCGGCTGCTATCGCGGACCGCCAGGACGACGTGCCAGGACGGGTCGCTGCGCAGCAGCGCTCGTGCGCACTCGAGCCCGAGCCCGGCGCTGGCGCCGGTGATGATCGCTGTCCTCATGTTCGCCATGTTCACTTCTCCGTTCACTTCTCCTCCAACAGAATCGGAATGAGCGCCGTCACGGCCCCCGACAGCCGCCGGTACATCTGTTCGACATCGGTGTCGGGTTCGAGGTGGTCGGCGAAGAACACCCCGTCCGAGATCGCGACGGCGAGCGCCGTGAGTTCGGTGACGACGCTTTCGGCCTTCTTCGGCGGTGCGTCGGCGGGCAGCAGTTGGGTGATCGCGTCGCGGAACCGCCCGATAGCGGTGTCGCGGACGCGGCGTATCACCGCGGCGACCGCCGGATCGTTGCTGCGCTCCAGCGACAGCATGTAGAACAGCCGCAGGAAGTCCGGGTGCTGCGATTGCAACCTCGACAGCACGGCCAGCTGTCCTTCGGCGTCTTCTGACGTCGGGATCGCGGCGAAGAACCGGTCGGCGCCGCGCGCCATCACCGCCGCGAGCACGCCTTCCTTGGAACCGAAATGCCAGTAGATGGAGCTGGGCGGCAGCCCGCACGCCTTGCGGATGTCATTGATCGACGTGGCGGCGTATCCGCGCGTTGCCATCAGCCGTTCGGTGGCGTCGAGGATCAGCTCGCGCGAGTTCTCGCCCTGCTGCTGCTTTTTCGTCAGTGGACTGTTCATGACGGATTCGCGTCGACCCACGTGCCGTGGAATCCGAACGGGACACGCGCAGGCAGTTCGATGACGGCCTGCACGGCAAGCCGCGATGCGTCGACGATCACCAAATCGCTGGCGTCGCGCCGCGGTTCGTAGACAAACGACAGCAGCCAGCCGTCGTCTTCGTTGACTGCGTTGGCTGCGGGCACGAAGATCGCCTCGGATGGCACCCGGCCGTATTCCATCTCGAACACGGCGCTTCGCCCAGTGCGGTTGTCGTGCTTGACAATCGACCCAAACGCGACGGCAGCCTCGGTGACCTCACCACCGATCGCGTAGCTGAGGTTGTGACGCCGGCCCGTGTGTCGCTCGTTGATGCGCGGAAACTCGACCGAGCGATCGTCGAGGGTGTCTTCGCTGACGTGCCCCGCGGCCAGGTCGAACGTCCAGCGATGCAACCGCGATCGCACGCCCTGAGCCAGGATGTCGGGCTTGGCCGCCGCCATGAACGTCGGATACCGCGGTGCCTCGAGGATGATCGACTCGTTGGTCTCGTATGAGTTGGTCTCGTATGCGTTGGCTGAGTGCACGAAGTAGCACGGTTCGATGTCGAACCAAACCACGTCGGCGCTGGTGCCCTCCTTCGGCATCACACCGATGCGCGCGCCGTAGTCCTCGTTCCAGCGATACGGAAACCCGCTTTCAATCAGGTGCTCGGAGTCGAAGACCACGGGCAGATCGAAGAACAGAACATGGTGTTCGGTCATCGCCCAGTCGTGCATCAGCGACGGGCCCTTCACGTCAATCACCTCCGATCGCCGCAGCTGCCCGTCGGCTCCGACCACGTGGTAGGACAGATACGGTGGGACGGGGCCGAACGAGATGAGAAACATCTCACCCGTGACGGGGTCGATTTTCGGATGCGCGGTCATGGGTGCCCGCAGGCGTCCATGAAAGTCGTAGCGGCCGACGGTATTCAGCTCGGTGTCCATCTCGTAGGGCAGGCCGTACTCAGCGAGCGACAGCAGCCGGCCGGCATGGGCGACAACGGACGTGTTCGATGTGTTCGGAATCAGAGCGACATCGTCGGGGCCGGTGGCGGCAGAGGTGCCGAGCTTGGCGGCCAGCGCGTCGGTGCGCACCCAGCGGTTCCGGTATCAAATCGGGCGCCCGCCGGACAGCTTGACGCCGTGAATCATGCCGTCCGGCACGAACCAGTGATACGTCCCCTCGAACGGGACCGGCGGCGGGTTCGGACCGTTGCGCAGGAACACCCCGTCGAGTTCGTCAGGGATTGACCCGGTGACGGCGAGATGCCAGGCCGTGCGCTCCTCGTAGACCGGCGCGAAGACTCCGTTGGCGTAGGTGAACGGAACGCCGAACTCCTGGGCGGGCGCATCGGTGATCGTCATCGTGCCTTACTGTAGGGATCGTTACAGACGGAACGTAGCACCGCGTCGAGAGACCGGCAAGCCCTCGAGCTCACTTCCCGACGAAGCGCACCACCCAGTGGCACGCTGAGCTCGTGACGATCCACACCGACGTGACCACCGACGAGTTGCTCGGCCTCTTCCCGCCAGGAACCGGCCTCGACAGCGACGGCACCGTGACCGTCGGGGGGTGCCGCCTCGACGATGTGGCCCAACAGTTCGGCACACCGGCCATCGTTGTCTCCGAAGACGCGCTGCGTCAGCGGGCTCGCGACTACCTCGCCGCGTTCCGCGGCCGATGGCCGCGCTGCAATGTGGCGTTCGCGTCAAAGTCCTTCCCGTGCACGGCCGTTCAGCGGGTCATGGTTGACGAGGGCCTGCACCTCGACGTCGCAGGAGGCGGCGAGATCCTGACCGCGCTCAAGGCGGGCGCCGATGCGGCCAAGCTCATCCTGCACGGCAACGCCAAGAGCGACGAGGAACTCGAGCTGGCGGTCAAGCACGGCGTCGGCCTGGTGGTGGTCGACAACTTCGACGACATCGACCGGCTCGAGCGCATCGTGCCGGCGGGACACCAGCAGCCGTGTCTGGTCCGCGTCATTCCTGGCGTCCAGGCCGCCACCCACGCCTCGCAGGCGACGGGCCACGCCGGCTCGAAGTTCGGGCTGTTGCCCGACGACGCGCGTGACGCGATCACCCGGATCGAGCGCAGCGCCAAGTTGCGGCTCGACGGCGTGCACACCCATGTCGGATCGCAACTGCTCAACGTCGAACAGCTCGCGCAGGCGGTCGAACCGATCGCCAAGCTCGGCACCTTCGAGGTCTACGACCTCGGCGGCGGCCTCGGGGTGCGCTACACCTACGACGAGCACCCGCCCAGCCTCGACGAGTACGCCGACGCGATGGTGACGCAGGCCCGCGCGCTGCTGCCCGCCGGTGCCCGCATCATCGTCGAGCCGGGCCGCAGCATGGTCGCCAACAGCGCATGCACCGTGTACCGCATCACGACGATCAAACGCGGGGCCCTCACCCATGTGGCGGTGGACGGCGGGATGGGCGACAACCTCGAGGTGTCGCTGACCGGGCAGCGGTTCGAGGCGACGATCGTCAACCGGGTGGGCGGCGGCGAGATGGTCAGTGTGGTCGGCAGGCACTGCGAATCCGGCGACCAGCTTGTCGATGGCGTGCCGCTGGCCGAACCCGCGATCGGCGACCTGCTCGCCGTGCCGGTCACCGGCGCCTACTGCTACACCATGTCCAATCAGTACAACGGCGCGCGCCGGGTCCCGGTTGTCTTCGCCCGCAACGGGACTGCCCGGCTCGTGGTCCGACGCGACACCTGGGACGACTTGTTGATCCGCGATGTCGACTGATCCTCGCGGCAGCGCTCGGGGGATGGCGCAGTCGGGCAAGATGGGCGGCATGACCGACCTGTCGGCCTCGCTCGTCGAGTTGGCGCGCCGGTATGGCGTCGCAACCGAATACGCGGACTGGACGGGCGGCCACAGGACCGTCGTTGAGTCAACGCTGATCGCCGTGCTCGACGCCCTCGGCGTGCCCGCCGCCACCGAGGACGAACGCAGTGCCGCACTTCTCGCGCACGACACCGACTACTGGGCGCGCTCGCTGCCGCCGACGATCGTCGGCCGGTCCGGCGTCGCATCGTCATTCTGGGTACACGTCACCCACGGCGATCCAGCGGGTCTGTGGATCCGGCTGGAGGACGGTACCGTGCGCACCGGTCTGCGCCAGCTCGAAAACAACAGGACGCCTTACGATCTCGGTGGCCGACTGGTAGGTGAAGCCACCTTCGAATTGCCCGGCGACCTTCCCATGGGTTATCACCAACTGCATCTTCAGGTCGGCTCGTCCGACACCAGCACGCTGATGATCGTCTCGCCCCCGTCGCTGGAGTTGCCCGCCAGGCTGGGCCCGAGCCGCGCATGGGGGCTGGCCACCCAGCTCTACAGCGTGCGCTCGCAACACTCTTGGGGCATCGGCGATTTGACCGATCTGGCCGACCTCGCGGTGTGGTCGGCCTCGCGGCACGGCGCGGGTTTCATTCTGGTCAACCCGTTGCACGCGGCGGCTCCTACCCCGCCGATGGAGCCGTCGCCGTATCTGCCGACATCGCGCCGGTTCATCAACCCGCTGTACCTGCGCGTCGAGGCGATAGCCGAAGTGGCCTATGTCGCGCACCGCGGCCGCATTCGCAAGGCGCGCATCCAGCTGCAGGCCCTCGCGGACAAGGCGAAGCGGATCGACCGTGACGCCGCGTGGAAGGCCAAACGCGCGGCGCTGGAAAGCGTTCACCTCGTCGAGCGGTCGGCGGGACGGGAGCTCGCCTACACCGCCCACCGCGAGCGAGAAGGACACAGCCTCGACGATTTCGCGACCTGGTGTGCGCTCGCCGAACGGTACGGCAGCGACTGGCACCAGTGGCCCGAGGATCTGCAGCATCCGTCCAGCCCGGCGGTCGCCGATTTCGCCGCCGAGCATGCCGACGCCGTCGACTTTCACCGCTGGCTGCAGTGGCAGCTCGACGACCAGCTCACCGCCGCACAAGCCACCGCCGTCCAGGCGGGCATGGAGCTCGGCATCATGCACGATCTCGCGGTCGGCGTGGATCCCAATGGCGCAGACGCGTGGGCGTTGCAGGATGTGCTGGCACTCGGTGTCACTGCGGGTGCGCCGCCCGATGAGTTCAACCAGCTCGGCCAGGACTGGTCGCAGCCGCCGTGGCGCCCCGATCAATTGGTGGAGCAGGCATACGAGCCGTTTCGCGCCCTGGTCAACGCGGTGCTGCGGCACGCGGGCGGCGTTCGCATCGACCACATCATCGGCCTGTTCCGGCTGTGGTGGATCCCGAAGGGCTCCCCACCGACCGACGGCACCTATGTGCGCTACGACCACGAGGCCATGATCGGCATCGTCGCGCTGGAGGCGCACAGGGCCGGCGCCGTCGTCGTCGGCGAGGATCTCGGCACCGTCGAACCCTGGGTGCGCGGCTACCTGCGCGAACGCGGCCTGTTCGGCACATCGATCCTGTGGTTCGAGGCCGACCGAGACGGTGAAGGCGGCCCCTTGCCCGCCGAGAAGTGGCGCGAGTACTGCCTGTCGTCGGTAACCACCCACGACCTGCCGCCGACGGCGGGCTACCTGGCGGGAGAGCACGTGCGGCTGCGCGAACGGCTCGGCCTCCTGACCCGTCCGGCCGACCAGGAACTGGCCGGTGACCAGGCCCAACAGGCAGCCTGGCTGGCCGAGCTGCGCCGGGTGGGGCTGCTCCGCGACGACATGGACGACATGAAGGACCAGGCCGTCGAGGCGATCGTCCTCGCGTTGTACCGCTATCTGGGCCGCACGCCGTCCAAGCTGCTGGCTCTCTCGCTTGCCGACGCGGTCGGCGAGCTGCGCACCCAGAACCAACCGGGCACCACCGACGAGTACCCGAATTGGCGGGTGCCGCTGCACGGGCCCGACGGCAAGAAAGTGCTGCTAGAAGAGCTGTTCACGGATCGGCGGGCGGCTTCGCTTGCCGAGGCGATGAAGCGGATCGTGCACCCGCTGGTGTAACGGTGCGCCACCTGTCTCCGGTTTCACAATTGTCACCGCTGCGATATGTTCGCACCGCACCGACTTAGGAGAGATCTCGTGAAGAAGCTCGTTGTGCTCAGCGGTGGCCTCGTCGCCGCCGGCTCGGCCGCTTTGATCGGCGCTGGCGTTGCCCTTTCGCAGCCGGGACCGTCGGAAACTGGCTCGCAAAACGTGATCGGCGAGCAGTACCAGAAGGCGCTGCAGATCCTGAAGAGCCAGGGCGTCAAGGCATACTTCGGCGGTTCGTTTGGCAGCGTGCTGCCACAGGCGCAGTGCCTGGTCGATCAGCAGAAGATCACCTCGGGCCGCCGGATGCTGCTGATGCTGGACTGCACCCAGAAGGCCGCCGACCAGATCGCGAATTCCGGCCCCTCCGGCGGGCCGACCGTCGGCTCCAACGGCATCACCACAGTGACCCCCACCCCGGTGGTGCCGATTGCGGGCGCACCGGGCCCGGCCGCCCCTCCGCCTGGCTAGGGCTCGACCATCCGTTTCAGGTTCTTCAGCGTCTCGGTCATGTTTCTGCCGACCTGACGTGATGCCACCCGGTCGGCGATCAGGCCGAGGATTCCGCCCGCCGACTCGTAGGCCAACCGGAAGGTGAGGTTCGTTCGGCCGTCGTCGGTGTCGCGCAGCCGAAACCGCCCGCGCAGCGAGACGCCCGTGATGCCGATCCACGCCAGGTCGCGAGCCGGATCGAAATCCACTACCTCGACCACCCCGCCGATCGGCACCGAGCCGATCTTCCAGTGCACGGTGTAGCGGGCACCAAGGCGTACCGGGCCTTCCGTCTCGGTCTCCCAGCGTTCGAGGCTGGCCATGAACTCCGGATAGCAGTCTGGATCGCTGACGACCTTCCAGACGGCATGGCGATCGGCGTCGATGACCCTCAGTCGCTCGACCCTCATCAGTGCCCTCGCTTCTTCGCGCGAGCGCTCATCAGTGCCCTCGGTTCTTCGCGCGAGCGCTCATCAGTGCCCTCGGTTCTTCGCGCGAGCGCTCATCAGTGCCCTCGGTTGTTCGCGCGAGCGCTCATCAGCCGATCACCGGGAATCGACGCTCCGCGGCGAGCCGATCCACGCCCGCCTGCAGGCTGGCCACCACGTTCTTGTGCACGACGTCGTCGTCCCCAGCTTGAATCTCTGCGGCCTCGATCGGGTCCAGCGCCTCGACGACGATCTTGGCCGGCAGCGGGATGTGGCCAGCCAGGTCGCCGATGTTGATGCCCCATGGCAACGCCAGCGAGATCGGCACGCTTTTGAGCCGGGCCAGCTTGTCGACCATCAGCAGTTTGGCCAGCCACTGTCCGCGGTCGAGGAACAGCGCCGTCTCCTGGCCGCCGACGCTGGCGATCGGCACGATCGGCACACCGGCCTCGCGGGCCAGCCGCACATAACCCTTGCGCCCGCCGAAGTCGACCTTGTGCCGCTCCCACGACGGCCGGAACACCTCGTAGTCGCCGCCCGGATACACCAGCAGCGCGGCCCCGGATTCCAGTGCCATTCGGGCGTTTTCGTGATTGGCGGCCACAGTGCCGAACTTGCGCAACCAGCCAAGCGGCGGGGCGGAGACGACAAGATTGTGGGCAAGTTGGTAGAACGGCCGCTCCACCCCGAAATAGGAACAGAACGCCAGGGTGAACACGAACGTGTCGGGCGGCACGTTGCCGCCGCTGTGATTGCCGACGAGCAGCACAGGGCCCTCGGCGGGAATGCGGTCAAGACCCCGCACGTCGGCCCGGAAATACAGCGACGCCAGCAACCATGTACCGGGCAGCTGGTCCCGGATGTAGTCGGGGTCGCGCTGGTCCAGGTCGGCCCTCGGGACACGCGACGAGACCTGATGCCTGGCCCATGCGACAACATCGGCTATCCCCGCCATGACTGGGATATTGACACCGCCCAAGAACTTGAAACCTGCGTCCCCAGTTACTTCGCTAGACTTCCGAGGCATGCTGCGACCTCACCGCTTCGAACGGGAAGTCGATCCGGGCCCCGTACAGATCCAGGCCCGCAGAGTGCACTTCAATGTGGCGGGCATCCCGCTGCACTGGATTCCGGGACATCCGGTGGCGAGCAATGTCGTCAGCCTGCTCAACGTCGTCCTGCCCGCCGCCGAGCGCTGGTTCGTCGAGACGCTCAACGAAGCCCTGCCGCTGGTGAAGGACCCGCATCTCGCCGACGACATGCGCGGGTTCATCGGCCAGGAGGCCATGCACGCCGACGTTCACGAGCAAGTGCTGCACGAGTACATGGTGGTCAACGGCATCGACCCCACGCCGATCCTCGATCAGATCGAGTATGTCTTCGAAAAGATGCTGGCGCCGAGCACGTCCACCGACCCAAGGCGGCGGCTCAACCATCTGTGCGACCGGCTGTGGCTCATCGCGGCGATCGAGCACTACACCGCGGTGATGGGCGACTTCGCGCTGAACTGCGCCTGGGACGACCACGGCGCATCGCCGACGATGGTCGACCTTTTCCGCTGGCACGGCAGCGAGGAGGTCGAACACCGAATGGTCGCCAACGACGTCGCGATCTACTTCCACGACAGCTACCTCGACCGGATCCGCGCCATGACGATGGCGGTGGCGATGATCTTCGTGTTCTTCCAACGCGCGGCGTGGTACCTGGTGAAGACGGACCCCAACACCGACATCGGCTGGTGGAAGTTCAATCGGATGCGGATGACAGACTCCAAGCTCGGGCTGCTTCCCAAGTACCGCAAGCTGTTTGGCTCCAACACCGCGATGTACTTCAGGCCGGGGTTCTCGCCCGAGCAGATGGGTTCGACCGCGCAGGCCGTCGCCTACCTCGCCAGCTCCCCCGCGGCCCGCGCCGCGCACCTTTGATGCGGCTCTTCGACCGGTACCGTCAAGCGCCACCCAGTGCCTTCGGGCGAATGCGCCACGACGTGACGCTCGGCGTCGCCGACGCCGCCCTCAGGGGACTGTGGGCGATGTCGGGCGCGATCCGCAACATGTCGTCGCCACCCGAACCCGACAACACCGTCGTGTTGACCGTCGCGGATCGCCAAGTCGTCGCCCACGACCAGGACGTCATCGCGCTGACGTTGACCGGCCAACACCTGCCGCGCTGGCATCCGGGCGCCCACATCGACATTCACCTGCCCAGCGGACTGGTGCGGCAGTACTCGCTGTGCGGAGACCCCGCGACATCGGACTCCTATCGCATCGCCGTCCGGCGGATACCGGACGGCGGCGGTGGCTCAATCGAGGTACACGACGCGCTGCTCGTCGGCGCCACCGTGACGACGCACGGCCCGCGCAACGCGTTCCCGCTCACCGTGCCGGGGTACGGGTCGCCCGCGCGGCGGTTCCGCTTCATCGCGGGCGGCATCGGCGTCACGCCGATCCTGCCGATGCTGGGTCTGGCACAGCGCCTCGGCGTCGACTGGTCGATGGTCTACGCCGGGCGCAGCCGCGACAGCCTGCCGTTCATCGACGAGATGAGTCAGTTCGGCGACCGGATTGCGATCCGCACCGACGACGTCAGCGACCTCCCCACGGCCGCTGAGTTGCTCGGCGATTGTCCCGACGGCACCGCGGTCTACGCGTGCGGGCCTGCGCCGATGCTGACAGCGATTCGATCCGAACTCGCCGCAAGGGACAACGTCGAGTTGCACTTCGAGCGGTTCGCCGCACCGCCGGTCGTCGACGGCACCGAGTTCACGGTCACGGTGGCGTCCACCGGCGAGACGGTGCGGGTCGGCGCCGAAGAGACGTTGCTTTCGGCGCTGGGCAGCG
Source organism: Mycobacterium sp. (assembly GCA_025965975.1). Lineage (GTDB taxonomy): Bacteria > Actinomycetota > Actinomycetes > Mycobacteriales > Mycobacteriaceae > Mycobacterium. Next base: position 63,196 of record JAOPVX010000230.1, on the reverse strand, counting down.
CGGGGGTGCATGCGTCCTACTCGTGCCAGCAGGGCTTCTGCGGTACCTGTCGCACCAGGGTGCTCGACGGCACGGTCGACCACCGGGACACATTGCTCACCGATCCCGAACGCGACAACGGCATGATGCTGATCTGCATCTCGCGGGCGGCCGGCGGCTCGCCTCTGACCCTTGACCTGTAGCCGCGTCTGTACTATTCGCCCATGCCGTTGGCCGATGGTGCGACGTTCGCGGGGTACACCATCGTGCGGATGCTCGGCTCGGGCGGCATGGGCGAGGTTTATCTGGCGCAGCATCCGCGGCTGCCACGGCGCGACGCGCTGAAGGTGCTCCCCGCGTCGGTGTCGGCGGACGGCGAGTATCGCGAGCGGTTCAACCGCGAGGCCGACATCGCGGCCACGCTGTGGCATCCCCATATCGTCGGTGTGCACGATCGCGGCGACTTCGAGGGCCAGATCTGGATCTCGATGGACTATGTGGACGGCACCGACGCGGCGCGACTGCTGCGGGAGCGCAATCCGGACGGGATGGGAAACACCGAGGTCGCCGACATCGTGGCCGCCGTCGCGGAGGCGTTGGACTACGCGCATGAGCGCCACCTGCTGCACCGCGACGTCAAACCCGCCAACATCCTGCTGGCCCGCCCGGCGTCGGGCGATCACCGAATTCTGTTGGCGGACTTCGGCATCGCCCGCTGGGTGAACGACATCAGCGGGCTGACCGCCACGAATATGACGGTCGGTACCGTGTCCTACGCCGCACCTGAGCAGCTGATGGGTGCGCGGCTCGACGGGCGGGCTGACCAATATGCGTTGGCGGCCACCGCCTTTCACCTGTTGACCGGTGCTCCGCCGTTTCAGCATTCCAACCCGGCGGTCGTCATCAGCCAGCATCTGTCTGCGTCTCCGCCGGCGATCGGCGCGCGGCGCCCCGAGCTGTCCGCGCTCGACCCGGTGTTGGCCAAGGCGTTGTCCAAGGATCCCAAGGACCGTTTCGAGCGGTGCGACGACTTCGCCCGTGCGCTCGCCCACGGGCTCGACGCGGCGCCGACCGGCGATGTCGGCACTACCCTCGCCCCCGCCGCAACACCGCCGAAACGCTCCATGCTACGAGCCGGCATCATCGTGCCTACGATCCTGGCGGTGCTGCTGATCGGCGCAATTACGGTGGCGATCACGGAGTTTCGCCGCGCAGACCGCCCGGAGCCAACCACTGCGACGGCGAAGTCGCCTGCGCTCAGAACCCCGACGTTCATGCCGCTGCCTCCGCCACCTGAGCCAGCGGCGCCGCCGGCCGCGACGTCGCCCGCCGCGCCCGTCGCGGTGATCGGTGCCAAATGCTCACCTGTGGGCAGCACGGCAACGACGGCCAACGGGGCCACCGCGTACTGTTCGACGCTGCAGACCACCGGCGCCTCGATCTGGTCGCTCAATCCTGGTGATGTGCCAAGCCCGACCGTGACCACCGCCCCGACCGAGCAACCGCTGCCGATCGCGGAGGAGTCGCCCGTGCGGGTGTGCATGCAGCAGACCGGCCGGACCCGCATACAGTGCCGCGAAGAGATCCGACGCAGCAACCTTGGGCTGCCGTGAAGTTCGCCGTCATAGCGCCCGTCGCGGCAGGGGTCACCGCCGATCCCGGATGGATGTCCGCCTTCGCCCGACACGTCGAAGCCTGTGGTTTCGAGTCGATCGTCGCCGTCGAACACACGGTGCTGATGACCGAGTACAGCAGCGTGTACCCGTACGACGCATCAGGACGGGTGGAGTTGCCTGCCGACTGCGCGGTGCCCGATCCCCTTGACCTGCTGACTTTTCTGGCAGCGCAGACCGATCGGCTCGGGTTGGCGACCGGTGTACTTGTGCTGCCCAACCACCATCCTGTGGTGTTGGCCAAGCGGGTGGCCACCGTGGATGCGTTGTCGCGCGGGCGGATGCGGCTCTGCGTAGGAATGGGTTGGCTCAAGGAGGAGATCGAGGCGTGCGGAGCGGAGTTCGCCAGTCGCGGGCGCCGCGCCGACGAACAGCTCGAGGTGATGCGGCTGCTGTGGGAGGACCGGCCCGACGGTGCGAGTTTTTCCGGCGAGTTCTTCGAATTCGCTCACGCCGCTTGCTATCCCAAGCCCACCACGCGCGTGCCCATCCACATCGGCGGGCACAGCCGCGCGGCGGCCCGCCGGGCAGGTCGGTTTGGTGACGGCTTTCAGCCGCTCGGCGTCGGCGGTTCGGAGTTGACCGAACTGATCGGGATAATGCGTGCCGAGGCGGCTACCGCCGACCGCGACCCGGATGCGCTCGAGCTGTCGCTGGGCCATCTCGTGACCAAGATCGACGGCGATCGCGCCGGCAAACTCGCGGCGCTCGGCGCCGACAGAGTCGTGCTGGCCATGCCGCCCACCTCCGACATCGGCGAGGCGTGTGACCTGCTGTCGACGTGCGCGCAGCGGTTGGCGCTCACGCCATGAGGCTCAACGCTTTCGATCGGCTCGCGCTGAGCGACCTGGTTCACCTGTACGCGTCGGCGGTCGACGACCGGCGATTCGACGATGTGGTCGAGTTGTTCACCGACACCGCAGAACTGCGGCTGCCCGACCCGCCCCGATCACTGGAGCCGGTGCGCCGTCACCACGGGCGCGACGGCGTGCGGGAGGCGATTGCTGCGGTGGCCACCGTGACTCGAACCGAGCACGCGATCGTCGGTGAGGTCTATGCGGGGGCCGACGACTCCAACTACGCGCTGGGCCGCATCACATGTATCGCCCACCACTGGTCGGTCGCCGATGGACAAATCACCGATTTGGTGTGGCATCTGCGCTACGACGACGAGTATCTGCACACGCGGGCCGGGTGGCGCATCCACGGCCGCGCGCTGACCATAAACGCTATCGAGACCCACCCGGTTCGCCGCCTTCGAGAGCAACCATGAGACGGTCCAGCAGCGGCCGCTGACCCTTCAGCAGTTTCGTGTTGGCCTCGGCCACCGAAAACCAACCGACGCGGTCGATCTCGGGATATTCGCGGATCTTGCCCGAACCCTTCGGCCACTCGAGCGTGAACGTATTGCTGACGGTGCCATCGAGGTCAAGATCGCCGCGAACGGCGAAGGCCGTGATGACCTTGCCGCTGGGCTGCCGCAGCGGCGCGAACTCGATGCGCGGCCCGTCTGGCGGCTTTTTGCCGAGTTCCTCTCCGAATTCACGTTGTGCGGCGGTCCACGGGTCGTCGCCCTCGACGTACTCACCCTTCGGAATCGACCACGCTCCTTCGTCTTTGCGTGCCCAGAACGGGCCGCCGGGATGGCCGATCAGCACTTCGACGCCTCCGTCGATGACCCGGTAGAGCAGCAGGGCCGCGCTCAGCTTCGGCATCAGGCCGGCGTGGGTTCGCTGATCTTGACCAGCGTCTTGCCGATGTTGGCGCCGGTGAACAGCCCGTTGAGGGCGTCAACGCAAGACTCGATGCCCTCGAAGATGGTCTGGCGGTGCACGAGCCGGCCATCGGCCTCCCACTGGCGAAGCGAGGTGAAGGCTTCATCGAAGCGGCCCCACTCGTCGAGCGCATTGAATCCCTGCATGAGCGCGGTCCTGGCCAGAAGGTTGACGTAGTTGGATGGGCCTGGGTGTTCGCCGGTCAGGTAGCTGGAGATGACGCCGCACAGCACGACCCGTGCTCGTGGAGCGAGTCGGCCAAGCACCGCGTCGAGAATCGGCCCGCCGACGTTGTCGAAGTAGACGTTCACACCCTTCGGGCAGTGTTCCTTGAGCGACGCGGGGAGGTTGGCCTCCTTGTAGTCGATGCACGCGTCGAACCCGAAGTCTTCGACAACCGCCTTGCACTTATGCGGACCGCCCGCGATACCGACCACCCGTGCGCCTGCGATCTTGGCGATCTGCCCGGCCACCGACCCCGTTGCACCCGCCGCGGCCGAGACCACCACGGTCTCCCCTGGCTGGGGCCTGCCGATGTCGGTCATCCCGAAGTAGGCGGTGGCGCCCGTCGGGCCATAGACCGACATGATCGCCAGTTGATCGGTCTCCCCAGGGATCGGCGTGGTGAACACGTCGTCGCGGATGATGACATATTCCTGGAAGCTGGTCAGCGTGGTGACGACGTCGCCGACGGCGTAGGCGTCGCAGCGTGACGCCACCACCTCGCCGATTCCTGCCGCCCGGATGACGTCGCCCAACTGCAGCGCGGGCAGATAGCCGGGCTGGCCGTCGAGCCAGGTACGGGCCGCGGCGTCGATCCCGACGTAGGTGGTGCGCACCAGCGCCTCACCGTCTGCGGGCTCCGGCGCAGGGCTGGTGACCAGCTCGGTGTCACCGGGCGCAACCAGCCCGGTCGGACGGCGACGCAGCAGGATCTGGCGGTTCGTCAGTTCGGGCACGCTGCCGAAACTACCGAAGGCTATCCCCGGTTCTGCAACGCCTGCTGTCCGAACTGTCCGATTTCCAGCGAGCCGTCGGGAAGCACCAGCTCACCGGTCTCGACGCGGTTGCGCAGATAGCCGAACGTCTGAGCGGTCTGGGCGAACAGGTGCTCACCCGCGCGCAGCGTGGGGCGCTCCTTTCCGTCGCGAGAGGCGAACTGCGGCAACGGTTTCACCTCGGTGTGGTAATCGACGTTGAAGAACAGCGGGAACGAATACCGCTCTTCGGGCACCTTGCGCACCCGGTGGCTGGTCGCCACGTATGCACCGTTGGTCCACAGTTCCAGCATGTCGCCGATGTTTACGACGAACGTGCCGGGCACCGGCGGCACGTCGATCCACTCACCGGCGCCGTTGAGCACCTCAAGGCCCGGCGCGGTGGGTTTGAGCAGCGTGAAGCACTCGTAGTCCGTGTGCGCGCCGATACCCTGACCGTCCTGCGCTTCGGGGTTGTACGGATAGTGCACCAGCCGCAACTGGCTCGGCGTCTTGGTCGCGTGCCGGGAGAACGTGTCGGGGTCCTCTTTCAGCGCCACCGCGAACGCCGACAGCAGCCGGTGCCCGACGTCGAGCACCGCGTGGTAGTACTCCGTCACCGTCTCGGCGAACCCCGGCAGGTCGGGCCACACGTTCGGGCCAAGCATCGGGTTGCCCGCCAGATGGTCGGGGTCGTCGGCGGGCAGATCCAGCGCGGTGTCGAACGCCTCCTTGAGATCTGGTGTTCCCGTCTCCACGCCCTCCTCGCCGACCGGCACGTAGCCCCGATGGCAGGTGGACAGCCCGATGTAGGAGCGCATCTTCTCCTCGAGCGGCAACGCGAAGAACTGCCTCGTCGCTGCCAACGTGCGCTCGAACAACGCGTCGTCGACACCGGCGCCGCTCACATAGAAGAACCCGACCTCGCGGGCCGCGCTACCGATCTCGCCCGCCACTCGTTCGCGTTCCGCCGGCTCCGGCGAGTTCAGTCCGCTGATGTCGACGATCGGCACCGATGTGAATGACGTTGCCCCACTCATAGATCCACATCTCCTTCGCTATCCTCAATGTTCCATCGGACGCCGTTGGCCACCAGGTCACTACCATTCATGTGCGGATTGAGCGCGGTCCACTGCGGATCGCCGATTGTGCCAAGCGCAACACCGCGCCGGTCCGCCCAGCCGAATTGCGCACCGGCGCGCAGCAGGATCGCGTTCGCTCCGAACAGCGCCCAGCACGGTGCGGCCGGGCCGTCCCGCCTGACCCAATGTTCGGCGTAGTTCTGGTGCACGCCGCGTTCGATCAAAACGCCCGCCTCCCACCGCATCCGCCCCTCGTCGGGGAACGGCCCCTGCGGCTCGACATCGATGAGCCGCTGCCACGCGAAGACGTCGTCGTGCTGGCTGAGTCGGCCGGCAAAGCCCCGGGTGTCCGCGTACGCGGTGATTCCCTGCAGCCATGCCACACCGGTGCTGACGTCGCGTGACCCGTCGCCGTCGATGAGCAACGTGCGCTGCCACAGTCCGCTGCATTCGGTCATCTGCACGGTGCTTCGGGTGCTCACGCCGACCCCTCCCAGATGGATTGCAGCAAGGCGATTCCGTGGTCGGTGGGCCGGCCGAAGGCCCGGACGCGGGCGATTCCGCCGTCGGGATAGGCCTGCACCCGCAGCGCGGTGATGTCCGCGGCGTCCACGACGAAGACGTGCCGCGAATCGGCTGCGATGCGGGTGCGGGCCAGCACTTCCACGTCGAACGGCACCAGCGCCCAGCCGTGTTCGCCACATGGCAACGCGCGGCTGCCAAGCACCGCGACCTCGGTTGATGCGTTGAACACGAAGCGGCTGGTGTCGATCTCGACTCGCTGCAGATCGGCGGGCACCGCGAACGAGATCATCACCGCGTCGTGGGTGTCGGGGCCGATATCGCGGCGCCGCCTGGCCTCCCACCCGTCGCCCATGTTGCGTGGCCGGTCCGGCGTGATCAGCGCGCCAGCATCGGAATAGAAGCTGTCGCTGGACCATTCGACCCGGCCGCCCTGCTCGACGCCCGACACCTCGACGGTGACGCCTGCCCACAGCGCCGGGTCAGGGACGACCTCGCCATAGGCGCGTAGCCGCGCGACTCCCCCGTCGGATTCCAGCTGCAGTCGCAGGTGCGTATAGCGCCGCGGATCGTCGACGGCAAAGACGTTGTGGGAATCGGGTTTCAACGCGGCGCTGTCGACGATCGTCGTCCAGTGCACCCCGGCGGCGGTCGGGTCGGCGACGGTGTCGAGGACGCAGGCATCGATGCGGCAGCCGGTCGGATGATTGCCGGAGAAGAAGCGGGTGTCGACATCGATCGCGCGCAGCCGGCCACCGACTCCGAGCCGCACGATCGCCCAGTCGACGTCGGCATGCCTGCGGGTCTCCCAGCCGTCGACGACCTCACCGCGCACGTCGTACGTGCCAGGCACGAACGCCGGTTCGCCAGGGTCGATCAAGCGTTCCTTGACGCCGAACGATTCATCGCTGGCGGCGACGACGCTGCCGCCGAGGGCGCGCGACGCGAGATCCACCTTCATATCGGCTCCTCGCGCGAGCGCTCGCATATGGGCTCCTCGCGCGAGCGCTCGTCGGCGGTCATCGGTCAAGGCCCAACGACGTCGAGAGTGGCCAGTGACTGCGCGGGTTGTCCGGCCCCTCGGCGTATACGCCTGCCTTGCTTGTGCTCAGCCCAAGCCCGACCAACGCCTGGGCCAGCGCCACCGCGGCGGCGACGCCGTCGACGGCGGGCACACCAAGCTTGGCGGTGATCGCCGCGGTGACACCCGCCATCCCGGCGCATCCCAGGCAGATCACGTCGGCGCCGTCCTCGGCGACCGCCTTGGCCGCCTCGTCGACGATCGCCTGCACGGCGCCGGCAGGGTCAGCGTCCACCTGCGCGGTACCGAGCCCGCACGCCCGCACCGACGCACAGTGTGCATCGAGGCCCGCGAGCATCAACCTGTCCTCGATGGGCGGTATCGAGCGGGCCAACGTGGTGACCACCGAGAAGCGCCGTCCGATCAGGTGCGCGACCGCAGCCGCGGCCTCGGCGATGTCCAGCACGGGCACGGCGAGCATCTCCTGCAGCGCATCCTTGCCGTGTTCGCCGAACCCGGCCAGAATCACTGCGTCATAGTCGAATTCGCCCGCTGCGAGCATGGCGGCCACCAGATCCATCACGCCGACCGCGGACAGGTAGCTTTCGCCGGCCGAGTCGATCGCCGTCGCGCCGAAACGCGGATTGCGCGCGATGATCTCGGTTTCCTGCGCGGCGACCCCGGCAGCGGCCGCGGCGATCTCGGCGGTCATCGACTCCGATGTGTTCGGGTTAAGGACGAGCAGTCTCATGCCGGCTGACCGACCCGCTCGTAGATGAGGCGGCCCGCCAGCCGGGTCTGCACCACCGAGCCGCGCAGCACGGCACCGTCATAGGGCGTGACCGCGTGCCGGTGTCTCAGCGTCGCGGCGTGTACGGTCTGCTCGATATCCGGTTCGAATACGCACAGGTCCGCCCGCCGCCCGACCGCTATGCGTCCCCTGTCGCCAAGGCCCGCAAGGGCGGCAGGCTGTTCGGACATCCACCGACACAGCTCCGCCAGCCCGAAACCGCGCCGGACGGCGTGTGTCCACACGGCCCGCGGTCCGACCTGAAGGGAACTGATTCCGCCGAACACACGCCCAAAGTCGCCGTCGGCCTTCATCGGCGGCGCGCAGGGTGAGTGGTCGGACACGATCATGTCAAGGGTGCCGTCGGCCAGCCCCTGCCACAGCAGGCTGCGGTTGTCCCCATCGCGGATGGGCGGGCACGACGCGAACTGTGTTGCGCCGTCGGGGATGTCTTCGGCCGCGAAGATCAGATAGTGCGGGCACGTCTCGGCGGTGATGCGTACGCCGGACCGCTTGGCATCGGCGAGCATCGGCAACACGCGGGCACTGGAGACATGCACGACGTGGACCCGCGCACCCGTTTCTCTTGCGGCGTCGATGACCAGCGCAACGGCATGCTCCTCTGAGGCATCGGGCCGCGACGACAGAAACGACGCATAGCTGCGGCCGCGTGGCCGCGGACTGCCCTCGATGACATGTTCACTTTCGGCGTGCACCAGCAGCACCGCGTCAAGGACGGCGCACATCGACACCGCGCGCCGGAACTCGTCGGCGTCCAGGGCCGGGAAGTTCGGGTTTCCCGAGTCGGTGAGAAAGCACTTGAAGCCCAGCACGCCTGCGGCGGCCAGATCGCCTAGCCCGGCAAGATTGCCGGGGACGACACCGCCCCAGAACGCGACATCGACGTCGCAGTTGCCCTGCGCCGCTTGCTGTTTGTCGCTCAGCGCGCCGACCGTGGTAGTCACCGGGTCGCTGTCGAGCGGCATGTCGACAAGGGTGGTGATGCCGCCAGCCGCAGCGGCCGCCGTCGCGGTGGCGAAGCCTTCCCAGTCGGTGCCCGGCTCGTTGATGTGCACATGTGAATCGACGAAACCCGGCAGGAGTACCGTCGCTTCGCCGAGCCGGATCTGTTCGGTGGCCGGGTAGTCCGCGCCGATCGGGCCGACCGCACGAATCATGCCGTCGGCCACCGCCACAGCGGCCGACCGGATCTCGCCGTCGATGACCGCCCTCTCGGCCCGGACAATCAGGTCCACTACGCGACCACCGGACCGAACCGATCGTGAAAGTGGCGGGTCAGCTGCGGCCACACGTGCGGGTCGTGACCGGGGATCAGTTGGTAGCCCTTCTCTTTGGCCAGCCTCTTGAGTTTGCGGATGGGTTCGACGGTTTCCTCGGGTGTCACCCCGATGTAGCCGCCGATCGCCAACTCGTGCTCGATGTTCTCGGTCAGGTCGGCGGCGTCGAACGCGAATACGAACCCGTCGCCGCCGACCGACTCGTCGAGTTCGACCACGAAACTCTGGTGCCCAGGGGTATGCCCGTAGGTCGGGACGGCCGTGATACCAGGGGCGATCTCGGCTTCGCCGTCGGCGAGCTGCCACTCGATGCGCGGATCGTCGAAGTCGATGCGCGCGATCGCGTTGTGCTCCGGCTCGGGATGGTTGGACAGCCCGTATTCGACTTCGCGGCGTTGGGCATGCACGGGAACCTTGCCTGCGAACAGTTTCAGGCCGCCGGCATGGTCGTGGTGCAGATGGCTCACCGCGACGGTGTGGATGTCGTCGATGTCGACGCCGATGTCGTGCAGCGATTGTTCGATCGGTTCACCCGGTCCCGGCAGCACAGGGATGTACTCGACGGTCGGGTAGAACCGCCGGTACAGCGCGGGATCGCGGATGAGCGCGGTGTTGAACCCGGTGTCAAGCAGCACCCAGCCGCCGTCGGTCTGCAGCAGCACCCCTGGCACCGGCTCGCGCATCCGCTCTTCGGGCGGAGCGCCGTAGACCGATACGGACTTCGGCAGCTCCTCCCAGCCGAGTGTCAGCAGAACTATCCTGCGGACCTTGGAAACGTGAGCCATCAGCCCACCGACAGCGCCGCGATCCGCAGCGAGTTCGGGTTCGACACCGCGTGCGCCTGCTCGACTCCCTTCAGCCACGGCTGGGCGACCATGAAGTCGTCGATGTCGGCGACGTTCAACCAGCAACCGGTCTCTTCGGCTGCCGTACCCGCGTCCGAGTACGGTTGCGGCGCGCCGTTTGGCAGCCCCTGTGCCAGAGCGGCGCTGACCTTCGGCGACGAGCAGCTCAGGTAATTGATCCCGCCATCGGGGTCCCACGAGATGTGGCCCCAGGTGTACGGCGAAGGAGCGTCCGGCCACACCAGATTGGCGAGGATGTCCGGCGCTGCCGCGGCGTTGCCGATCCAGGCGTAGATCTGCGAAGTGGGATAGCCCTGTACCTTCGCGGTGACCCCTGCCGCCGCGAGCTGAGTCTGAACGAGGTTGCTGATCAGCTGATTGTCCGGATTGCTCGTGTCGAAGCCGATGGTGACCGACTTCTGATCGGCGGGCAGTCCCGCAGCGATCTTGGTCAGCGCCGAGGGATCATGTGTCAGAGCCTGTTTCCCGTACTCGGCGGCGAGCACGTACGGCGGGTACATCTGTGCGCCGATCTTGCCTCGGCCAAAATACGTCTGCTTGACGAGCTGGTCGACGTCGATGGCATTCATCACCGCGGTCCGCGTCGCCTGGTCCGTCATCATGCCCTTGGTGGGGTTGATGTAGATGAAGTCCGCCATCATCGTCGGCAACGAGTAGTGCGAGTACTTGGCGTTGTTCAGGTACTGCCCGACCGCCGACGACGGCAGGTCATGCAGGATCGCGGCGAGCTGGCCGTTGTTGAACTGGAGTTGTTGCGCCGAGGTGTCGGTGATGACCGGCAGGTCGACCTTCTCGAAGTACGGCTTCGGACCCCAGTAGTCTCCGAACGAGGCCATCCCATAGTGCGAGCCGACCTGCGCGTCGGTCAGCGTGTACGGACCGGTCCCGAGGTCGTGGGTGGTGAGGTAGTTCTGCGCGAAGTCCGAGCCGCCATTCTTCTGCAGCCCGGTCGGGCTCAGCATCCGCGGACCGTAGGCGGATCCGAGGTAATCGAGGAACTCCGAGTTGGGTGACTTCAACGTGATCGTGACGCCGTAATCGCCTTGCGTCGTAATGGAGTCGATGTCCTTGACCATGTAGGCGGGTCCACCGTTGACGGCCAGTCGGCGGTCGAACGACGCCTTGACCGCGTCGGACTTGAACGGTGTCCCGTCGTGGAACTTCACGCCCTCACGCAGCTTGAGCGTGAAGACCTTGTTGTCGGGCGAGGCGGTGTACTCGGTGGCCAGCAGTGGCTCGAGCTCGGCCTTGCCCTGGCCGCCCTTGAACTGCAACAGACCCTCGTAGAGGTTGGTCGTGAGCAGCAGTCCCTGCCCGGCGTAGTACACGTCGGGATCCGGCGGCTGGCCGGGGTCCTGCAGGAACGACAGGTGCAGCACCTTGTCGGTCGGCGCCGCGTTCGGCGTGCCGCCGCCAGAACCCGAGCCACCACAGGACGACAAGGTCAGCATTGCGGCGGCGCCCGCCGCCGCAATGGCCAGTAGTCGTTTGCTCATCGAGTTGCTCCTTCGAGGACGGGTTGTTCGGGCTGTTGAGCGGAGCCGCGACGGCGGCGACATTCATCAAATGCGGAGAGGATCTCTTCGGTGGTGCGCATCGCGCCGGTCTGCAGGTACTCCATGGCGGCCAGCGCCGCGTCGTGCAGGTATTGCGATGAGCCACCGACACAGTCGGTGACGACGCGGACGTAGTAGTCGCGCTGATGCGCGTCGGCGAACGTGTAATGCACACAGACGTCGGTCAAACCGCCGATCAGGATCAGCGTCGATGCCCGAAGCCCCCGCAACACGATCTCGAAATCCGTTCCGATGAAACCCGAATAGCGCCGCTTGACGATATGAAACTCGTCGGGCAGCGGCCGCAGCGACGGCTCGAGCTCGGTGCCCGGCTGGCCTTCGATACAGTGCACACCTTCGGTGCCGTCCAGTTCTCGACCGAAGTCCACCCCGCTGGGCCGGTGCACCTCCTGGAAGAACACCACCGGCACGCCGGCGGCGCGCGCCGCCGCAACCAGCTTCTCGGCCCGCTCGACACGCTCGGCGTGCCCGGACATGTGGGGAATTCCCACCTCTGCCACGGGCATTGCGCCGCCCTGTTGGATGTCGATGACAACCAGCACGGGGTTGCCCACGATCAGTGGCTGTGTTGGCACCTAACCTCCTCCTACGGTTATTCGTGGATCGGCGGCTGCCTGCAATAGGTCGACCGCCGTGTTGATGGCGACGTAGAGCACGCCAAGCATCAGCGTGACGCCCGCGATCGCGGGAAAGTCGGCCACCGGAATGCTTTGCGCGATGTACTGACCGATTCCGGGCCAACCGAATACCTGCTCGACGACCAGCACGCCGGAGAACATCAGGCCGACCTGCAGCCCTGTCATCGACAACGCCCCGCCGACGGAGTTGCGCAGCACGTGGCCGGCCATGATCCGGCCTTCCGAAAGTCCTTTGGCCCGTGCCGTTCTCGCGTAGTCGCTGTTGGAGTCGGTCAACAGGCTGGATCGCAGGACGCGTCCGATCGCGACCGCAGGGCCGAGGGCGATCACCACGGCCGGCAGGATCAAGTGGTGCAGCGCGTCGGTGACGACGTCGAGCCGCCCGGCGAGCAGCCCGTCGACGGTCAGCATCCCTGTGGGTCCTGTCGGAGGATTCGGCACACTGATCCTGCCGTTCGCGGGCACCCAACCCAGCCTCTGGTAGAACACGATCAGCCCGACGATGCCGAGCAGAAACATCGGTGCCGCTGCGCCGGTGAACAGTACGGCCCGCAGCACACCCGCGCCCGGCCACTTCAGCGTCGTGCCGAACGCCAACAGCCCGGCCAGGATCAGCGCAAGGCCAAGACCGTACATCGCCAGCTCGAGTGTCGCAGGGAAGAAGTCGCCGAGGTCGCTACTCACCGGGTGCCTGGTGCGATAGGAGGTGCCAAGGTCGCCGTGGGCGGCCCCGGTCAGGTAGTTCCAGAACTGGTTGAGCATCGGCTGGTCCAGCCCGAGCGCGTGCCGATGGGCCGCGACGGCCTCAGCCGAGGCGTTAGCGCCGAGTTGCGCCTTGACCGGGTCCATTGGCGAAATGTGCTGCAGCACAAACATCACCGCGATCAGGGCGATGAGGATGACGATCATGGCGCCGACGCGGGTCAGGACGAAATTCCGCATGCCTGGCACCTAGCTCGTCTTCATCAGATTGCGCAGGCCGTCGCCCGCCACGTTGGCGGCAAGGGCAAGGACAAGGACCGCGAGACCCGGCATCACAGGGACCCACCACTGCTGAAGGAAATACGTCAAGTTGCGAGCGGTATCCGCCCCGAGCTCCGGCGCGGGGGCCGCTTGACCAAGGCCAAGGAACGACAGCGCCGCCAGCGTGAGGATCAGGGTGCCGATGTCGAGGCTGGCGGCCACCAAGGAGTTGGGCACCGCGCCGGGCAGCAGATGACGGCTGGCCAATCGAATCGGGCCGACTCCGGCAAGCCTCGCGGCCTCGATGTGCGGACGGGCGGCGAGCCGGGCCACTTCACCGCGCACCAGCCTCGCGTAGAACGGCCACCACACGATCGACACCGCGATCAGCGTGTGGACGAAGCCGGGGCCGAGCGCGGCGACCACCGCGATCGCCAGCACGGGCGCGGGCAATGACAGGAACCCGTCGGTGATCCGCATCAGCAGGCTGTCGATCCAGCCGCCAACAGAACCGGCGATCAGCCCGATGAGTCCGCCGATGAACAATCCGACCGCGACGACCACCAGCGCCGCAAACCAGCTCGCTCGGACGCCGTAGAGAACCCGGCTCAGGATGTCGCGGCCGATGGCGTCAGTGCCGAGAAGGAACCCGCCTTTGCCCGGCGCCTGCAACGGCATGCCGGCAGGAACCAGAGGATCGTGAGGAGAGATGAGCGGCACGGCCACTGCCACGACCGTGACCACGAACACCAACGAGACGGCGACCCAATTCATCAGCATCGGCGAGGATTTCGGCAGCGACAGTAGTCGTACCCTGCCCCGTGACCACGTGCCTGCCGGCAGTGCGATCGCCATGTCAGCTCGCCTTCCGCTCGATACAGGCGACTTGATGCGGACTACCCGGTGCCCCCTCGAGCCGGACATCGAGCTGGCTGTCGGAGCACGTTTCGACGGCGATCGGACAGCGTGGATGGAACGCGCAGCCGGTCGGCGGGGACAGCGGGCTTGCGGGTTCGCCAGGCAACACCCGTGATTCGCGCCCGAGGTCCGGGATCGAGTCGACAAGCGCCTGGGTGTAGGGGTGCACCGGATTGTTGATGACGTCGTCGGCGGGCCCGATCTCGACGACGCGTCCGAGGTACATGACGGCGATGCGGTCGGCGACCACGCGCGCGACCGAAAGGTCGTGCGTCACGAACACCACCGACATGTCAAGGGTGCGGCGAAGATCGCCGATGAGGTTGAGCACCGAGGCGGCAAGGGAGACGTCGAGCGCACTGGTGGGCTCGTCGCACAGCAGCACCGACGGCGGCACCACGGTCGCCCGGGCCAGCGACACCCGCTGGCGCTGACCACCGGAGAGCTGGCCTGCCCGTGACTTCGCGATGTCCAGCGGCAGGCCGACACGCTGCAGCACTTGCGCCACCACATCCCGTCTTTGGCTGCGGGACATGCCGTTTCCGCGCAACCGCTCAGCGATCAGCTCGCCGACGGACAACCACGGCGTCAGCGACGCGCCCGCATCCTGGAACACCATCTGTGGCCGTTGGCCACCGGCCAGCTCGATGGTCCCCGAGCTCGGTTTCTCAAGGCCCGCGACGACCCGCAGGAGCGTGGATTTGCCTGATCCGCTCTCGCCGACCAACGCAACCGATTCGCCGTGGGCGACGGTCAGCGAAATGCCACGCAACGCTTGAAGTTTGCCGAAGACCTTGACCGCCTCATGGAGCACCACCGCTGGCGGCTCGGATGTTTCGGTGGACTCTGATTCCGGCTCGATGTCCTCGGTGGTGGTGGTAAGGCGCGAGCCGAGTTCTGCGGACACCGCTTCGAACGGCACGATGCAGGCGCTGACCCGGCCGGGGGCGATCGTGGTCGGGTCGGGAGGGGTTGCCTCACATGCCGGGCTGGCCACCACGCATCGAGGGGCGAACGCACAGCCAGGCAGCGGGTCCACCGGGCTTGGCACCGCACCAGCCAGCGCTGCGAGTTTGCGGTGCCGGGCGGTATCAAGGGTCAGCCTGGAGCGCAGCAGTCCATGGGTGTAGGGATGGGCGGGCTGGCCGAGAACTTCTGCCGTCGGCCCGATTTCGGCGATGCGGCCGGCGTAGAGCACCGCGATGCGATCCGCGATCTGCGCGGCTACCCCGAGGTCGTGGGTGATCAGCACGATGCTGCAACCGATTTCGGCGCGCAACCGCTGAAGCAGCCGAAGGACCTGCGCCTGCACTGTGACGTCGAGAGCCGTGGTCGGTTCGTCGGCGATGATCAACTCCGGGTTGCCTGCGATCGCGATGGCGATCATCACCCGCTGCCGCAGCCCACCGGACAGCTCGTGCGGGTACGCCCGGAACCGGCGCTTGGGTTCCGGGATGCCGACCGCGGTGAGCAGCTTGAGCGCCTCCTCTTCGCTGCCCGCGGCCTCGGCCACTTGCTTGCCGATCCGCATGGTCGGGTTCAGGGACGTCATCGGGTCCTGGAAGATGGCGCCGAGGTCGAGGCGGCGCACCTTGCGCAGCGTTTTCGCGTCGCCGGTCACCATGTCGGTGCCCGCCACTTTCACCGAGCCCTGCACCCGGGCGTGCGACAGCAGACCGAGCATGGTGAACCCGAGGACGGTCTTGCCGGACCCCGATTCGCCGACCAGGCCGAGGATCTCGCCGGGCGCGATGTCGAGGGACACCCCGCGAAGCGCGTGCACGTCACTGCCGTTGCGGCGGAACGTGACGTGCAGGTCGGTGATCGCCGCCACCAGCGCAGCGCCGTGCACCGGGCTCGACGACTGCGCGTCGACCTCGGATACTGCGCTACTCATCCACGCTCCCTAGCACCCCCGGCCTGTCACTTGACAGTTTTCATGGCGTGGCGGGGCGGT
Source organism: Mycobacterium sp. (assembly GCA_025965975.1). Classification (GTDB taxonomy): domain Bacteria; phylum Actinomycetota; class Actinomycetes; order Mycobacteriales; family Mycobacteriaceae; genus Mycobacterium. Next base: position 47,160 of record JAOPVX010000230.1, on the reverse strand, counting down.
AGGTGTCGCTGGCGTAACCAAACACCGGCGCTGCGTAACCGATTCGTGTCCCGCGTTTCTGTCGTGTGACAGAAACGCATTTATGCAGTTCAGTGGGCCACGATGGGGAGATGTCGATCACTCGTGCCGGCCGCCCGCGGTTGACGACCCAGCGGCGACCGGGGACGACGGCACGTGACGAGATCCTCGACGCCGCGGGCGAACTTTTCACGACCCTGGGCTACACCAACACCTCGACCCGCACCATCGCCGAGGCCGTCGGTATACGTCAGGCCTCGCTGTATCACTACTTCAAGACCAAGGACGACATCCTGTGCGCCCTGCTCAGTCAGACGGTGACGCCGACGCTGACGATCATCGACGGCCTGGCGGGCACCGAGCCCGCGATGAGCGCGCCCGAGCATCTGCATGCCCTGGCTCTGTTCGACGGCCGCCAGCTGCTGGATGGCCGCTGGAACCTGGGCGCGCTGTACCTGCAGCCCGAACTGCGGGGGGCGCACCTCGAGCCGTTCTGGTCGGACCGGGAGCGGCTGCGGCTGCACTATCTGGCGCTGAGCAAGGCCATCGTCGCGGACACCGGCGTCGACGAGGCGGCCGCCGATCTGCCGTTCCGATTGGTGGAGTCGCTGGTCAACATGTGGACCAAACGGCCGGGCCCAGAACGAGGGAAACTGCCAGAACACGTTGCGGATGCATGCATCAGGGTGCTCGGCATGCCGGACAGCGCGACACCGCGACTGCGCGCCCGCAGCCATCTCGAATTGGCCCGCTACGCCGACGAGGATTAGTCCGGTTTGGGCATCGGGATGCCCTCGCTGGCGGAGAACCGCGCATCCTCCTGCGAGGACAGGCCCATCGAGACCACCGAACGATCGAAGAACGCGTCGGTCAGGTAGGCCAGCGACACGGCCCAGCGGTTGACGAAGCGCGGAATCGCATACAGATGGTAGGCGCGGGTGACGGCCTTGGCGGGGAACCCTGACAGCGAGATGTTGAGCGGGTTGGCGACGGCGTAGCGGGGGCCGAGGTCGACCACCAACCCCATGTTGCGGTGCTTGTAGTTCTTCGTCTTGCCGTAGCCGAGGCTGGCGGCGACGTTGTGCGCCAACACTTTTCCCTGCCGGGTCGCGTGCTGCGCCGTCGGTGGGGTGATCTTGCCGGGTTGGGTGACGTCGGGCACCGCGGCGGCATCCCCGGCGGAGAACACCTCCGGATGGCCGGGCACCTGCAGGTCGGTCTGCACCTTCAGCCGGCCCTTTTCGGTCGGCAGGCCAAGCTTTTCGATCAGCGGAGCGCCGGTCACTCCGGTCACCCACGCCACGGTGTGAGTACGGATCAGGGCATCGTCGCTGAGCACAACGTGTTCAGCGTGGACTTCCTTCAGTGTGACGCCGAGCCGGACGTCGATGCCACGCGATTTCAGCACCCGCATCGCTGCGGCGCCGAGCTTCTCCCCCACTTCGGGCATCACCTGTTCGGCCAGGTCCATCAACACGAACTTGACCTCGGCAGGGTCGAAGTTCATCTGTTTGGCGGCCGAATCGGCAAGCGCCCGCAGCTGGGCGACCAATTCGGTCCCTGAATACGACGCACCAACGACCACAATCGTCCGGCGCGCCGCCGCCCGGCCGGGATCGTCGTCGACATCGGCCAGTTCGAGTTGCTCCAGCACATGGTCGCGCAGGTACAGCGCTTCGGCCGTCGACTTCAGCCCGCGCGCGTGCTCTGCGAGACCTGGCACGTCGAACAGCCGTGTCACCGAACCAGGCGTGAGGACCAGGCGATCCCACGACAGACTGCGTGAGCGCTCTTCGGGGTCGGTGAAGGTGACGGTACGCCTGTCGAAGTCGACGCCGTCGACCCTGCCGCGGATCGCCTGCACGCCCCGCAGCGTGTTGGCAAGTGGAATCGCGACAAAGCGGGCGTCGACCACACCGCCTGCCACGTCGGGCAGTAGCGGTGTGTAGAGCATGTAGTCGACCGGCGAGATGATCGTGATGTCGGCCGAGGTGTTGTGCTTAAGCAGCTTTCGGGCCAGATGACGGGCGCACTCGAAACCGGTGAACCCGCTGCCGACGATTACCACAGATGTCGGCTCTCCCCCTGCCCTGCGGGCGGGAGGTGCGCCCACGCTCCCGCGCTCGTCGGCGGTCATCGGCCCCCACTCTACGGGCTAAGGGCTGTACAAGAGCGACCCGAACTTCATCGCCAGCCACGGCCTGCGGCCGCCGGGCCGGAGCTGCCCGCGGAGCACGGGCGAGAGCTGGGAGACCCTGCCGAAGCCGAGCAGCAGGAAGGCGACCGGATCCGCGGTGATGACACAGTCGGCCTTCTCTCCCGCAGCGGTGACGACCGCCGTGCCGTCGTCGACGGCCATGCGGTAGCTGGCACCGCCTCGCATCCGCAACTCGAAGCTGATGTGCACGCCCGCGGCGCGCCGCGGCCGCAGGTACTGCGGCGCAACGCTCAGCACTCCCGGAATCACCAGGAACGCGTCGGCTGCGGTGATCGTCCACGCGATGTTGGCCGTGCGCGAGATGTCGACGCCGTGGATGAGCTGCTCACCCAGCAGCAGGGCGGCCATCGTTGGCGGACCGATCACCAATCCGTTGGGGGTCGGTATTTCGATGCTCGGGTCGGCGGCGGCCGCCGCGTTCAGGTACGCGTCGGCGGACACCTCGAGCATGTCGGCCAGGCGGTGCAGGTTGCGTTCGGGCACCTCTTCGAGGTGGCGGGCATTGACCTTCGCACTGAGCGCCGAGGGTGAGTCGGTCGGCCGGTTGGGATGGGTCATATAGCCCTTGGCGTGACGTGTCAGTGCCTGGGTGTAATCACGGAGATCACCGACGACGTGCGCGGCGGTCTCGGCGGCGGTCCAGCTGAGGCCGGGCGCTGGTGCGTCTGGTTTGTCGATGTGGCGCCATAGGTCGGCGCTTCGTGCCGCGGCATCGCGCAGCGCGTTGAGGGTGGCGCGATAGCCGCGACGGGTGTCCTCGGCTGGTCCGGTGTAGCGCACGGGTGCTGATGTCATAGGCTTACTATTTCACATATCGTTACTATGTCAATAGGGTATGCTGGGTCTGACCGAAGAGGAGCGATAGATGTCGGATCCGGCGGCCGAGCAGCCCGCCTCGCTGCGCGCCGAACAGGTCGCGCAGACGCGAGGGGCGTTGGTCGCGGCCGGCCGCCGGCTATTCGGCGTGAACGGCTTCCGCGCGACCTCGGTTGAGGACCTGGCCCGCGAAGCCCGCGTCACCACGGGGGCGCTGTATCACCACTTCCCCACCAAGACGGCGCTTTTCGAGGCGGTATTCGTGCAGGCGCACACCGACTTGATGACGGCGTCCAAGAAGGCGGCGCAGGGCGCCTCGGATGGCATTGACGAGCTGGCTCGTGGCTTCGAGGTGTTTCTCGACGGCGTACTGCAGCCGGATATACAGCGCATCCTGATCGTCGACGGGCCCGCGGTGCTGGGCCTGGCCCGCTACACCGAACTCGACGAGCAATACGCGCACGCGGCGATCGTGCACGCGCTGACGGCCGCCGCGCAGGCGGGAACGATCACGGTCGAGGATCCCGAGACCGCCACCCGGCTGCTACTCGGCGCGCTCACCCGCGGCGCAATGCTGATCGCGAACTCGCCCGACCCGGTAGAAACGCGGCACGCCGTCGCCAAGTCGATGCGGGCACTGTTATCCAGTTTCACTCCGTCGCGCGGATGACGGATGCTGATGTCATGACGCGCCCGCGACCGCTGCGCCGGTTCGACCCGTTCCGGCCGATCGACATGCTCACCTCGCTGTGGTCGTCGGCGGCGGTGGCGCCGGTCAGCTCCGGAGCCGCGGCGGCCTACCGGACGCTGTTCATGACTGTGCGCCGGCTGGTGGTCGGCCGTCGGCTGACGGTCCGTCTGGATCAGGGCGATCTCACGCTGACGGTCACCGAGTTCGATTCTCGGCTCGACGTGCGCGGGCTGTCGGTCGGCCAGCTCAATGATGTCCGGCTGGCTGCGCGCGATATCTGTTGGCACGGTAGTCGATTCGACCGGGCGACCGCGGTGCTGCACAACTTCCACATGAAGCCGACGGCGCCGCCGATGCTGGTGGCCGCACCGGTCGAGCTGACGCTGGAGGTTCCCGCGCCGGTGCTCGACGATTTGTTCCTGTGGGCGGCGCCGCGGCTGTCCGGTCAGGTCGGTGCCGACGGGATCGCGCGGCTGCGACTGGCCGGCAGACCGCTGTTGGGTCACGTCGAGGTCGATGCCCGCCTCGACGGCTCGACGCTGTGGCTCAAGCCTTGCGGCCTGGTCATCCGCCGGTCGCGGTGGCGGCTGCCGGCGCGCGCGCCGGCCTACCCGGTGCACCTGCCCGAGCTTCCACACGGACTTGCGCTGACCGGTATCAGCTTTGCGCCCGGCGTGGTGTGCCTGTCGGGAACGCTGCCGGAATGGCGGATGGATGTCCCGCGAAAACGCTTGGAGGACATCATCAATCAGCTCAGCGTGGTCGGCGTGCCGCTGAACCTCACCAGGCTGGGACGCCTGTTCTGACGCGGGAAGCTGCGCCTAAGAAGGGTGGGGGTTCGTAGTTGGCGGCGGGCCGGGCGCCACACGCGTATCGCACGTCTTCTCGCCTAGATCACTTACCTCCGCGATGAGAGGCGACACCGCCATGACAGTGACCCTTCTCTTTTGTGAACGCCCAGTGGAGCAATGCAGGAACCGTCGGCGCGAAGGCAGTGGCAAGCGCATCCGTGATTAGCTGCGGCACGGTCACTGACGCCGTTATGCGGCGCTATCATCATCAAGTTCGATTTGCCCAAACAAGTCCGCTTTCGCAGAACACGGCCTATTATCAGCGACCATGAAGCGCAGCGTGACCGTAACCATGACAGCCTTGACGGGCGTGACCATTGCCGCGCTGCTCGCCACGGGAATCGCATACGCAGACCGCGCCGTGCCAAAAGCCGGCGCTCCATGCGGCGGGTCCGCTGACAGCAGTGGGGCCATGGACGGTTCGCAAACGTTCACAGCACAGGGCGAGATCCTGCTGTGTGCGAAAGGTAACCCGGTATCTGTATGGCAACACCTTGACGACATTGCGCGACCCGCACAAACCTGGTTCACATATGGGCCGCCGGCAACGTTGACCGCTGGCGATGTCACCCCTGGCAGCCATTGGATCGGTTTCAGCGGCAACGATTGCAGCGCGGCACAAACTTCCACCGCCGGAGGGCCGCCCGTGGTAAAGCCGATTCAAGCAGGTGCTCCGTTCACGGACTTCTTCCTGCTCCCTGACCTGGCCACCCTGAAGCTCACAGGCTCGTGCCAGTGGCGCACGGCCGGGTCGTCACCTTACGGGCCCTAGTCGGCGTGCCGCTGAACCTCACCAGGCTGGGACGCCTGTTCTGACGCGGGAAGCTGCGCCTCAGAAGGGTGGGGGTTCGTAGTTGGCGGCGAGCCAGGCTTGGCGTTGTCGTTCTTCTTCGGCGATGAGTTCGCTTCGTTGGCGGCGTTCTTCGGTGATGCGGTCGCGGCGGTCTTGCTCGCGGGTTTGTTTGCGTTGCGGCATCATCAACGCCCGGTTGGTTCCCGGCTCGTCGACCAGTCGGATCGGTAGTTCGCCGGTGGATTGCTTGAGTGCGGGAAACAGCATGCCGCCCAGAGGCTGGGTGCGGTAGGTATGCCCGGTCGGGGCGGTAAACACGATGGTGCCATCGGGCAACTGTTGATCGGTCCAGCCGCAAGGCCCGGGATAGAACGTCTTGATCAAATGATGGGTGCGGCAATACAACTTGTTGTTCGACGGGTGGGTGACACCGGCCGGATAGGGCACTGTGTGGTCGATATCGCACCGCTCAATGGGCGCATCGCAGCCGGGCCATCGACAGGTCAGATCGCGCCACCGGATGAACGCCGCGGTGGCAGCCGTAGGGCGATATCCCGGATCCGGCGCAGCCCCGGCCGGCACCGACAACGGCTTGAGCTGTGCGGCCGTGGCGAGATCGCGCACCGACTCGGCAGGCAGGATCCCAAACCCGGGCAGATACCCCGGCTGATCACTGGTCCCGTCGAGGGTGGCCTGCTCGGCCAGCACGTGAATGACCGCGGCAGTGGCCGCGTTACGTTCCGCGGTGGCCGGGCAGTCCTCGGCCCCGCACTGGCAGGCCAACTGGGCCTCACCACGCGCCAACGCCCCGGTGGCATCCGCGCGCCGCTGCTCGTTGGTGCGCGGATCGTTGTCGCACACGCTGGCGGCCAGCGCATCCAACCGCTGATCCAGCGCCGCGGCATCGGTGGCGTGCACATTGGCCCAGATCCCTGCCATCCCCGGGCTGGTCTGCCCCATCTCGACATAGCGGTTGGCCTCGACCGTGGGTGGGATTCGCACCCCGGCCGGGTCGAACTTGGCCACCCACATGTCGACACGGTCGGTGAGTTTGGACCCCGACAACCGCATCCACTTCACGCAATGCCGGGCCAGCGCCGCATCCAGCCGCTCGATCACCTCGTCATCGACGTTCTCGGTGCGCGCGATGATCGTCGCGACCATCCGGAAATCGATCACCCCGGTGCCGAACACCGCCGCCACCTGCGGCAGCCGATCACGCAGCACCCGCGCATAGTGAACCTGACCCGACGCCCGGCCCCGGCTGATGTTCTGGGCCGCCGAGATCTCGGCGGTCACCTCTTCGTACGGGTCGGTGCGCCAGAAGATGGATTCCGCTAAGTCCTTGGCCCGGCGCGCATCCAACTGCCCGATCAACGCGAACCGCCGCGCAACCGCCGCCGACTCGTCCCGCGTCGCTTCACCCATGGCGTCGATCAGCGCCGCATCGGTGAAGTCTTCGAACACATGTTCGATCATGCCAACACGGTCCCTCGCGCGCATCTTGACGTGAGGCAACACGGTCCGACAAATCTCACGCATAGGCCGGCCCAACCGTCGACAAGACGACCCAACGAAACCTCGACACCTACCTCTAACTGTGAACCCCAGCCGGCAGGGATTGCTGTGCTAGCCGTCACCGAACCCTGCCACTGGAATTTGATAGCGGACCAGCTGGCGTAAAGGTCTGGACAAAAGAGAAACAGACAGGGACGTGAAGATGAAGAAGTTCGGATTTGCCGCCACGTTCGTCGGCGGGCTGGCCGCCGCGATCATCGGACTGGCGACACCGGCAGCCGCCGCGCCGACCGGGCCCGGCAACGCCCAGCAGACCATCAGCGAGCTGCAGGCCCAGGGCTACACGGTGATCGTGGACCGGGTCGGTACCGTCCCGCTCGACAAGGCCACCGTGGTGGCCGTCCGGCCCGGGCAGACGTACTCGCGCACAGACTCCGGCGTTCCCGGTGCCGGCAACGACATCTCCACGACCGTCACCAACAAGACTGTCTACTTAGACGTCAAGTAAGTCGACATCCTGCGCGCCGGAGCGTTGCAGGTAGAAGCCGCCCTTCGCCGCTAGAGTCGCGTTGTGGCCGGGTACACCCGATATGTCGCGATCGGTGACAGCCAGACCGAGGGACTCTGGGACGGCGACGACACGATCGGCCTGATCGGCTTCGTCGACCGGTTGGCCGTGCTCATCGACGAGCACTACCCGGGGCTGATGTACGCGAACCTCGCCGTGCGCGGCAGGCGCATCCGCGACCTCCTCGACGAGCAGCTGCCCCGGGCGTTGGCGATGCGGCCCGACCTCGTCACCGTGTGTATCGGGATGAACGACGTGACGCGGCCCGGCCCCCATTTCGACCGTGCCCTCGCCGATCTCGACGACCTGCACAACCAGCTGGCGGGATCGGGTGCGACGGTGGCCACGACGACCTTTCCCGATCTCGCGCAGATTCTGCCGGTTGGCCGGCTCCTCGGACCACGCGTTGTCCGGATCAACGCGGCCATCCGGGCAGCCGCAAAGCGGCATGGGTTCCGGCTCGTCGACCTCTACGGCGCGCCGTCGATGAACGAGCCGGACACGTGGAGCGCCGACCGGGTGCACGGCTCGGCGAAAGGTCATGCCCTGTTCGCCGCGGCGGCCGCGGAGGCACTGGGTTTGCCTGAGAGCAACCATGATTGGGCGCAAGCCAGCGAAGGAGCCGCGCAGTCGTCGTTGCGCTCGCAGGCGAATTCACAGTTGCTCTGGACCCAGAACATGCTGATGCCATGGGTGTGGCGGCATGCGCGAGGCCGGTCCGAAGGCGACGGAAGGGTGTCGCGACGGCCGCGGCTGGCGGCTATGGCGACCTAGAAGCCAAGGATCGACAGCGGGATCGGCGATTGCCCGCTGGTGATCGACGACATCGCCGCAGGGCAGAAGAGGGAGATCGCGATGCCGGTGAACATCGTCGCCGGGCCAAGCGACATGCCTCCCGCGTCGGCCACCTTCGCCGCGACGTCGGCGGCGGTCTGACCGGGCTGGGACAGCATCGGGCAGACCTGCTGGCCAAGAGCGGCGGCATTGCCGGGGTCGGCGGTCCCCACCCCGGCGTTCGTCAGCGCCGAGAGAAACGCGTCGTTGGTCGTGTCGGCCTGCGCCGGCGCGGCCCACACCAGGCTCCAAGCCAACACGCCGGCGGAAAGGGCCAGGGCCATCGTTCTGCTGCGCTGCACCCCGGAATCGTACGGCCCCCGCGCCCGGCCGGTTAAACGTGCACGTCAGACTCCGGTCCAGGCCGCGTCGAGGCGATCGGCTACGTCGATGATCTTGGCCTTCGTCGACGCCGGGCTGTCGATTTCGCCCGCGACGTGCGCGGCGATGAATCTCCTGATCTCGGCGTCGACGCCGGCGACGATCCGGAGCACCTCCCCGCGTAACGACTTGGACGTGACGTGGATGGAGATATCGGACGCCCTCGGTTTCTCGAAATCGAGAACCAGCAGCAGCGGCTCGGCGGCCCGTGCCGTCGCGCGCAGCGCGATCTCTCCGAATACCATGAATTTCGGCTTGTCGATCCGCAGGTCGACGACCAGGTCGATCTCGAGGGGGATCCGGACGGCGAAGGTGATCGTCTCGCCGAGCTGCCGCGTCACCCGGGGGTCCAGAATCCTGACCTTGGCGCTCACCTTGGCGATCTTGCCCGGCCCCTGACCCATCGGGCCCATCTCGAAAGCACTTCCCGCGATCGCGCCGATCGCGCCACCGACGCGGTCCTCGGTGACGGCGACCTCGAAGAACTTCCGCCCGAATTCCTCGTAGGTCATGTAGTTATCGGCGTCCATGGTGCTGCTACCGTCTCACGTCCGCACACCGGACTGGGGCAACGCGACCGAATCGAGACAACACCACCGAACGACTCAACCCGCCTCGCTGAAGACCCGGATCCGCTTCAGTGCGGCGGGTTCGGCGCCCACCTCGGCGAAGATCACGCTGCGCTGCCCGGCACGCTCGGTCGCCGCGACGACGGCATGCCCGGATCCGATGAGCTTGCGCCACCGCGCTCCCGACAGGTGTCTCAGCAGGTCGGCGGCGCTCAGTTGAAGGTCGTCGCCGCTTGAGATGGCTACCTGGCCGGCGAGCCGTCTCCGCATGCCGACTTCATCGCCACCACATGCGTCGTCCAGAAACCGCGCGAAGAGTCCCTTGCCGCCGCCGCCCATACCGCTGAACCCACTGAGAAAGCCGAGAGTGCCGGCAAGGCCCTGGTTGGTCAGCAGCAACCGTGACAGCGCAACGCCCGCGGGCACGGCAAGGACGCCACCGCGCAGAAACTGCCCGACCATCGCCGGTAGCTCCCAAAAAGCCGACAGCGCAGCAATTTTCAGCCCATCCGCTTCGTCTTGCAAGTCGTAGCGGATATATACGGGCACCCTCAGGGTGAGCGCAGAGGCCATCGTCACCTCGAGTTCCCCGTCCCGGATCACCGTCATGCCTGCCACGATGTCGACGTCACGGCGGAAGGTGATGTCGCGCGGGCCGATGAAGGTGTCGTAGAACCGCCCGATCGCCGCGGTCCCTCGGTGCGGCCGCGAGCCGACCGGGTCCTCGACCCGGCCGTTCGGCGTGAACAGGCCCACCCAGGCGCTCCGATCACGTGCGCTTGCCGCCGCAGGCGATCGCTCGGCGGTCGCCAGCAAGTCCGCGCGCGTGAAGGCCATAAGGTTTGCCTACCACCTGCCGTTGGCGTCAGTCGACTACTTCGCCACCCGCAGGCACACTGTGGTTACCGCAATGCCGCGGTGTACGGCCACGAGGAGGAACCGCAATGAGCAGCAACGGGCCTTTCGGGTTCGACCCCGAAGAGTTCGATCGCGTGGTCCGCGAGGCGGGTGAGGGCCTGCGCGACGCGCTCGACGGAGTCAGCAGGTTCTTCACCACGTCCGGTGAACGGGCCGGGTGGGCGTCGATCTTCGATGAATTCGCGCGCCATTCCCGGGCCAGGACCGAGCCGGAGACGACCGGCGAGACAGGCGACGGCGTCTGGGCGATCCACACCGTCGACGACGAAGGCGGCGCCCATATTGAACAGGTGTATCCGACCGAACTGGATGCGCTTCGGGCGAACAAGGGCAACACCGATCCGACACGTAAGGTGCGCTTCCTGCCGTACGGCATCGCGGTCAGTGTGCTCGACGCGTCGGACTAGCCACGCATAGCTACTCGAAGCACCGGCGCATGCCCGCCAGCATGGCGGTGTGCGCTTTGACCGCCTCGCGGATCGTCATCGCCGCCAAGGCGCGCGGGGCATCGATGCGCATGTGCTCGGTGACGCGCGTTCCTGCGTCGGTCGGCTCGAATGTCACCGTTGTGCGCAGTCGTACCCCCGGGAACTGATGCGCCTCGGCCGTCACGTCGCCTGCATTCGGCACGTGCAGCCGCGCCACGTAGCTGATCCGTAAGCGCAACGGCCCCATCGGGATCCGGTCCTTGACACGATAGCTCTGCACGTACCCGTCGGCGGTCTGTCGCCGGTGAGTCGCGCGCACCGCAACCACCAGCGGATGCACCCGTTTGATGTTGTCCAGGTCGACGTAGAAGTCACGGACCTCGTTGGGCGGCGCAGGGATCTCCTCCGAAACAACGTGCTCCGCGCGCGCCAGCCACCCCGTCACGCCTGGACGGCGGCCGTGGCGCCGAGCACTCGCTGGATGTCGGGTTTCATCTGCTGCAGCTGCTCACCCCAGTAGCCCCAACTGTGGATGCCGTCGGGGAAGTTGAACACCCCGTTGTGGCCGCCCGCCGCGACATACGCGTCCCTGAAGACGAGGTTGGAGTCGATCGCGAATCCCTCGAGGAAGCCCAGTCCCGCGATGGGTGCGTCGGGGCTGGCGAGGGCCGGATCGGACGGTGTGCCGTTGCCGCAGTAGATCCAGATTCGCGTCCCATTGGCAGCCAGCCTGCCGGCCTGGACGGTCGGGTCGTTGCGTGCCCACGCGGGATCACCCGGCGGGCCCCACATGGCCTCGGGGCTGAAGCCGCCGTTCCACATCATGGCGATTCCAACCTGGCCGGTCCAGTTGGGCGCGGAGAGGTTGAGGAAGCCCGACAACGACCCGGCGTAGATGAACTGTTGCGGGTGGTAGGCGGCAAGCACCAGCGCCGACGACCCACCCATCGACAACCCGACGACGGCGTTACCGGTCTGCGGAACTTGCCTGTTGACCGCCAGCCAGGCCGGCAGTTCCTTGGTGAGGAAGGTTTCCCACTTGTAGGTGTACGTTGCGCCGTTGCCTACCGCGGGCGCATACCAGTCGCTGTAGAAACTCGCCTTGCCACCGACGGGCAGCACCAGCGAAAGGCCCGACTGGTTGTACCAGTCGAACGCTTGGGTGTTGATGTCCCAGCCGTTGAAGTCGTCGCCGGCTTCCATGCTGTCCAAGAGAAACACCGCATGTGCGTTGGATCCGCCGCTCATGAATTCGACTTTGACATTGCGGCCCATTCCCTGCGATGGCACGTCGAGGTACTCGATCGGCAGCCCAGAGCTGGAAAACGCTGCGGCCGTTGCGGATCCGCCCGCGAAACCGACCAGTCCCGGCAACACCACGGCCGCTGCGGCCGCGAGCGCTAGTCGCCGAAACCAGGCTCGTGCCATTCCTCCAACGATCGCCATCGCTGCCCTCCCACCTAAGTCCCCGACCCGGTTTAGCGGAGGATACGCGACGAACCGCTATCACCAGCGGTTTTTGGACAATCCGAGGTTGCTGCTCTGGCCGTTCGATTCTGCAGCACCGTCATCAAACGGCCCAGCAGGCGATCTAGGCCGTCGAATACTGCTCGCGTACAGCGAGTTTCCGGCACAGCCCTGCCACGGGCCGGCTCGAACTAGGCGCTGTTCAGCAGTCCGCGCGCGATGAGGTCGAGCACTTGCCCCAGCGAGAATTCGATGTCGGCGGCGGATGTGGGCAGGGGCCCGTCGAGCAGCAGGCTGGCAAGGCCGTGGACGGCTGACCACGCGGCAATCGCGGCTCCTGGCCTGCGGTGTGGGTCAAGGAGGCCGGCGTCTTGGGCTTCGTCGAGGACTTGGCCGAGGATCTCGAACGGCTCTGGGCTATCGGCGGGTGATCGGGTGTCGGGCCCGGCGGGTCGATCGTGATCCTCGGGGTGGGTTGGGGGCGGATGTGAGATGAACGCGGTGCGGAACAGTCCGGGCTGGGTCAGCGCGAAGTCGACGTAGGCGGTACCGACCGCACCCAACCGCTCTAGGGGGTCCTTGGCGCGGTTGACGCGCAAGCGCATCTCGGCGGCGAGCTCGCTTCGCGCGCGCCGTGACACCTCGACCAGCAATGCCTCGCGATCGGCGAAATGTCGGTAGGCCGCCGAGTGTGACACCCCGGCCACCCGCGCGGCCTCGCGCAGAACGACCCGATCGGGCCCACCCTCGCGGGCAAGGGCGATGCTCGCCTCGATCAGCGCCGAGTGCAGCGCGCCGTGGTGGTAGGGCTTTCGGCGAGGCGGATCGGCGTTGACGGAGCTCATGCCGTCAGGCTCCCACACCAAACACGATGTTGACAACGGTCACACCGCGTTGCATACTGCGGATGTGACCAATGGTCACTTACTCGGTTCGCAGCGTTCGTCTGACATGGATACGGAGACTCTGATGGCAAGTACCCGCGCACTGGTAACCGGCGCCACGGGCAAGATCGGCGGCGCGGTCGCCGCCCAACTGCTGGAGAAAGGAGTGCCGACCAGAGCCTTGGTGCACCGCGACGACGAGCGCAGCGCACGTTTGCGGGCGTTGGGCGCTGAGGTCGTCGTCGCCGACATGCTTGATATCCAGCAGGTTGCGGCCGCGCTGGACGGGGTCGATCGGCTGTTCTTCAACCCCCCGCACCACCCGCATGCCCTCGACAGTGCGGTCGCCTTTGCCGTGGCCGCGCGGCGCTCCGGCGTGGAAGCAGTGGTGGCGTTGGGTCAGTGGCTGGCCAGCCCCGAGCATCCGTCGTTGATGACCCGGCAACACTGGTTGACAGACAAGCTGTTCGGGCTGTTGCCGGATACCGCCCACGTCGCGGTTGATCCCGGGTACTTTGCCGACAACTATCTGAACCTGGTGCCTGTGGCCGCTCAGCTGGGCGTGTTGCCGGTACCGACGGGCGGCGGCCGCAATGCGCCCCCGTCGAACGAAGACATCGCGCGAGTTGCGGTGGGTGCACTTCTTGACCCCCACCGTCATGATGGTCGGGCCTACCGCCCGACCGGGCCGACGATGTTGTCCGGGGTTGACATGGCCGACGCGGTGGGTGAGGCATTGGGTAGGCGGGTGCGCCACATCGATATTCCCCCGTGGATGTTCATGCGGGCCATCCGCGTGTACGCGAAACGACTCGGAGCCGACCTGTACTTCCAGTCCAGCTTGCGCCATTACCAGCCCGAGTACGCACTGGGCACCTGGGAGGTGGGTGGCCCGACAACACATGTCCGTGATGTCGCCGGTGTGGAACCCGAAGACTTCCTGACCATCGCACGCCGCTACACCACCGGCCCGGACTCGGAACGCACCGCCGGGAATCTCATCCGCCAAATCTGGGCATTCATGTTGATCGGACTTGTGCCGATGCACCGTCTGGACAGGTTCGACCGCCACCAGCAGCATCCCCAGCCCGCCCAGCCAAGGCTTTCGGGCCAGTGCGCCATCTGGCGACACGAGCATGCCGCACCAACCAACGATCGGTTCGGAATAGGTGAGACCCGAGCCGGCATCGGCACAGCAGGCCCGCATCTGGATCAGACGACCGTTGCCTGACCGCGCCTTGCCACACTTCGGCGGATCAGCCGAATGCCGTTACATCCCTTCGAATTACGTTCCAAACCACATCGTGGACGGGGGACCCGGCGACCCGACCGGGGTACCCCGATCCGCGGGCTATCGACGACCCGAAAGAGCAGACATGACACACACCCGCGTCCACACTCAGTACTCGACCGGCGTATCCCGGCACAACATTGAGCGGGCCCTCATTGCCGCCGAAAAAGACCTCCACAATCTTCAACCCACCGACCTCGCGCTGCTGGAAGACTTCCACACGATGGGCCGCATCGCCACAACGCAATTGGTCGACATGATCGGCATCACGAGCGAGACCGCAGTCCTCGATGCGGGCACCGGGATCGGCGGTACAGCGCGCTTCGTGGCAGACCGGTGTCATTGCAGCGTGACCGCCGTCGATCTCACCGAGGAGTACTGCGAAACGGCCGGTTGGCTCAATCGCCTTGTCGGGTTGGACGACCGGATCGCCGTTCGCCAGGCCGACGTCACCGACCTGCCTTTCGCCGCAGCGACTTTCGATGTCGTCTTCAGCCAGCATGTTCAGATGAACGTGGCCGACAAGGGCCGTCTTTACTCCGAAGCGCGCCGGGTACTCGTAGGGGGTGGCCGACTAGCTATGTGGGACATCACCTCTACAGGACGGGGCGAACTCGGCTATCCACTTCCATGGGCCGACCAACCCGGACTCAGCCACCTTGCGACGTCCGCGGAGTTGCGTGCCTCCGTCGAGTCCTGCGGATTCGCGATCGAGGCATGGAATGATCTCACCGACCAGGCGGCCGCGACGATGGAGATGGTGCTGTCACTGCCTCCCGATCCGCTCGGGCTGCACGCCTTCGTCCCCGGCTTTGCACAGAAGGCCGAGAACCTGCGCACCGCACTCTCAGACGGACGGCTGCGAGCTATCCAATGCCTCGCTCAAGCGAGCTGACCAGGTCGGCGAGTATCGGTGCGACGTCGGAACTGGCGCCGACGACGGGGCGTAGCTCGGTGTTGAGGTAGTCGATCGCCTCTTGGCGGCGGCCATCGGCAACGAGATCCCGCACCGTGGCGACCATCGAGTCGCGATCCTCGACGGCGGCGGCAAGCACGTCGACCAACTCCCAGTCCCGGTACAGCGCCAACGAGCGCTCGTAGAAGGCGAACCCGCTGACCGGCTCGCCGCGCATGGTGCCGGTGTATCGATACGGGCCCTCCATGTACTCCAGCGGAAGGGCATGCGCGGGGGCGGCCACCAATGGCTCCCCCGTCAGGTCGAGGTCAAGCCGGCGCGAGGTCAGTCGATGCCGGTCTGGCATGTATCGCGCCTGCGACGGCGGCGCAACCAGGGTTTTCACCGACTCGGGCCAGCGCACATAGCCGGCGACGGTCACCTCGATGTCCTCGGCGAACTCCGGGTCGACACCGGCCTCGGGGGAACTCGTGGTTGCGCCGGAAAAGGGCCGTAGTGCATTGCGATCAGTTCGGTCGAACTGGCGCCAGATGCTCAGATCGACGCCGTTATCGAGGTTGATCGTGCGCCACTCGTGCGCAAGGGCCCGGATGTCGCCGCTCGTTCCGCCGCCGTTGGCGATCAGCGGGAACCACTGCCGGTCGACGTGTCCGGCGCTCCCGGTGACCGCCTCTTCGGTCGGACCCCACGACAGCGTCCCCGCCATGGCCATGCCGGTCTGGAAGTAGGAGTACGTTCCGGCTTGCCCGAAGCACTCGATCCTCCCGTTGTGCGCGGCGGCGCCCAACGGCACGGGTGCGCGCGACGGCGTGACGTGTAGGTCAAGCCGCATGGCCGCACCGGTCGCGTCGGTGCCAACGAAGGTGACGTCGTAGGTGTAGGGCACAAGGCGGTCCCGCTCGTCGCGGCACGTCCGCCAGACCGAGGTGCCCGCACCGCTGTCGTACGTCATCTCAAGCACCTCGTCCGCCGAGGACATCTTCGGGCTCGCGCCCGGTGACATGTTCGCAGGCGGCATGTCGTAGTCCGTGTACGTCCCGTAGGTGCCCGCGTCAAGGTCGAACAACGCGAACGTGTAGAAATCGGCGACGATCTGCTGCGCGGGCCGGTTCTTGTTGAAGATCGTAAGAAACGCGTATCGCCCGCCGCGTTCCGAAGTCAGCTGCCCCGCCAGAAACCACGTATCGGACTCGCAGTCCGGATGGTTGGCCTCGGCGGCGGGAAAGCAGAACTGGGCATCGCCCGCCACCAACTCGAAGGGATAGGAACGCCAGTCAGCCGATAGTGGGTCGTCCACGGCACCTTCCTTTTTTGCTATGTTTACAGCAATAGCAACTTTAGCGGGGCGGACGGGCGGTGACGCCGTGATGAGTGACATCGAGAAGCGATTCCCGTTCGCGGCCTACCCCAAGGGTTGGTTCCAGGTCGCCTACAGCCGCGAGGTCGATTCGGGCCAGGTGATCGGTCTGCACTACTTCGGCACTCGGCTGATCTGCTACCGCGGCGCCTCGGGCACGCCATACGTGCTCGACGCGTACTGTCCGCACCTCGGCGCCGACATCGCCGTCGGCGGGACGGTCATCCAGGACTGCATCGTCTGTCCGTTCCACGGCTGGCGGTTCGACGGCGCGGGCTCGAACGTGGAGATCCCATACGCCAAGACCGTCAACAGAGCGGCGCGGCTACACGCCTGGCCGACGGTCGAGCGCGCCGGCGCCATCTTCGTCTGGTACTCGGCCCCCTCGACCGAACCGGAATGGGAACTGCCCAAAATCCCCGAGAGCGAAGACGCCGCGTTCACGTTCCACGCACCTGAATCGGCACGCTGGCGGTTCCGGTCGCATCCCCAGGAAGTGTGCGAAAACACCGTCGACATCGCCCATTTCGCGACCGTGCACGGCGTCTCCGGCTTCGGTGACCTCGACGTCGAGGTCAACGGCCACCGGCTGAAGGCAGTCGCCGAGGTGACGTTCCAGACGCCGCGCGGTCCGGTGTCTGGCGCGGTCGACTCCGAACTGTACGGAATGGGCCTCGACGTGGTGCGCCACCGCGGGCTCGGCCGATCATGCACGCTGCTGACCGTTACGCCGATCGACGGGGAGTTCGTCGATGCCCGATATACCTTCTTTGTCCAGCTCGACGCGCAGAGCGGTGAAATGTCGCGGATGGGGCTCGGTTTCGCGCGAGACTTCTGCAAGCAGATCGAACAGGACATCCCGATCTGGGAGAACAAGATCTATCGGGACCGACCGCTACTGGCGCGCGGCGAAGGCGCGATCAACGAATTCCGAGCCTGGGCGCGTCAGTCCTACCAGTCGTCTTACCAGGAGGCCCAGTCGTCTTACCAGGAGGCCCAGCCATGAGATCCCTCAACTACGACGAGCTCTTCATCGGCGGCCGCTGGCAGAGTCCGTCGACCACGCAGCGGCTCTCGGTCATCTCCCCGCACACCGAGGAGCCGATCGGTGAAACCCCGCAGGCCGCCCCCGAGGACGTCGACAACGCCGTCGCCGCGGCCAGAAAAGCCTTCGACGACGGGCCGTGGCCGCGGCTGACTGTCGGCGAGCGGATGGAGAAGATCGAGAAGCTCGCCGCGGTCTACGCCGGCGAGGCCGACGAGATGGCCGATCTCATCACGGCCGAGATGGGCTCACCGCGCAGCTTCAGCAGACTGGGGCAGGCCAGCGGGGCGTTGGCCCAGATGCACCTGAACATCGCAACGGCAAGGGAGTTCCCCTGGGTCGAGCGGCGCAAGGGCCTGTTCGGCGAGGTTCATCTGCGCCGCGCGCCGGTGGGTGTCGTCGGCGCGATCGTGCCGTGGAACGTCCCGCAGTTCCTGATCATGCCGAAGATGATCCCTGCGTTGATCGCCGGCTGCACCGTCGTCGTCAAGCCCGCGCCGGAAACCCCTTTGGACGCCATGTGGTTGGCCGAGATGCTCGATGAGCTCGACCTGCCGGAGGGTGTGGTGTCGATCGTTCCCGGCGGCCGCGCGACAGGGGAGAGCCTGGTGCGCCACCCCGGCGTGGACAAGATCTCGTTCACCGGGTCATCGGCCACCGGCCGCCACATCGCAGCGCTGTGCGGCGCGCAGCTCAAGCGGGTCAGCCTGGAACTGGGCGGCAAATCCGCGGCGATCGTTCTCGATGACGCCGATATCGCCAACACGGTCAAGCATTTGAAGATGGCGAGCCTGATGAACAACGGGCAGGCGTGCGTTGCGCAGACCAGGATCCTGGTGAGCGAGAAACGCCACGACGCCCTTGTCGATGCGCTTGCGGAGATGATGTCGGGTCTACGGGTCGGTGACCCGGCGGATGAGGCGACCGACGTCGGACCCCTTGTCGCCCAACGCCAGCAGCAGCGCGTGCAGGGCTACATCCAGGCCGGCCTCGACGAGGGCGCTCGAATCGTCTTGGGTGGCACCGACAAACCGCACGAGCGCGGCTGGTATGTCCGGCCGACGTTGTTCGCGGACGCGACGAACGAGATGAAAATCGCCCGCGAGGAGATCTTCGGTCCGGTGCTGACGGTGCTCAAGTACTCCGACGAGGCCGACGCTGTCCGCATTGCCAACGACAGCGAGTACGGGCTGGCCGGTTCGGTGTGGACCTCCGACGTCGCCCACGGCTTGGAGATCGCCGCCGAGATCCGTGCGGGCACATACGGGATCAACATGTACACGCTCGACACCACCGCTCCGTTCGGCGGCTTCAAACAGTCCGGCATCGGGCGCGAGTTCGGGGCCGAGGGTCTCTCCGAGTACGTCGAACTGCAGTCAACGGTGAGTGCCGGCAAGCTGCCCGAGCTCAACTGATCGCTGGAGATCGCCATGAGCGATGTTGTGGCCGAGCGCCGCGGTGCTGTGCTCGTCTGTCGGCTCAACCGCCCAGAGGCGCGCAACGGCCTGACGGGCATACTGCTCGGCGAGTATTTGGCCGTGCTGGAAGAAGCCCGCACCGATGACGCCGTTCGGGTGGTTGTGACGACCGGCGAAGGAGCCGCGTTCAGCGCGGGCGCCGACATGGGCGACCTCGCAAGCGAAACAGCCCGAAAGGGGCTGAACGCGCTCATGCACGAAAACCTCGGGTTGACCACCGCGCTCAGTGCGGCCGACCGCACGTTCGACCGGCTGGGTGTCGGCCGCGAAACGCTGGCCATCAAGAACTACGACAAGCCACTCATTGCGGCGGTGAACGGTGCCGCGGCAGGCGGCGGTTTCGCCCTTGCCATGCTCCACGACATCCGGTTTGCGTCCGAACGAGCCACGTTCACAAGCGCGTTCGTCCGCATCGGACTCGTCGCCGAGATGGGCCTCAGCTATACGCTGCCACGCGCGATCGGGCTCGAGGCCGCGATGGACGTGATGTACACCGGTCGTTCGGTGGGCGCCGAAGAAGCCCGAGCACTTGGCCTTGTCCGGCGAGTGGTCGCGCACGACCGCCTGATGGAGGAGGCGTTGGCCTACGCCGATCAGATCGCGGCACAGGCCCCGATAGCGGTGCAGTTCGCAAAGCGAGCGCTGACCCGTTCATTGGAGAACACGTTGGGCGCTCAACTCGAGTTGGAGTGGCCGTACCAAGTCGCGGCGTTCGACACGGATGACGCGCGGGAGGGCATCGCCGCCTTCCGCGAGCGCCGGCCGCCGCGCTTCAGCGGCAGCTAATCGGAGGCTGACAAGTGCAGGGTGACCTCGGCGGGGCAGCACAACTCGTCGCGCTGGTTGAGGATCGCGATCTCGAAATCCACCAGATATCGCGGTGTTGCGCCTGCCCTATCGCATCGTTTGTCGACCACCCGGCCACGGCCCACCATCGAATCGCCCGCGTAGATGGAGCCGAGCAGCGACACCTTGCGCCGCACCACCCGGCTGTATGGGCCCGCCCAGTCGGTCGCGATCCGGTCGACGAACCCGGCGAGATGCATGGTGTTCACGAAAATCGTTGGATGGCCGTGGCTTCGGGCATAGTCGGGGTCGAAGTGCCACGGAATGTAGTCCCACGTTGTGCCCGCGTTCATGACCACGCGTTCGTAGCTGATCTCGTCGACCGTCTCGGGAAGGTCGCAGGGCACCGCGATGTCGTCCCACCTCATGCCTGCGCCGCCGGGGTGTAGCGGAACAACGTGTTCCTGCTCGTCGCGACCTGGCTGCCGTCGCCCCTGTAGTAGGTCTCGAGCGTCTCGATGAAATGGCCGACGCCGAGGCGGGTGGTCTTCTCCTGCGATACCGACACCACTTCCTCGATCACGCTGAGCCGATCGCCCTCCAGAACCGGCGCCAAGAACTCGGCATCGTTGGAGGCATTGATGATCGCGGTACCTGGCAACGGAATCCGAATCGCGATCGAGGCCGTCGGCTGCTTCCCGGTGGGCACCCATGGCGGCGGCATCAGCAGCCCGATCAGCAGCGCCGGCGGCGCGACAATCCCGCCCCACACCTGCGTGGCGAACTCCGAATCCCAGTACGCCGGGTTGGGGTCGCGCACCATCGACGCGAAATGCTGGATGCGGGCGGCGCTCACCGCGCTGCCCGCGAATCTCGGCTCGGTGCGCGTGCCAACCATCCGAGCCGCATCTTCGTAGCTGCCGAAGGCGAACTCGTAGCCGATATCCGCGCTCACACCGGCAGCGCGCTCTCCCCTGGGACACTCTCCCTTGGGATGACGTCGGGCTCGAGCTCGCGCGACGTGAAGTACCAGCCACCCCGTTCGTAGATCAGACGGTCGGTAAATATGCCTGTGGCCGCAAGTTCGTTGCCGGACAACATCAATGCGACGCAGCGCTGGGTAGCTTCGACGCCGTCGACGGTTATCTCGTGGTCGACGGTCACCAGTCGCCTGCCGTTGCCACCGTCGAAGGCGTCGCGCAGATCGTCGGTCGTCTCCCCCGCGCGCGTGAACGTCGCGCCTGCGTGCCGGAAGGTGCTGATCCAGCCGACGAGGTCGCCGGTGGAGTACAGCCGGTTGTGCCGGGCGTCCAGATTGAGGATCGCGGCACGTCCAGCCAGTCCGTCCAACACGAACTGCTGTTGGTAGGTCATCGTCATGGTGTTCTCCTCGCTCGATCGTCTGCTCTTCACGCAAGCGCTCACCTGCTCAGCACGTAGCCATGCGCTTCGCGGTCCCAAGCGCCTTTGGTCAGTCCTCTGCTGCGCAGCACGTCCTTGCGGACGCGCCCGATCACGTTCTTCGGGAGCTCATCAACCAGTTCCAGATACCTCGGCACGCAGAAGTAGGGCATCCGGGTCGAGCAGTAATCCAGCAGCTCGGCGTATTCCAGGCTGGCGCCGGGCCGCACCGTGACGACGACGAGGATGTCGTCCTCCCCGAGCGCGCTTGCTATCCCGACCGCCGCGGCCTCCAGCACCGCAGGATGACGCATCACCGTCTGCTCCACCTCGACCGACGACACGTTCTCGCCGCGCCTGCGCAGCGAATCCTTGGCCCGATCCACGTAAGTCAGGTTCTGGTCTTCGTCAACGAAACCGACGTCACCGGTGCGGAACCAGTCAGGATGCGGGTCGACCCGCAGCCCGTTCCCGCCGGACACGGGCGACACATACCCCTCGCTCATCGCATGTGTCCTCAGTGCCCGGCAGGCGATCTCACCGACCGAACCCGCGGGCAGCGCCTCCCCCTTTTGGTCGAGAATGCGCACGTCGAACGCGGGGTTCACCCGGCCCGATGTACCGGGCACGCCCTCGTCGGACACCGCCTTGTACGCGATCGGGAAGGCTTCGGTGAGCCCGTACATGGTCACGACGCGGCAGCCGTAGCGCTTCTCGATGTCGCGGTAGAGGTCCGCGGCGATCGGTGCCGCGGACAGGAACCGCAGGCCGACGTTCCCGTCACGGGGATCGGGCGGCAGATTCCACAACATCGAGACCATCGCCCCAGCGCCGGCGAAACCCACCGCGCCACAGTCGCGTATCTCATCCCACACCTGGCTCGGATGAAATCCCGCGGCGAGCACGCTGGTTGCGCCGACCAACATCGGCGCCAACACCGTTGGCGCCGCGCTCAGGTGAAACAGCGGCATCGCGGTCCACAGCACGTCCCCCGCGCCCAACTCCCATGCCGACGCCGCAGCGGCCGCAGCGCTGAACAGGTAGTGCCACGTCGTGGCGACGGCCTTGGAGGGTCCAGTGGTTCCCGAGGTGAAGAACAGCGCGCCGATGTCTGCGGGCTCCGCGGCTACCCCTTCAGGCGCCTTGGTGGACGCGCGGGCCAGCGCGTCGTCGAGTGAATCACCTTGGACGAGTGTCGATCTCAACGTGTCGACCGCGTCGGTCACCTCGAGCAGGCGGGGCTGCCTCTCGGCGTCGGTGATGACCACCGCGGCCTGTGAAAGCCGCAGCGCATGAGACAGGAATTCGCCCTTGCTCGCCGCGTTGACCGCGGCAGCCACCGCGCCGATGCGCGCGGCACCGAGCCAGAAGTACACCCACTCGGGGCAGGTGCCGGTGAACAGCGCGACGGTCTCGCCACGATTGACTCCAAGCCCGGCGAGCACGTTGGCTGCGGCGCACGACCGGTCCCGCATCTGCGCGAAGGTGACCGGGGTTCCGGCGATCGACATCATCACCCGGTCACCGAACTGCTCGGCGCGCTGATCGAGTACTGCCGGAACGGTGAACCGGCCGGCGGGCATCACACCCTCGCTGCCGCCGGGTCGGGCGAACCGTCGGCGGTGTACCCGAAATCGTCCGACGACGGCTCGGTCCCTGGGTAAAAGCGGTGCGCCCATCGCCGCAGCGCGGCGTAGTCCCGCGCTTCCTCGGGGGCGAGATTGGGCTTCTCGAGGTATTTCATGTTCTCCCAGGTGAAGAAGTCCTGCTTGATGACTTCCTGCTGCAGAGCCAGGAACTTCTCGGCGCGACCGGTCGGCCTGTCACCGGCGTCGCCTGGCTCCCGAACCGACGCTTGGGTGTAGAAGTAGTCGGTGTAGTCCTCGTCCACCGGTGTTTGACCGGTCACCTGGACGGTCCCAACCAGGTCCGAAGGGAAGCGCACGATTCCGAGCCCGAGCGAGTAGTTGTCGTAGATGATCTTGGCGTCGACCGGGCCGTTGGGTGTCAGCCACGTTTTCGCCCGCCCGCCACCGAAATTGGCGTTAACGGTCGCGTGCAGGTGATAGCCACTCACCTCGAACGAGGCCGTGTTCGCCGGGTTTGCGGCCTTGTGCACATACTGCACGTGATAGGGATCGGCGGCGTTCTCGATGATCATCTGCGCGTGTACCTTGACCCGGTTGACCATCCGGGTGTGCGGGTGCAGCGGGTAGTACTCGTCGGTCTCGAGCTCGGGCAGCACCGGCGGCGACCAGTACGGCGCGCGGCCGTGGCGTTCGTGCCACACCAGGATGAAGCCGTACCAGTCCACGCTGTGGTAGGTGCGGATGCGCACGTTCTGCTTGCAGCCGATCTTGCTGTACGGGATCAGCGCGTTGGTGCCGTCACCGTTCCAGCGCCAGCCGTGCCACGGGCAAACGATTCGCTCGCCCTCGACGGTCCCGCCGACCCCCATGTTCGCCCCGAGATGCTGGCAGTAGGCGTCGAGGACGTTGACCTGCCCCGACTCGGTGCGGAAGATCACCAGCTCTTCGCCGAAATAGTGGGCCCGTTTCACCTGGCCCTTGGCCAGCTCCGAGGCGAACCCGACGATGAACCACCCCGTCGGGAACCGGTAGGTCGAGAGGCTGATCCCGCCGGACCCGAACTCACGCTCCGACGGATCGATGGTCGAGTCGGAAACCGTATCCGTCATACCTACTCCGTCCACGCGGGTAACTGGCCAGGTCACCAACCCGTCCGTTGCCTATTTTTACTATTTTAGGCATTCTAAAGCAAGGCCAACAAAGCGAGGACCGGCAGCCGCGCACGCGAGGAGCGAAATAGCAGATGCCAACGACGACCCCGGTCGACTTGTCGGATTCCGCCTTGTGGCGGAACGGTTTTCCCGACGATCTGTTCGCCGAACTGCGCCGCGAGCAGCCGATCTTTCACCACGAGCTCACCGACGGCGTCGCAAGGACCGTCAAGCGCGACTTCTGGATGGCGACCAAGCACCGCCACGCCCAGCGCATTCACCGTGATACAGACTCGTTCACCGCCGTGGACGGCCCGCTGATCCAGGGCGTTGGCCCCGTCGGTTCGTTCCCGACCATCATCAACATGGACCCGCCCGACCTGACCAAGCGGCGCAGGGTCATGTCGCACGCGTTCACGCCGAAGGCCATCAGCAAGCTCGAGGAGGGTATCCGCGCGCGGGCCGCCTCGATGATCGACCGGCTGCTCGACGCGGGGGGCGGCGACTGGATCGAGGATGTCGCCGATGTGCTCCCGATGTCGGTCATCGGCGACATCATCGGCATCCCCGACGAGGATCGGCAGGAGGTCTTCGACACCTTCGACCGGATCCTGCAAGCCAATTCGCCGGGCGCGCAGTTGACCGGGAAGGAGCATCTGGAGCTCTTCGGCAAAATCTTCACCTACGCGCTCGAGCTCACCGCCGAGAAGAGGCGCAACCCGGTCGACGACATCTGGAGCACGCTGACCTCCGCGGTGGTCACCGACGAGAACGGCGAGCAGTTGTCGATACCCGCCAACGAGCTGGAGATCTTCTTCTTCGTGATCGCGTTCGCGGGCAGCGACACCACCAAGAACGCCCTGGCGTCAGGGTTGCAGGCATTCGTCGCCAACCCCGCGCAGATCGAGCGGTATCGCGCGGATGAGGCGCTGCGTGCGAGCGCGGTCGAAGAGGTGCTGCGCATCTCGACTCCGGTCGCGTTCTGGACGCGCAGCGCGAAGGTCGACGTGGAGATGGACGGTGTCACCATCCCCAAGGGCGATCGCGTGGTGTCGATGCTGCGCTCGGCCAACCGCGACGAAGAGGTCTTCGACGACCCGTTCACGTTCGACATCGGCCGTACCGACAACCCGCACGTCGCGTTCGGCGGCGGCGGGCCCCACCACTGCCTTGGCGCGATGCTGGCAAGGGCGGAGATCCGCGCGGTGCTCGACGAGCTGCTGTGCCGCGCCGACGACATCAGCCTCGGTCTGCCCAAGGTCGCCTATCCCAACCTGGCGAACAACATGTCGATCTTCGACGCGATGGCGATAACGCTGACGCCCCGGTAGCGGCGCCACCGTCACAGTCCCTTCGGGCGGGTGCCGATGACGCCCTGCGCCGCGAGGCGCTCGAGCTCCGCGTCGGTGAGCCCGCAGAGCTCGGTCAGCACCTCGGTGTTGTGCCCACCGAGCGTCGGCGGGGCGCGAAACAGCCACCGGTCGGCGCCGTCGAGCGGGGCGAATGGCGGACACGGGTAAAGGCCTGCGCCGGTTCGCGGATGCTCGAGGCGCTCGAAGAAGCCACGGTGCATCAATTGCGGGTTCTCGGTCACCAGGGACGGCGAAACGACAACGGCCGCCGGGATTCCCGCACCAGCAAGGCCCTCGACGACGGCCGCCGCCTCTTGGGTGCGCAACCACTGCTCGAGGTCGGTGTCCCGACCGCCCGCCAGCGCGAGCAACGCGTCCCATTCGTCGTCGGTGCGCGCGGTTAAGGCGATCCAGTTGTCCTCGCCGGCGCACCGGTACAGGTTCTGCCTCGCGGCGCTGTGTCCTCGATTGCCACGCCGCTCCAAGACCGACCCGAAAACCTCGAACTCGATGGTCTGCGCCGCGGTCACATTGAGCACGGTCTCGATCATCGGAACTTCGACGAGCTGTCCGCGACCGGTGCGCTCGGTGAATTCCAGCGCTGCGAGCACCACGAACGCGGCGTGCGCGCCCGCGAGTGGATCGCACGCCCCGCGCGGCGCGATGGGCGGCCCATCGGGCAGGCCGGTCACCCAGGCCAACCCGGCGATCTGCTCCATCGTCGGCGCGAAGCCCACCCGGTCCCGCCACGGGCCGGTCAGCCCGAACGCGGGCATCCGCATCACCGTGAGCCTGGGGTTGCAGCCGAGCAACGCGTCCGCATCGAGCCCGAACTGCTCCATCACCCGTGGCGAGAAATTCTCGACCACCACGTCCGCCTGCCGCACCAGTTGCTTGATCAGGCGGATGCCGTCCTCTGACTGCAGATCAAGCGTGACCGACCTCTTGTTGGTGTTCATCGCATGAAACAGCCAGCCGTACTCCCACCAGTCGTCGACGTCTTTGCGCATGCCACCGGAGTAGCGGATTCCGTCGGGGCGCTGGATCGACTCGATCTTGATCACGTCCGCGCCGAACGCCGCCAATGAATGTGTCGCAGAAGGCCCCGCCCAGAACGCGGTGAAGTCGACGACCCGCACGCCATCCAGCGGCAGGTCGGCGGACGGCGCGGCAGGTGCGGATTCCCTTGGTTCCCACGAGATGTCGTCATCGGCGTCGCCAACCGCTGGCGCCATGCGGATCGGTGCCTGCCGTGCCACCGACATCAGCCACGGCGCACGTGGTTGGGAGAATCCGGCCGGATTGTCGATGTACACGCCGCGTTCGGCCAGGTGGTCCATTCCGGGAATCGTCGAACCGTTGCCAAGCGGGGCGAGCGGCAACCTGAACAGTTGCCCGAGCTCGACGATCTCGGAGACAGTGCGCTCGCGCATCCACGGGTCGATCCGCTCCCGTATCCAGTCGCGATAGTCCCACCGCCCGATCTGAAATCGCAGCTGGGGAATCTCGGTGAATTCGGGGCAGTCCACCATCGCGGCGAAGTCCAGCCACTGTTGCCCCGTCACCATGCTGATTCCGACGTAGCCGTCCTTGGCCGGCTCGATGGACGGCACCTCCACCGAGCGCCCGACGGGGGGCACCTGCAGCAGCTGTGAGTGAAGCCATTCGCCGCTCTGCATCAGGGTCATCGCCTCGAGCATGGACATGTCGAGATGCCCTCCCTGCCCACCGTTGCGGACCCGATGACGCAGCGCGAGCGCGCCGGACGCGGCCCAGGCGCCGCCCATGTACTCGCCAAGATCGCCGCCGATCGAGATCGGCGGGCCAGCCGGGTCGCCGCGAAAGCCGGTGCAGCCCGACCAGGCCTGCAGGGTGAACTCCGACGCAGGGCGCGCGGACCACGGACCGGTCCAGCCGAAGTCGGAGATCGTGACGACGACGCAGCAGGGCGCGAATTCGAGCAGCCGCTGCGGATCGATGCCGCGCGCGTGCGCAGCGGACCGCGTCGCGGTGACGATCACGATGTCGGCGCCGACCAGAAGGTCGTCGGAAAGGGTTGTCACGCTGCGCTTCCCGGCATTGAGGTAGCTGAAGAGCGGTGAATCTGCGCCGGCGGCCGGCACCGCGCCGGTTGCGGTGAAGCGGCGCAACGGGTCTCCTGTGGACGGCTCCACCTTCACCACGTCGGCGCCCGCGTCAACCAATAGCTTGCCGCAGTAACCGCCCGCGATCCGGTCGCTGATCTCCACGACGCGCAGATCACACAGCGGGGTAGGTGCTACGTCGCTCACGCGCACAACCTCCCTGTGGTTTCTTTGCCATCTTAGTAACTTTTGTCAGATAGCGACCCCGTAGACCCCTGGTAGCGGCTCTATCACTGTTAACATTGCTAAGCCATGACAACACTGGGAATTGGCCCCGAGGCCCGCCGCCGGCTGTCGGCACGCCGCACCGCGGAGATCGTGGCCGATGAGCTTCGGCGGCAGATCATCGACGGCGTACTGTCCGACGGCGACCTGCTGCCCCGCCAGGAAGTGCTCGTCGAGCAGTTCAACGTCAGCCTGGTGTCGCTGCGGGAAGCCTTGCGAATCCTTGAGACCGAGGGTCTGGTGTCGGTGCGGCGCGGCAACCGCGGCGGCGCCGTCGTCCATGCGCCTGCGAAGGCCAGCGCGGCCTACATGCTCGGACTGTTGCTGCAAAGCGACTACGTGCCGCTGGCCGATCTGGGCACCGCCCTGCAGGAACTGGACCCGACGTGCGCGGCGTTGGCGGCCAAGCGCCAGGATCGTGGCGACACGCTGGTTCCCAAGCTGAAGGAACTCAACGACTCCATGGCCGAGCACATCGAGGACGGCGCCCGTTTCACCGAGATCGGCGGCCAGTTCCACGATGAGATTGTGCGCGGCTGCGGCAACCACACCATGATCGCGGTGGTCGGCAGCCTGGAGACGCTATGGAGCAGCCACCTGCAGTGGTGGGCCGACGAGACCGCGGCCCGAGGCGAGTACCCATCGATAAGCAAGCGTCGCATCGCGCTGGCCATTCACAACAAGATCGCCGAAGCGATCGCGGCAGGCGACGCGGAGCGCGCCCGCAAACTGTCGGCGCGACATCTCTCCGACACCCAGTCGTTCTTCCTCGCCGCCGACCCAGAGCAGCGGATCGTGG
Organism: Mycobacterium sp.; assembly: GCA_025965975.1. GTDB lineage: Bacteria > Actinomycetota > Actinomycetes > Mycobacteriales > Mycobacteriaceae > Mycobacterium. The sequence goes on along the minus strand of JAOPVX010000230.1, from coordinate 18,672 downwards.
CGTTGTCGCCGCAGGCACTGGCGCGGCGCCAACGCTGAAAGGTGCTGCGTGCGAACGGCCCTGATCACCGGCGGTAGCGGCGGCATCGGAAAAGCCTGCGGCCGTAAACTGGTCGAGCTCGGCTACGACGTCATCCTGACCGCGCGGCGCGAGGAAACGCTGCGGGCCGCAGCCGAAGAGATGGGCGCGCGCTATGTCGTCGCCGACGCGACAGATCCCGAGAAGTTCGAGCCCGCCATGCAGGCCGCCGGTCAGATCGACCTGCTCGTGCACGCGGCGGGCATTCTCGGCGGAACCTATGCGCGCAAGCAGACTTTCGAGCAGTGGCGCGCGACGATGTCGGCCAACCTGGATTCGTGTTTCGTGGTCACGTCGGGGGCTCTGCCGAGGATGAAAGCCGGCTCGCGGTTCGTGTTCATCTCGTCATCGGCCGCGCACGAGCCGATGCGGGCGCGCACCGCGTACTCGGCGTCAAAGGCAGGCATGAACGCGTTCGCGCTGGCATTGGCGCAGGAGGTCGACCGCGACGGCATCAACGTCCACATCGTGACGCCAGGGCCGGTCGAGACCGACATGCTGGCCGACGTCCCTTTCGAGATGTATGCGATCCGCGCCGCCGATGTCGCCGAGGCCGTCGCGTGGCTGGACACCGTCGACCCGTCCGTCGATCTACCGGAGATCAGGCTCAACGCCATCACACGCGGCCCTGCGGCGCGGGAACCGGTGGTGCCCATCGAGGTGGAGCGCCGCGCGGCGAAGTCCTGAACCACGCCGAAATGCACGTTGTGCAGGCCCCTTCTCGAACTTTCTCTGCAAAACGTTCGTTTCGAGGTCCCCTTCGTCCTACTCCCCCTCGTTCTCGGCCAGGTAGACCTGTGACTCCATGTGGTGGACGATGCGGTATTGAACACCGCGGCGAATCAGCAGCCACGTGATCCAACTCGCCCCGCAGTGCTCGAAGTCCGACTCCCTGCTTGTCAGCCGCCATCTGCTCAACAGCACCGCGCGCACGACCGCGTCATCGACCACGTCAAACGCATGCAGCGCCGATGACATCGCCGCCGTCTTGACCCTGCTCGCGACGCGCGCCCAATGCCGATCGAGCTCGTCGTCACCGACCAGCGGTGCCGCGTACTCGTCGGAGAGATAGATCGGCGGCGGATCGGTGCGCACCCAAAGATCGGCAAGGCTGGCGAAATCCAGGCTCGACCAATACTTGTCGTAATCGCGAACCAGATCGGTCAGGGCCCTGGCGACGCCGTCAGACTGCGGACTCATCCACGACCGGCTGTTCTCCCGGGAGCGCCTTGACCGTCGACGGCAGGCCGTAAAGCGCCGTTGCGTTGCCGCGCATGATCCGCTCGCGCTGCTCGGGAGGGAACCGCCTGATCGCCCATGCCGGCGCATCGTAGCTCCAGTGCGGGTAGTCCGTGGAGAACATGAGGCAGTCGCCGAGGTCCATCATCTCAAGGTATTCCCGGTACATCCCGACGTTGACGTCCTCAAGCGGCTGCGTGGTGAACCGCACGTGTTCGCGAACGTAGTCCGACGGCTTGCGGCGCACGTGGGGCAGATCGCCCTTGCGCTGCTCCCAGATCCGGTCCATCCGCCACATCACCGGCATCGCCCAGGTGAAGCCGCCCTCGACGAACACGACCCGCAGATCGGGATGACGGTCGAACGCGCCGTCGAACACCAGGCTCATCAGATGCGACACGTACAGCAGCGGCCACGACGCGAAGAAGTCGTGCCAATGCGCCGGGTTGCCCACCGGGTAGATCGGGATCAACTCAAACGGCGTCTGGCCCATCAGGTGGGTGGCGATCGGCAGGCCGTTGCGCGCAGCGGCCTCGTACATCGGATCGAAATGCGGGCTGCCGAACGGAATCCCGCGGGTCTGGGGCGTCATCAGAACTTCGGCCATGTACGGGTGACCGCCCCAGCGCTCGATCTCTCGCGCGGCGGCGTGCGGATCCTGCGCGGTCACACTGATCGCCCCCCGCCAGCGCCCATGCCAGTTGTTCTCGGACAGCCACACGTCGGCCAGCCAGTCGTTGTGGGTGGCCTTGAGGACGCCTTCGTTCTGCGGCAGCTGCGCATCGCACATCGGCTCCAGCAATGCGATGCCGACCCCCGCGTCGACCAGCAGTTGCTTGGCGGCGAAATCGGGATCGCTTCCCGCGACACCTCCCCCCGGCGGGCTCGCGTCGACCCGAAGCGACATCGTCTTGTACGAATCCGGCGTGTCGTAGAAGTGCGGCACCGGTGAGACCGCGTTACCCGTCGGCCACAGCTTGTCCTTCCATTCCGCCGGTGCGTACGACTTGAGCACCTCGGCGGACACCGGCAACGGATGCACGTCGGTGTCGACGATCGTCACCGCGATGTCCTCCGCCACGCCCTTCTCGTCACGGCCCTTCTCGTCACCGCCCTTCTCGTCACCGGCCTTCTCTTCACGCTCTACCGTCGTCATCGCAGACTCCCCTCGACTTCCAACCCGACCCCGTAGACGTCACTTGCGTTATGCCACAACACCTTTTCCCGCTGCAGATCGCCCAACCCCGCGACCACATCGGCGGGCCCAGACGTCGACCAGTGCGGGTAACTCGACCCGTACATCAGCAGGTCCGCCTTGTCGGTGAAATTCAGCCATCGCTCGGCCATGCTTGTATCGGTCGGCCCGTCAAACGCCGATGAGCAGAACCGTACGTGGTCGCGCAGGTATTCACTCGGATAGCGGTCGACCCAGGGGGTTTGGTCCCGCATCGACATCCAGAACGTGTCGAGCCGCCACATCAGTGGAGTGAGGATGTCATAGCCGCCGTCGGCGAACACGAACCGCAGACCAGGATGCCGCCCGAACGTTCCCTCGATGATGAGCGTGGCAAGGTGCACGAACGAGTTCAGCGGCATGAAGGCCGCATATCCCGGATAGGTATGGGCGTGACCCGCGAACGTCGGTGCGTGATCGACGCCGTTGCCACCGTTGATGTGGACCGCAACCGGCAGGCCGTGGGCCGCCGCCGCTTCCCAGATCGGCTCGAACATCGGCTTGCCGTAGGGCTCCCGCGACTGGAGCGGGACGCCGACCTGCACCATCTTCGGATGGTCGGCCAGCCGCTCTATCTCGGCGACGGCGCCCATGACATCCTCGGGATTGACCCGAATCGTGCCAAGGAACTTGCCCGTGGCGTCGGGCTCGAGCCAGCGATCCAGCAGCCAGTCGTTGACCGCCGCGCAGATTCGGCTGTTGAGCAGGTAGTCGGCGATATTGCCGCGGGTCAACGGATTGAGGATCGCCAAGGATGCGCCGCCCTCGGTGAACAGGTGCCGGTAGACGGTGTCCGGATCGGAGCCGGGGTAGCCGTCACCGTAGAGATCCTGGCGGTAATCCCCGCCGGGAGCCTGGTACCACTGCTGCTCGACGTCCGGTATGGATCGCAGCTTGTGCGAAGGCGACAGGTACTTGCGGATCTCCGAGTTGTAGCGGAAATGCGGCTGAACCCCCGCGTCGATCACGCGATGGGACATCACGGGATTGGACTCTGTCATGCGGTGAGGTACACCTGCCCATCGGTGACGTCCACCTCGTAGGTGCGTACGCGCTTTTGCGGATCCGCGAGATTCACTCCGGTGGTGATGTCGAACTCCCACTGATGCCACGGGCATCGCGCGATCCGGCCTTCACGCACGTGGCGCAGCTGTCCCGGCATGTCAGGCGCGAATTCGTTGGTGCCTCCGACATATCCCGCGCACAGCGGAGCGCCCTCGTGCGAGCAGTAGTTCGCGATCGCATACAGCGCGCCGGCGATGTTGTAGACGCCGACGCCGAACTTGCCTGCCTCCACCAGTCTCATGCTCCCAGGAGGCAGGTCTTCGATCGCACACACCGGTCGGCGCCGCATCACGTCCCCTCAGTTTCCTTGACCTAGAATACCTAAAATAGTAAAGATAGTGCGACAGAGCCGCCAGATGCCGCTGCCAGGGAGGCACACGTGACGATCAGCACCGATTCGCCCGATCAGTCCAACGCCCCTGACCTGGCGAGCGATCCGTATGGCTTCTTCGAGTACATGCGCAAGACCGAGCCGGTCTGGCGCGGGACGCTGATGGACACCGCCATGGCGCCACCGGAGCTGTCGTCGGGGCAGGAGTGGACGCTGTTCGACTTCGAGAGCGTCTTTGCGGCCTTCCGCGACGACGACGTGTACGGCTCGGAAATGTACAACCAAACGATCGGACTGGTTTTCGGTCCGACGATCCTCGGCATGCACGGCAAGCAACATCACGACCACCGCAGCCTGGTCGCGAAGGCCTTCCGGCAGAGCGCCCTTGCGCAGTGGGAACCCGAGGTCATCGACCCGATCTGCGAGCAACTGGTCGACGAGATCAAAAGCGACGGCGAGGCGGACCTGATCAAAGCGGTGACGTTCGAGTTCCCCACCCGCGTCACCGCAGCACTGCTCGGCTTGCCGCAGCAGGATTTCGAGCTGTTCCGGCGGCTGTCGCTCGACCTGATCTCGATCACCGAGGACATCGAGGCCGGCTTGAACGCGTCGGTCGAATTGGGCACCTATTTCCAGGATCAGGTCGACCAGCGACGCAGCAAGATCACCGACGACATCATCGGCGATCTTGTCTCGGCCGAGATCGACGGCGAGAAGCTCACCGACGAGGCGATCATCTCGTTCCTGCGGTTACTCCTGCCTGCGGGGCTCGAAACCACCTATCGGTCGTCGAGCAATCTGCTCTATTTGTTGCTGACCCATCCCGACCAGCTCGACGCGCTGCAGCACGACCGCGAGCTGATTCCTGCCGCGATCGAAGAGGCGCTGCGCTACGAGACACCGCTGGTCATGGTTCCGCGGAACACGACACGCGACGTCGAGATCCACGGCATCCCGATCCCGGAAGGCGCTCAGGTCAACCTGTGCATCGGCTCGGCCAATCGCGACGAGAAGCGGTGGACCGATGCAGGCGCGTTCGACATCCATCGATCGCGGCGTGCGCACATCTCGTTCGCGGGCGGCCTGCACAGTTGCCTTGGCATGCATCTGGCCAGGGTGGAGACTCGCGCGATGCTGAACAGCCTGTTCGACCGCGTCACCGATTTGAAGCTGGTGCCAGACGACGATACGCAGATCGTTGGCATGCCGTTCCGGTCGCCGGGGAATCTCCCCGTGACGTTCCGCCCCGCGCCGGCATGAGGAGCCGGGCGGCGATACTGCACGACGTCGGCGGCCCGTGGTCCGTCGAAGATTTCGAGCTTGATCCGCCGCGCGCAGGCGAGGTGCTCGTCGAAATGGCCGCCGCAGGCCTGTGCCATTCCGATGACCACGTCCTGCGGGGCGACATGTCGGTGTCCAACGAGATCGCTCGCGAGCTCGGCATCACCCCGATGTTTCCGATGATCGGCGGCCACGAAGGCTCCGGAACCGTCGTCGAGATCGCAGACGGCATAACCGAATTCGCGCAGGGCGACCACGTCGTGATGTCGTTCGTCGCGGTGTGCGGGCACTGCCGCTGGTGCGCGTCGGGCATGGAGTACCTCTGCGATGAGGGCGCCGCGACGATGGCGCCGGGCATGCCGACGGATCAGACGTTCCGCCACCACACGGCCGACGGCAAGCCGCTTGGCCACCTGTCCAAGGTGGGCGCCTTCGCGAAACATACTGTGGTGTCGCAACATTCGATTGTCAAGATCGAGCCGCACCTGCCGCTGGTTCCGAGCGCACTGCTGTCCTGTGCCATCCCGACCGGCTACGGCTCGGCCGTCAACCGGGCGAATGTTCGCGGCGGCGATACCGTCGTGGTGATCGGCGCGGGCGGGATCGGCACCGCCGCGATCCAGGGGGCCCGTATCAACGGCGCGGCACAGATCATCGCCGTCGATCCCGTCGAGTTCAAGCAGAAGGCCGCACTGACATTCGGCGCAACGCACAGCGTCGCCACCGTGGCCGACGCCACCGACCTGGTCCGTGACCTGACCTACGGTGTGATGGCCGACAGTGTCGTCGTCGCCCCTTCGCTGATCGCAGGCGACGACGTGAACTCGTATCTCAAACTGACCCGCAAGGGCGGCACCTGTGTCCTCACCGGAATGGCAGCGCAGACAACGCGATCCGCCAAGATCGCACTGCAGGATTTCATCCTGTGGAACAAGAACCTGGTCGGCACGGTATTCGGGTCGTGCAATCCGAGGGTGGACATAGCGCGGCTTGCCCGCCTTTACCAGACCGGGCAGCTTCAGCTCGACGAGATGATCACCAAACGGTACCGGCTCGACGACATCAACGACGCCTACGACGACCTACTGAGCGGAAAGCTCATCCGCGGCGTCATCGACTACGGGCTCAAGTGAGCGCGTAGAACCGCGCGGCGTTGCGTCCGGCGATCTTCGCGCGGGTTTCCTCGCTGATGTCGGGGCGGGTGCGCAGATGCTTTGTGCTCTCCGGCCATTCGCCGTCCCAGTGCGGGTAGTCGCTGGCGAACATGATGAAGTCGTCGCCAAGCACGTCGATGACACCGGGCAGGATCGGCTCTTCGGGCTCGCACGTTGTCCAGATGTTGCCTGCCGCCAGGTATTCCTGCGGATCGCGTCGCCAGCCGTTCTCGATCCAGTCGCCGCGCTTCTCGAAGTGCTCGTGCAGGCGGTCGATGAAGAACGGCACCCAGCCAACGCCTGCCTCGAGGAACGCGACGCGAAGGCCGGGATGCCGGTCGAAGACGCCGCCCGAGATCAGCGCCGTCATCGCTGTCATCTGGTCAAACGGGAAGCTGATGCAGTGCACCTGAATGTAGTTGGTGAAGCGGTCGACGCCGACCTTGGGAAGATGCATGCCGGGTGCGCCGTGAATGCCAAGCGGCATATCGAGTTCGACCGCGGCCGCATAGAACGGGTCGAGGTCGGGATGGTCGAGGTTGCGTGTCTTCAACGCGGGTGGGATGTGGGTGGCAACGAGGCCGAGATCCCTGGCCTCCCGCATCACGTCGATGGCGACGTCGACCTGTTCGATGGGGGCCACCGCGATGCCGCGTAACCGGCCACGCGTCGGGCCGCAGTAGTCGGCTATCCATTGGTTGTACAGCCGTGCGAACCCCGAGGCGAACTCGGGGTCTTCGAGGCTGGGCGCACAGAGCCCGAGGCTGGGATACAGCACCATCGTGTCGATGTGATCGCGGTCGGCGTCGCCGAGCACACCCTCGGCCGACGAGTAGTTGATGCCCGCCGCGGTGCTGAGCCCATGCTCGCGCGGGCAGCCGGCGCCGGGGCCGTCGGCCTCGGGATAGTTACGGCCCTCGATGACAAGGGCACCCCCGTCGGCGCGCGGTGCGATGTGTTGCGGCCACCGCTGCATCGCCTCGACGGCCAGCGACGCTCCCTCGGCAACGTGTCCGTCGGCATCAATGATCCGCATGCATCACCTCACTGAGTGTTTGCTAAAAATAGCAGGATGCCGAGCGAGACGATCCAGCAATTGCTTCGAGAACGCGCAGCGTCCGACGCCGTTGCGGTGAAGTACGGCGACCAGCAATGGACGTGGCGTGAGCACATGCGCGAGGCGTCCGTGCGCGCCGCCGCGGTGCTGGCGCTGGTCGACCACGACCGGCCCGTCCACGTCGGCGTGCTGCTCGGCAATACGCCCGAGTTCCTGCATCAGATGGCGGCCGCAGGCCTCGGCGGGTATGTGCTCTGCGGGCTCAACACCACCAGGCGCGGTGCCGCGCTGGCCGCGGACGTGAGCAGGGCCGACTGCCAGGTCGTGGTGACCGACGCCGAGCATCGGCCGCTGCTCGACGGCGTCGACCGCCAACGCGTACGAGTGCTCGACAGCTCCGGCGAGGACTGGGCGGGGCTGCTCGAATCCGCCGGGGAGTTTTCGCCTTACCACGAGGCCGAACCGTTGGACCCTTACATGCTGATCTTCACCTCCGGCACCAGCGGTGACCCGAAGGCGGTCAAGGTGTCGCACTTCATGCTGTTGATGTCGGGTGCGAACCTGGTGGCAAAGTTCGACGTCACCGCCGACGACACCTGCTACCTGTCCATGCCGCTGTTCCATTCCAATGCGTTGGTGGCCGGTTGGGGGGTCGCCATCGCGACCGGCGCGGCGATGGCTCCCGCCAAGTTCTCGGCATCGAGATTCTTGGACGACATCCGACGCTACCGCGCCACCTACATGAACTACGTCGGCAAGCCACTGGCCTACATCCTGGCCACCCCCGAACGACGCGACGACGCCGACAATCCGCTGCGCGTCGCGTTCGGAAACGAGGCAAGCGACCGTGACATCGAGGAGTTCGGCCGCCGGTTCGACACGTTGGTCTGGGATGGTTTCGGCTCCAGCGAGAACGCCGTCATCATCACAAGGGAGCCCGGCACCCCGAAAGGATCCCTCGGCAAAGGCTTTCCTGGCGTGGCGATCTATCACCCGGACACGGTCGCCGAGTGTCCGGTTGCGCGCTTCGATGCGGACGGCGCGTTGACCAACGCCGACGAAGCGGTCGGCGAGTTGGTCAACACGACGGGAACCGGCTTCTTCACCGGCTATTACAACGCCGAGGACGCGACCGCCGAACGAATGCGCCACGGCATGTACTGGTCGGGAGATCTGGCGTATCGCGACGCCGACGGGTGGATCTACCTGGCCGGCCGCACCGCCGACTGGATGCGCGTCGACGGCGAGAATCTGGCGGCGGCCCCGATCGAACGCATCCTTGTCCGCCTGCCCGCCAGCAACCGGGTCGCCGTCTACGCGGTGCCCGACGAGAATGTCGGCGATCAGATCATGGCCGCCGTCGTTTTGAATAACGGCGCCACGCTCACACCGGAAGGCCTCGAGTCATTTCTGGCCGCGCAGCCCGATCTGTCGCCCAAGGCGTGGCCGAGGTATGTCCGCATCACCGCCGACTTGCCGACCACCGCGACCCACAAGGTGCTCAAACGCGAACTCGCCGCGCAGGGGCCGACGCCCGGTGACGGTGAACTCTGGGTGCGCGAACCACGGGGCACCCGATACCACCGCGAGGGCTAGACCACATCGGGCACACCCATCACAAGAATCGCGGCATATGTTGTCGCAGAACGTGGTAGCACATGCGATACCACGTTTCAGGTCAGTACCCGGCCGCGGCCAGTGACCGCGGTGGCTGAAGTGAATTCACGCAGGCCCGTCACACGATCCGTGACGACCGCCCCTTCCAGTAGCGCTCGCGAATCCGCCTCTTGTAGAGCTTGCCGTTCGGGTCCCTTGGCAGTTCGGGATCGAACTCGACGGTGCGCGGGCATTTGTAGGCGGCGAGGTGTGCTCGGCAGTACGCGATGAGCTCGGCCTCGAGTTCGGGCCCGGCCGAAACGCCGTCAGCCGGTTGCACGACGGCCTTGACCTCCTCGCCGAATTCCTCGTTCGGAACCCCGAATACGGCCGCATCGACGAGCTTGGGGTGCATGACAAGAAGGTTCTCCGCCTCCTGCGGGTAGATGTTCACCCCACCAGAGACGATCATGAAGGTCGACCGGTCGGTGAGGTACAGGTAGCCGTCGACGTCGACGTGGCCGATGTCCCCCAGCGACCGCCAACCGAGCTCATTGGATACCGACGCGGTCTTCTCCGGATCCTTGAAGTACTCGAAGGCCGGTCCGCCCTCGAAGTACAGCTCCCCCGACTCACCGACGGCAACCTCGGCCCCGTCGTCGCCGACCACGTGCACCCCGGCGAACGGCTTGCCGACCGATCCAGGGTGCGCCAGCCACTCCCGTGGGCCGATCGTCGTGCCGGCGAATCCCTCTGTCCCGCCGTAATACTCGTGGATGATCGGGCCGAACCACTTCATCATCCGGTGTTTGACATCCACCGGGCACGGAGCGGCCGCGTGGATCACACACTGAAGACTCGAGACGTCATAGGAGTCACGGACCGCGTCGGGAAGCTTGAGCATCCGCACGAACATGGTCGGCACGAACTGCGTATGCGTGACGCGGTGGGTTTGGATCAGACGCAGCACGGCCTCGGCGTCGAACCTTGGCATCACGATCGAGGCCGCGCCGACGCGATGCACCGCCATCGTGTAGTTGACCCCAGCGGCGTGGTAGAGCGGCGCAGGCGAGAGGTACACGCTCGACTCGGTCATGCCGTAACGCGCGGTGAGCGCATACTCAAGCACCTTCTGTGCCCATGAACCCCTTCCGTCCTGCGGCAGAGGCCGGCGAACCGCTTTGGGCCTGCCGGTGGTGCCCGACGAGTAGAGCATCTCCGAGCCGTCCGATGCCTGCGGCACGTCACCGGCACCGGACACAGCGTCCTCGTACGAGCGCCAGCCGGGCAGGCCGGCTCCGACACCGATGTGGACGTCGACGCCGGGGTTCACATCTTGGATTCGCGACCCGAGGTCGGCCATCGACGCGTCGATGAACACCGCCCTTGCCCCGGAGTCGTCGACCACGTAGGCCACCTCGTCGGGGGTGAAGTGGGTGTTCACCGCGCTGTAGTAGAGTCCGGAAAGCTGGCAGCCCCAGGTGATTTCGAGGAACTCCGGACGGTTCGGGAGCACCAGCGCAACTCCGTCGCCGCGCCTCAGCCCCGCTTCGTAAAGCAGGGCAGCAACCCGCTGGCTCCTTGCGTAGAGCTGACCGTACGAGATCGTGTCACTGTCCGCGACGATCAGGGCCGGTGACTGGGGATCCCTGATCGCGTGGTCAGCAATGTTCACTGGCGGACCTACGTGGCCGCAACACCATCGGTGGACGCTGCCGCCGCGGCCTGGCGCTGCGCCATCTCCGAAGGCATGATGTTGCCCTGGAGTACCTGCTGAACCAGGGCCTGCACGTCGGCGCTCATCGACGCAAGCGCCACCAGGTCGTTGGAGCTCTGCCAGTGCACCCGCATGCCCATCAGCTCCCAGGCCCGCTTCAGATTGGCCTTGGTCGCCAACAGGGTCGTCAGCGGGGCCTGGGCAATGTGGCGGGCGACCGCCTCAACGCGTGCGTCCAGTTCCGCGCGCGGGACCACCTCGTTGACGAGACCAACCGAAAGCGCCTTCTGCGCGTCGATGACCTCGTTCATGTAGAGGTAATAGGCCGCGCGGCGCCAGTTCATGAAGACCCATGGCTCGATCGAGCACTCGCCTGACGGCATGCCGAACCCCTGCAGCGGCGGGTACTGGAAGTAGGCATCATCGGCTGCGATCACGATGTCAGTGGTCAGCCCGTAATGGGTGCCGCCCCCGACGCAATAGCCGTGGACCTGCGCGATTGTGGGCTTGGAGAACTCCCACAGGTTGAGGACCGGCTTGACGAACAGGTCGGTCTGCGGCTTCCACGGCGTGCCGGTGTGTTTGAAGCCCTCGACGAACTCCGGATAGTCGTGCGCGTTGTTGCCGATCGCGTGTCCTGAGCAGAAGCCCTTGCCGTTGGCCTTGAGGATCACCACCTTGATGTCGTAGTCACGGTCGGCGTCGGCGAGTGCGGCGTCGACCTCCTCGACAAGCTTCTGATCCTGGGCGTTGGCCTTCTCGGGCCAGTTGAGCGTGATTTTCGCTATGGGGCCTTGCTTTTCGTAGATGATCCGTTCGCGTGTCTCTGCCAGATCCATTTGCTCTCCTATGACGTGATGACGCCGATCTCGACGCCGATGTCGTACACGGTGCCGACTTCGCCGGTCCATTGGACGGTGCCCGATGCACCGGCCTCGATCTCCTGTTCCACCTTTTCCGTTGCGATGACGTAGATCGGCGTGCCCTCCTCGACGTGCTGGCCGTTCCCCACGAGCAACTCGATGAGCTCGGCTTCGGATACGGCTACCGAGACTCGCGGGATGCGAATTAGGAAGTCACCCATGCGCGCCCGCCGCGGACTCGTGCAGCGTTCGTTGCGCGGCCGCGACGACCCGCGCAGGAGACGGGTAGACCTGCGCCTCCAGTGCCGCGGCGGCTGGGGTCGGGACGAACCGCGCGCCAACGCGTTCGATGGGTGCCGCGAGCTCACCGAACAACTCCGACTGCAGGATTGCGGCGATCTCGGCTCCCGGCCCCGCGAATTGGACGGCGTCGTGCACGACCACGGCCCTGCGGGTGCGACGGACCGAGTCGACCATGGTCTCGACGTCCAACGGAACGAGTGTGCGCAGGTCGACGACCTCGGCGCTGACGCCCTGCTCTTCCAGCGTCGTTGCGGCCGCGAGTGAGTCGTGCACGCTGCGGCCGTAGCTGATGATGGTGACGTCGGTTCCCTGCCGCTTGATATCGGCCTGACCAAGCGGGATCGAGAATCCGGGATCGGTTGGCACAAGACCCTTCTGGCCTTGCAGGCGGATCGTCTCGACGAACAGGCAGGGATCCTCGTCGAAGATCGCCGACGTCAGTAGGCCCTTGCCGTCGCGCGGGGTGGACGGCACGATGACCTTCATTCCCGGAATGTGCATGAACCAGGCTTCGAGCGTCTGCGAGTGCGTCGCACCGGTGGCGAGCCCGCCATACACCTGAGTGCGGACGGTGATGGGCGCCGTCGTCCGCCCAGCGGTCATGAAGCGCAGTTTGGCGGCGTTGTTGATGATCTGGTCGGCGGCGATGCCGATGAAGTCCATGATCATGATCTCGGCCACCGGCAGCAGGCCGTCGATCGCAGCACCGATGGCGGCACCGACGATCGCGGCCTCGGAGATCGGTGTGTCAAGCACGCGATCGTGGCCGTATTTCGTCGACAGCCCCGCGGTGGGGCCGGACGCACCGGGGTCCGCGATGTCCTCACCGAGCAGGAAAACCCGCTCATCGGCTTCCATCGCCTGGTCGAGCGCGAGGTTCAGCGCCTCACGCATACTCATCTCTTTCTCGTCCATGTGCCTCGTCCTCAGACCGGGTAGGAGATCGGGGTCGCGTACACGTCTTTCTCGAGCTCCTCGACCGAGGGGGCCGCCGCGCTCATGACCGCCTTAAGCGCCGCCTCAACTTCGATGAGCGCGCCTTCGTCGATTCCGCTCAGCTCGTCGTCGGCGCACACGCCGTTGTCGATGAGCTGTCTGCGGAACCGCGGCACGGGGTCCGCCGCCATCGCCGCCTCGAGCTGCTCCTTCGGGATGTAGCCCATCCGGTCACCGAAGTAGTGGCCGCGGAAGCGGAACGTCACGCATTCGATGAAGGTGGGCCCGTCACCGCGGCGTGCCCGATTCAGCGCGTCGTCCAGCACCGTCGCCACGGCAAGCGGGTCGTTGCCGTCGACGCGGACACCGGGCATGCCGTAGCCGGCCGCCCGCTCGGCGACGTGCTCGAGCTTCATCGTGTCGCCGGTCGGCGTCATCTCCGCGTAGAGGTTGTTCTGGCACACGAAGACCATCGGCAGATCCCAGAGCGCGGCCATGTTCGCCGCCTCGTGGAAGGAGCCAGTGTTGGTCGCACCGTCCCCGAAGCTCACCACCGTGACCCGGTCGAGCCCCTTGCGCTTGGCCGCCATCGCCAGCCCGACGCCAACCGGCGGTCCTGCGCCGACGATCCCGGTCGAGAGCATCACACCCTTGTCGGGTTTGGCGATGTGCATGGTGCCGCCCTTGCCGCGGCTGGCGCCGACGACACGCCCCATCATCTCGCCGTAGATCTCCTCGAGCGGGACACCCTTGCCGATCAGGTCGTGCAACCCCCGGTAGGTCGTCACCAGCTGATCGTCATCGCGCATACAGACGCCCATCACCGCGGCGATCGCCTCCTGCCCGCGGGAGGGCCAATAGACGCACATGAACTCGCCGGTGCCGATGCCCTTGCTCAGCCGGTCGTCGGCCGCCTTCATCAACACCATCAAGGCGTAGATGCGCCGCTGGAGAACTGCCGGATGAGTCACAATCCGTACGAACCGATCTCGCGATAGACGCGGGGTATCGGCGGCGGATCCATGCTCAGGAACTCCATGGACGACATCTTGCCGCTCGCGCCGAGCTCGCCGAGCCGTTGCACAACCGCGTCGAGGTCGTCGCAGTCGAGCTCGTATATCGCGATGTACGGGCCGTTGCCGTCCATCGGAGCAAACCGGCGGGCGGACACGATCCCTTCAACGGACACGATCTCCGCCAGATGCGTGTCGTTGTACCACTTGTTGTAGTCGGCATCTTTGTCCGGCGAGACCGGCATCGTCTGCAGATACATGATTCCTTTGGGCATGCTCACCGCTCCTTTACGCGCCCGACCACGGCTTGACCTTGAGGAAGCCGCCGGCGTCGACACGGAGCTGTTGTCCGGTGACGTAGCGGGCGGCGTCACTCGCGAGGAACAGCACGGCCTCGCTGATGTCCTCGGGCTCGACGTAGGGAATCGGCATGCCCTGGATCACCGGGAAGACGATCTCGGCGTCCTCGCGGGTGGGATTCTGCAGGTCGGGCCGGAACGCACGGTACATCGGCGGGCTGTGCAGCATGTCGGTGTTGCAGTTCGTCGGGTGGATCGCGTTCACTCGGATCTGCTTGGGGGCCAGGGCCGCCGCGAGGTCGTTGACATAGTGCGCGACAACCTGTTTGGCGAACGCATAGCCCGCACCGCCCGGTCCACCGTCGATTCCACTGGTGTTCATCGACGCCATGAACGCCGCAACCGATCCCGTCGCGATGATCGACGCGCCGGCCTTCAGGTGCTTCATGCTCGCGTGCACCAGGTTGAGGACGCCAACCAAATCCACGTCCACCGCGTCAACGAACGCCTGCGGCGGCAGCCCGGCGGTCAGCGGGCAGATGCCTGCGTTGGCGACCACGATGTCGAGCTGGCCGAATTCGGCGACACCCCGGTCGATGGCGGCCGACAGCGCCGCGCGGTCACGGACGTCGGCGATCTCGGTGAATGCCCGCTGACCCTCCTTCTCGACCAGCCGGGCCGTCTCGTCGAGGTCCTCCGGCCGCGCGAGCGGATACTCGTTGGTCTCGATGTCCTCGCAGATGTCCACCGCGATGATGTCGGCGCCCTCGGCGGCAAGCATCCGCGCGTGTGACCGCCCTTGACCGCGCGCGGCTCCGCTGATCAGCGCCACCTTGCCCGTCACCCTGCCCATGACCGGTCCTTTCTCCAACTGTCAACACCAATGAGCCGCACAGCGGCCAGAAGCCAAATGTGAATCCGCCTGTACGGCAAGCGGTCGCACCCCGGCTTGGACACGGGGGGCACGCCATCGAAAACCCATCCACGAAGTTCTGCGGCAACATTGCTGCCAACTGTAACTGCAGCGGTAGCTATACTACCTAAAATTATAAAGAAACGAATCGGACCCTTCTCGACAGGACCCTGTGGACTTCTCATACCCGCCGGAGGTCGAACAGTTCCGTAAGGAGCTGCGCGCCTGGTTGGCCGCGAACCTGACCGATGAGGTGGTGGCTGCCGGACGCCGGCGCGGCCGTGACCCGGACACGTTCGAAACGCTGCGTCGGTGGGACGCCAGGTTGGCCGACGCCGGCTGGGGCGCGGTGTCATGGCCGCGGGAGTACGGCGGCCGCGGAGCAACGGTGCTCGAGCAGCTCGCGTACGCGGAGGAAACAACGCATGCGCGAGCGCCGGTGCCGCTCAACGTGATCGGGATGAACAACATCGCGCCGGCGATCATGCAGTACGGCACGGATGCCCGAAAGCGCGAGTTGCTTCCCCGCATGGTGCGCGCCGACGACATTTGGTGCCAGGGCATGTCGGAGCCCGAAGCAGGGTCCGACCTTGCCTCTCTGCGTACCCGAGCGGTGCGCGACGGCGACGAGTACGTGGTCAACGGCCAGAAGATCTGGACGTCGCTGGGGCATCGCGCCGATTGGTGTCAGCTGTATGTCCGCACCGATCCCGACGCCCCAAAGCACAAGGGCATCTCGTGTCTGCTCGTCGACATGGCGCTGCCCGGCATCGAGGTGCGTCCGCTCGTCACGCTCAACGGCGCCGCCGATTTCGCGGAGGTGTTCTTCGACGACGTGCGGGTGCCCGCCGACTCGCTGCTGGGCCCGTACAACGGTGGGTGGCAGGTGGCCACCACCACGCTGAGTCACGAACGGGCCGGAGCCGCCCGCTTGTATGCGCAGCTGGAGGTGCAATTGGGCGATCTGGTGGCTGACCTGGCCGACAGCGAGGTCGACGGGCGGCCGGTGCTCGAGGACAGCGCCACATTGCGTCGCCTTGGGGCGGTGGCGGTGCGCATCAAGTACCTGGAGGTGCTCTGTCAACGGTCGATCTCCGCGACGCTGCACGGCGGGGACGCGCTCGGGTCGGCCAGCCTGGCGAAGAGCGTGTGGGCCGAAGTCGGCCAGGAGCTTGCCGTCTTGGCTTTCGACGTGCTCGGCCCGCTGGGCGGACACCGACGGTGGTCGGAGTATCGACTGACGTCGCGCTCCCTGACCATCGCGGGCGGCACGACGCAGATCAACAAGAGCGTCACCGCAACGCGAGTGTTAGGGCTGCCGCGGCGATGAGCGCTTGCGCGAAGAGCAAAGGGCGGCGATGAGCGCTTGCGCGAAGAGCAAAGGGCGGCGATGAACCTCGAGCTCACCGACGAGCAGCTGGCACTGCGGGATACCGTGCGCCAATATCTGGCCGAAAAAGCAAGCGTGACAACTCATGTGCGGCCGATGCTCGACGATCCGACCGGCACCACAGATGAGGTGTGGGCCGGGTTGGCCGCCCTTGGCGCCACCGGAGTGCTGGTGCCGCAGGAGTACGGCGGCTCGGGCATGACCATGGTCGAGGCGGGCGTCGTGGCCGAGGAACTCGGTGCCGCGCTGCATCCGGGACCGTGGCTGTCGAGCGCGGTCGCCGCGGCGCGCGCGCTGACGCGGATGGTTACCGGGGCGAGTGCCGGCGCACTGCTGACCGGCATCGCCGACGGTTCCACGGTCGCCACGGTCGGCCCGCTGACGGGGCCTCGGCCCTCGGCCGTGGAGACGACAGAGGGCGTGGTGCTGCGCGGCGACGTCGCGGCGCTGCAGGACGCGGCAGCGGCCGGCGTCGTGCTTGTGTTCGCCGAGGACCGCGGCGGTACAGGACTTTTCGCGGTCGATGCGACGTC
Source organism: Mycobacterium sp. (assembly GCA_025965975.1). Classification (GTDB taxonomy): domain Bacteria; phylum Actinomycetota; class Actinomycetes; order Mycobacteriales; family Mycobacteriaceae; genus Mycobacterium. Next base: position 1,670 of record JAOPVX010000230.1, on the reverse strand, counting down.
GGCCGGTCTGTCCGTGACGGACCGGGCGCACATGGACCAGACGCGCAAGCTGTTCGACGTCCGATTCGACGATGTTGCCGCGCAGCGGCTCGCTTCCCCGCCACCGGATGAGATCGGCGGCCTCGTGGACGACGTGCTGATCGCCAACGCCGCCGACGCGCTGGGTGCCGCGGACGCGGTGATGAACCTTGCCGTCGAATACGCCAAGGTGCGACGGCAGTTCGACCAGCCCATCGGGAGCTTTCAGGCGGTCCAGCACCTCTGCGTCGACATGTACGAGACGGTGGAACTCGCGCGCAGCGGGGTTATGCACGCGCTGTGGGCGGCCGACGCCGCCCAACCCGCCCAGCGCCACCTGGCCGCCGTGCGCGCCAAGGCATTCGCGGGGCGACTGGCCACCGTCGCCGACACCGCGATCCAGGTGTTCGGCGGCATCGGCTACACCTGGGAGCACGACGCTCATCTGTATCTCAAGCGCTTGCTCAGCTGGAGTGCCTTCCTCGGCGGCTCCGACAGATACCTGCAGGAGGTCGGCAGGCAACTGGCAACGCCCATGTCCCGATAACGAAAGGCTGTGCAATGTCGGAAGTGCTGCGCGGAGTGCGCGTCGTCGAGCTGGCATCGTGGACGTACGTGCCGTCTGCCGGTGCAGCGCTGGCGGATTGGGGCGCGGACGTCATCAAGGTGGAGGACGTGAAGGGCGGTGACCCCGGTCGTGCGCTGGTAATCGGAGGATTCACGAAGGACGCCGCAAGGGCTCACGTCGACTTCATCCTCGAGATCGGAAACCGCGGCAAGCGCAGCATCGCGATCGACATCAAATCCGACACCGGCCGCGAGTACCTCGGTCGCCTCCTCGCCACCGCCGACGTGTTGCTGACCAACTGGCTACCTGCCCCGCTGGAACGAGCACGGCTGACGGTCGACGAGATCCGCGCGTTCAACCCGAACATCATCATCGCGCGCGGAACCGGCACCGGGGTCCGCGGACCCGACGCCAACAAAGGCGGATTCGACGCGGCCACCTACCTGTCTCGTGGCGGGGTGTCGTACACGATGACACCGTTCGGCACCGAGACTCCTGCTGTGCAGGGCCCGGGTTTCGGCGACCTGCAAGGCGGCATCACCCTCGCGGGCGGGGTATGCGCGGCGCTCTTCCATCGCGAGCGCACCGGCGAACCGTCCATCGTCGACTCATCGCTGTTGGCCCAGGCGATGTGGTCAATTGCCCCGTCCATCTCTGTCGCCGACCTCTTCGACATCGACGGCATACCCGGCGCACCGCCGGGCCTGTCGATCAACCCGCTAGTGAACCGGTACAAGACGCGTGACAACAGGTGGATCCAGTTGGTCTTTTTGCAGCCGGACCGGTACTGGGCCGGCTTCTGTGAGCGGATCGGTCTGCCGGAACTCGCCACCGACGAACGATTCGTACCTTCGAGCAATCTGATCGCCAACGCCGCCGATGCGTGCGCACTCGTCGGGGAGGCGATCGCCGGCCGGGACCTCGCGCACTGGCACAAGGCGCTCGCCGACGAACCGGGGGTATGGGCAGCGCTGGCGACACCGAAGGAAACCCTGAGGGACGCGCAGGTCGCGCCGAACGGATACACGATCAGCAACGTCGACGATCAAGGCAATGAGTACCAGATCGTCGCGGCACCAGTGCA
>JAOPVX010000222.1 GCA_025965975.1 Mycobacterium sp. | reverse complement strand
GGAGAATGCATGACTCCAGGTCTCGATGAAGTCTTCCCGCCGACGCCGGAAGTGTGGGCCGAGTTAGCCCAACACGAGATGGCAGGCGATCACCAGTTCGGTAGGGCTGTCCGGTTTTTGGAAGAGGGTGGCACGGACCGGAATCTCCTCGCGGAGCGATTGGGCGTCAAAGTTGACTATGCCGACTGGCTGCTGAATCACGCCCGGAAGATGAGGAGCGGGACTATCCGCGTCGTGGTTAGTGAGAAGAACGACGGTCGGGAGACGGCAAGTATCCAGGCTCACCACTACCGGTACGTGTTGGACGACGACCTCAGCACTGAAACCCGGCACTATGTGGAAACGGTGATAGCGAAGTTCCGAACCGTCGTACTGCAGCCGTAGATCGCGATCACTGATGCTGGCGTGTCTGCGCTGGTAGGAGCGGTGACCGCGGCATTGTTCGGTGTTTGTGAAGACAACTGAATTAGCCGCGGTCGCCGCGGCTCGCTGCGCCACCTCGTCGAGCCGAGCAGGCCCCGCCACCCACAGGGCCAGCGGTGGATGCGCCTCTGTCCGCTGCTTCGTGTCGATACCGGCGAAGGCGGTGAAGGCCAGCAGCGGCCATTCGGCGTCCGCAGCGGTGACCAAGCGTCCACCCATTCGCTCTAACACTGCCAGATCACTCACAGCGCAGTCGATCTCATGACGCGCGTCGGTGAGACGCGCCAGTCGATCATCGACCGCGCGTCGCTTCACCCGCTCGGCGGCTTCAACGGGTCCCACGCTGGACATCAGCGCAGCGAGATCCGGGCAGGGCGGTTCGACGACTCGCGACAGATAGGCCAATGCGCGCATGACGGGATCGGTCACCGTGCACCCCCACCCTGGCGGAAACTCAGCGCGGTGCCGACCTGCTCGACCCCGGGTGAGGTCCGCCCCGCGAGATCGGCCAGCGTCCACGCGACGCGCAATGTGCGATCGACGCCTCGGATGCTGAGCAGGCCACGGTCGAGCGCGGTCCGCAGCGGCTCCATCGCTGCCGCGTCCAGCCGAAATTTGCGCCGCAGCAGCGCACCGCTGACCTCAGCGTTGGTCCGGATTCCATGTGGGCGCCACCGTTCTTCAGCGACCGCCCGCGCAGCCGCCACCCTGTCCCGGACGACCGCCGTCGGCTCGCCTTCGTCGACGGTAAACGCGCCAGCCCGCGCCGTGTGCATCTCCACCCGCAGGTCGACCCGATCCAGCAGGGGTCCGGAAAGCTTGCCGAGGTACCGGCGCTTGGCCATCGGCGCGCAGATGCAGTCTTTCGGATCGGCAGGCGCACACGGGCACGGGTTGGCGGCTAGCACCAACTGGAATCGTGCCGGGTAGCGCGCGACGCCGTCACGGCGAGCGAGCCGAACCTCACCCTCCTCCAACGGAGTTCGCAGCGCTTCCATCGCGCTGACTCCGATCTCCGCGCACTCGTCGAGGAACAATACGCCCCGGTGCGCACGGCTGACCGCTCCCGGCCGGGCCAGCCCCGAGCCGCCGCCGACCAACGAGGCAACGCTCGACGTGTGATGCGGCGCAACGAACGGGGACCGCGTGATCAGCGGCGTGCTGCCCGACAACAGGCCTGCCACGGAGTGGATCGCCGTCACCTCCAGCGATTCGGCCTCTGACAGCGGCGGCAACAATCCCGGAAGGCGTTGCGCCAGCATCGTTTTGCCCACACCGGGCGGGCCGGTCATCATCAGGTGATGCGCACCGGCCGCCGCGACCTCGACTGCGAACCGGGCGTGCGACTGGCCCACCACGTCGGCGAGGTCGACGGCGGCGTCCGGCACCGACGGCGGAGCCTCGATCCGGTCGTCGAGTTGGGCGGCTCCGGTCAACCACTTGTGCAACTGCCGTAGCGTGCGGACGCCCCACACCTTGACCCCATCGACCAGGCTGGCCTCCGCGAGGTTGTCGACGGGGACCACCACGGCCGGCCAGCCTTCCCGCTTGGCGGCCAGCACGGCAGGCAGCACTCCCTTGACCGGGCGGACCCGCCCGTCCAGTGCCAATTCGCCTAGCAGCACGGTCTTTTCGAGCCTCTCCCACGCCTTCTGGCCGTTGGCCGACAACACCGCGGACGCGAGCGCCAGATCGTACACCGAGCCCATCTTCGGCAGGGTGGCCGGCGAGAGCGCCAGCGTCAGCCGCGCCATCGGCCAGCTGTTACCGCAGTTGGTGATCGCCGCGCGCACCCGGTCCCGCGACTCCTGCAGCGCAGCGTCGGGCAGCCCGACCAGATGCACACCGGGCAGGCCGGAGGTGATGTCGGCTTCGATCTCCACGATCTCGCCGTCGAGGCCACGCACGGCCACCGAGAAGGCTCGGCCCAACGACATCAGCCGACCCCCTGCAGGTGGGTGATTTCCGGCGCCCGGCTCCGGCCGATGCGCACGCCGATCACGTCGATGCGCACCGCCGCCCAGCTGCCGTGCTGCGCCGCTAGCCACAGCCCGGCCAGGCGCCGCAGCCGGCGGACCTTATTGGGTGTCACGGCCTGGGACACACCACCGAACTGGTCGCTGGTGCGGGTCTTGACTTCAACGAACACCACGGTGCGTGCCGCGTCGTCGGCCGCGATCACGTCCAACTCGCCGTAGCGACACCGCCAGTTGCGGGTCAGTACGCGCAGCCCGAGCGCCGTCAGATGCTCAACGGCCAATTGCTCACCGAGTGCGCCGATCTCGGCACGGGTCAACGTAGTCATGGGGACAACATCCGGGCCCGCACCGACAACCGGGCGACGCTATCGGCAGTTATCCCCAGTCACGAATTCATCCACAACCCGCACGAGCGGGATGTCGGCATTACCTGCCGCTGGTTGAGAGCGCCTGGTACAGCGCAGCGATCTGCATCGGCTGGATCGCCGCGTTGCAGCCATGCTGCAAGTCGATCAGCGGCGCCGCGATGGCTCGTAGCTCTTGATACTCCTGCGGACGGCCGACGAAGTAGTCCCGAACCGACGTCTCGGCGCCTGCTCCCTGCATGCCTGCCGCGGTCAGCACGTCGTTGGCTTCCGGATGGGCGTCAAGCCACCCCCCCGCCGAGGCGAGCACCCCGCTGGCCACGTGGGAGAAGTCACTCGCCGTGCACCCGGGCTGGGCGCCCGCGGTCGGAATCGCGATTGTCGCGGCGGCGACGCCCCCGAGGGCGCAAGTGGCAAGGGCGCCGAACAGGCCGCGGCGCACGGCGGTAGCTGACATGGTCATGAGTGCATATGTACCCCCAGCACTTCAAGATCAAGCCGGTTCGACCGTCTCGTCAGAACTACTTGAAGTCGTCGGGAGTGAACTCCCTTGGCTCCACCAGCACCAGCCAGTTGCCGGCGTTATCGCGCATCACCGCCTCCACGCCGTACGGCCGGTCGGACGGCTCCTGCAGGAATGTCACACCTTTCGCCGAGAGCTCCTCGAACGTCTTGTGGCAATCGTCGACCGACAGACCCAGCCCGCCCATGCCGCCTTTCTCCAGTTGGCGGCGGATGAAATCGGCGGCCTCAGGATCCAAGGGCGGCCCGGGGGTCATCAGGGTGATCTGCAATTCCGGCTGGTTGGGGTGTTTGACCGTGACCCAACGGAAGCCCTCGCCCATCGTGATGTCGGTGCCGGGCTCGAAGCCGAGTACGTCGACATAGAAGTCGCGGGTTGCGGTTTGGTCCAGGCAGTACACGGTGACGAGCGATACGCAGGTGATCATGGCGAAACGCTAACGGCGGGCCGCAGCCCGTCGCTTCTCTCAGATTGCGGAACTCCGGCCGTCTCGGCGTGATTGAGCACGCCGCGCATGAATAGAAAGCACCCCGGCACATGTGGGCCGCCGCGCGTCGCCCACCGGTCCCGATAAGCCGTCGGGCTCTCCCCTACCAACTGGCGGAACCTCGCGGAGAACGATCCGAGGCTTGCGAACCCGACCGCCATGCACACCTCGGTGACCGTCAGGTTGGCGACCCGCAGCAGATCCTGTGCCCGCTCGATGCGCCGACGGGTGAGATACCGCATGGGCGTCTCGCCATATGCGGCCTCGAAACTGCGGGCGAAGTGGTACTTCGACACGCCTGCCACCCGAGCGAGCCCATCGAGGACGAGCGGCTCCCGGTAGTTGTGGTCGACGTGGTCACGGGCCCGCCGCAGGTGCGCCAGCAGGCCTAGCGCAACCGAATGCGAAGCGGATTCCGGCACCCCAACAGCTTAGAGATCAGCGAAGGGTAGGTTCATTTAGGTAATGCTCAGCTAAAAGCGTGACGACGGAAGGACTTGGCTGGATGCGACGACGTTGGAGCCGGATCGCGGGCCGATTAGTCGCGGGCCGATTGGACATTGTGGTGTCAGTCCTCGCCGTCGTCCTTGGCGCAACCGCATGCTCGAGTCCCGGCAACGACGAGCTGCTGATCTACAACGCCCAGCATGAGTCGCTGACCAAGGAATGGATCGACGCGTTCACCAAGGAGACCGGGATCAAGGTGACCTACCGGCAGGGCGGGGACACCGAACTCGGCAACCAGCTGATAGTGGAGGGCGATGCGTCGCCGGCCGATGTCTTCTTGACCGAGAATTCTCCGGCCATGGCCGCCGTCGAGCGCGCCGGGCTGTTCGCCGATCCCGACGCCGAGACGATCAATCAGGTTCCGTCGCAATACCGTCCGGCCAGCGGTAAGTGGACCGGCGTCGCCGCGCGCACCACGGTGTTCGTCTACAACAAGGCCAAGCTGCAACCCGGTCAACTGCCGAAGTCGCTGTTGGATCTGCAGCAGCCCGCATGGAAGGGCCGCTGGGGCGCACCGCCGACCAACGCAGACTTCCTGGCCATCGTGGCTGCGCTGCTGCAGATGAAAGGCGAGGCCGCCACGGCGCAATGGCTGGCAGGGATGAAGGCCAACGCGGTCGGCTACAGCGACAACATCGCCACGCTCAAGGCGGTTAACGCCGGCGAGGTCGACGGCGGCGTGATCTATCACTACTACTGGTTCCGCGATCAGGCGAAAACCAAAGAGATGAGCGGCAATACGGCGCTGTACTACTTCCGCAACCAAGATCCCGGCGCCTTCGTGAGCCTCTCCGGCGGCGGCGTGCTCAAGTCAAGCAAGAAGCCGCAGCAGGGGCAGCAGTTCCTGCGGTTCATCACCGGCAAGGCCGGACAGGAAGTGCTGGAGAAGGGCGATTCGTTCGAGTACCCGGTGGCCAGCGGGGTGCCCGCGAACCCCGCCCTCGTCCCGCTGACCGAATTGCAGGCTCCCATCGTGGATCCTTCCCCGCTGGACGCGCAGAAAGTGTCGGACCTGATGACAAAGGCTGGGTTGTTATAGGTGGTCGCTCCCCCGGTTTCGCGCCCGACGGCGCCGGTCTCGCGGCCTGAGGCGGCCTCCCGACCCGGCCCGCTGGTCACTGCCACGGTCGCGATCCTGGTGGCGGCCACTTTGATTCCTCTCGGATACGTCGCGTGGGCCGCGGTGTCGATCGGGTGGACGAGGGCCTACCACCTCGTGGTCCGGCCCAGGGTCGGCGAATTGCTGTTCAACACCGCAGCCCTGGTCGTGCTGACGGTGCCGCTGTGTGTGGTCATCGGTGTCGGTGTCGCCTGGCTGGTGGAGCGGACCGATCTGCCAGGGCGGGCGTTCTGGCGTCCGTTGTTCGTCGCGCCCCTCGCGGTCCCTGCATTCGTCAACAGCTACGCATGGGTCGGCGTGATCCCGTCGATGCACGGGCTGTCGGCCGGTGTGTTGGTGTCGACGCTGTCCTACTTCCCGTTCATGTACCTGCCGGTGGCCGCGACGCTGCGCCGGCTCGATCCCGCCGTCGAGGAGTCGGCCCGTGCGCTGGGTTCCGACTCGGTCGGCGTGTTCTTTCGGGTGGTGCTGCCGCAGCTGCGGCTGGCCATCCTCGGCGGTAGCCTGCTGATCGGCGTCCACCTACTCGCCGAGTTCGGCGCGTTCGCGATGCTGCGGTTCGACACCTTCACCGTCGCGATCTTCCAGCAGTTCCAGGTCACCTTCGACGGGGCGGCGGGCAGCATGCTCGCCGGCGTACTGGTTCTGCTCTGCCTGGTGCTGCTGGTGGCCGAGGCGATGGCCCGCGGAAGCGCCAGGTTGGCTCGCATCGGCGCAGGCGCACCACGCGCCGCTACCTCAGTCTGCCTGGGCCGCAACACAATACCCGCGCAGACGAGTCTGTTCGCGCTGACCGTGCTGGCGCTCGGCGTGCCGGTGTGGACGATCATGCGCTGGCTGTGGATCGGAGGCGTCGAGGTGTGGGTGCCCGGCGACATCGGCACCGCGCTTGGCCAAACCATCGGGCTGGCCGCGCTCGCGGCCCTGCTGACCACGATGCTGGCGTTCCCCGTCGCGTGGGTCGCCGTGCGGTCCAGCGGTGTGTTGGCCCGAACCGTGGAGGGCGCCAACTACGTCACCAGCTCGCTTCCCGGCATTGTCACCGCCCTCGCGCTCGTCACGGTCACCATCCACATC
>JAOPVX010000205.1 GCA_025965975.1 Mycobacterium sp. | reverse complement strand
ACCGCGCGGCTGTGGCGATGCTGACCGAGGTCGTCGGCTGTGGTAACGGAGCGAGCCGGCAACGCCGCGCTTTGCGCATACGCAACCATGTGAGCGATGTGATCGCGATGGCCGCGCAGAGCACCCTCCTGGTCGGCAGGGCCGCCCCGTCCAGCAGCGGTGCCGACGTCTTTTCTCCGCCGATATGGCGGGAGAGCCCGAAAGTTGCGGTGAAGAGTGGACTGCCCTGAGCCCGACCGACCGAGCCTGGCCTTCGCACCTGTGCCCGGTGAGGCGGTGGGCCCGACGTCCTAGCGTCGGCGTTTGTCGAATGTCGGCCCGATCCGATGGTTTCGCACGCCACCGATCAGTGCCATGACAAGCACGCCTGCGGCCGCCGAGAACAGCTTCGCAACCCCTTTCGGCATCGTGAAGTCGAGGCCGAGGAACGAGGTCTGGGTGGCGTCTTCGTTGACGAGGACAACGATCAGCAGGACGAGTAAAACTCCGCGGCTCCGACGCTCACTCCTGCCCATGTCTCCGCAATCCGCAATCCGCGTGCGTGTGGCGGCGGCCGGACAGGACGGTGCAGCTGTTCCGGCTGCCGAGGAGTCCCTTGTGTGGGGGTGGCAGGCGGTGGGGTCTGCGGAGTCCGGCTGCCGTGGTGTCGTCCAGTGGTGGGGTGAAGGACTCGTGGGCGAGCGCGGCCGCGTACGAGGCGATCGAAGTCTCCAGCCGACGCTTCGAGATCTATGTCTACGAGCCCGAGGGCACGGAGCTGGAAGTTTCCGGTGTCGAAGATGAAGCACTACCTAACCTGGTGGGGAAATTCGATGCAGTCAAGGAATACCCTGCGGGCGCTTGGAATGCTGCGAGATCGACCAACAGACCACGAAAAGGCAGTGCGTGAGTCTCCATGGGCTGTTGAAGGTGTCGCGCGTGTTGGGCGGAAAGAAGGACCTCGGCGCCAACATTACGAAGCTGTTCGATGGGGCAACCGACCGAAAAAGCCCGGCCGCATCGTTGAAAGCGTTGTACGGCTATGCGAGTAACACGCCCGGCGCCCGCAACGGCCGCTACACAGTTCCGATGCTCAAGGGCCAAGTCGGAAACCTGCCTGGCACGTCGAAGCAGCAGCTCAGAATTCGATCCGTGCTCGATGTCCCAGCGGACACGTTCCAGCGGCCCCCTTCGACCGCTGCGTCAGCTCCTCCCGCAGCGCGCTTGGGACGGCGGTGAATCCGTCGTATCCGAGACCCTGGGCGAACCGCATCACCCGATGGCGGGCTAACCTCGGCTCGCTGGGCAAGATCGGCCACCGTTCCGAGACCGGCGCTCGGGTAATCGGCGAGCAACGTGCCCGCGGCTCGCCGCTCTGCCGGTTCGTTCAGTCGCCGGTCGACTGTCTCGGCAACCGTTCGGTCTGCAGCCGGCGGAGTCTTCTTCGGCGGAGTCTTCCTCGACGCTCGACGACCCGAGTTCACGGCCTCGGTCCTGGCACCAGTTCCCGGATGGACACCTCCATGTCGGCCAAGTCGACGACCGCGATCGACTCGTCCGGCAACTCCTCCCAGCCGTCCTCGAGCAGTCCGGACGAAGAAAACACGACTGCGCCGCCGACCCCGCGCCGCCACCGCATCAGGAAGTAGCGGTCGATGTGATCCAGCGGGAGATCATCGTGCCCGATCCCGCTGACCAACATGTCCTCGACTGGCGCCGCGCTGGTCGCGCTGGCATGCACCGCGATGAAGGTGTTCTCGGTCAAGATCAGGGCATTGAGGCTGGCGTGCGGGAAGCTCCCGCGCAGTGTGGACATCGCCCGCCCCACCGCGGTGGGTAGGTCGGGACCGGTGTGCAGTTCCTGTCTGATGAGCGCGAGGTCGCGCTCACTGTCCGTGGTCCCGTGCAGCGACGCTCTCGCAGCCGGGGAAAGCAGCGAGTCCAGCACCGGTCGTGGCGAAATGGACCCGTTGTGCGCCAGGGTGATTCCGTCCTGCGAGAACGGATGGGTGTTCGCCAACGACACCGCGAGCCCCTCGGTCGCCCAGCGAAGATGCACCAGCTGCGCCACGGTGGGTGTGCGTTCGGCCAGTTCGGCGAAGCGCGGATCGCGGGGGGCACGTTCGATGCTGCGGTATCCCTCCGGCTGCAGTCGTTGCGGATGCGCCGCCTCCGGCCGGAGCCAGGCAGTCCCCCAGCCATCGGCGTGCAGGGCTGACATGTCGCCGAACCGGGCGACTTCGTCCTTGCCGATCTGCTCGGTCAGGGTGGTGGGCACCGGTGATGCGAAGCCGATCAAACGGCACATGTTCATGCCTCTCTGGTTGTAACGCCGCCGCTCTTACACCTCTTTGAGGGCGATGGCGACTACTCGCGACGCGACGCCGCGCTAGGCCCGCCAGCCGTACCCGGCGCTGGCGGGGTCCATGGTTTACAGATTTGCGTTGCGGGGAGCAAATGTCGTCACCGCTAACGCCCATCGCGGCTTGCCGCCAGCCGCAGAACCGGCATGCCTGCCAGCTGGAAATCCGCTCACCAGGGTTGCAGGTCGCAACGGTTACAGACCTTGTTTCGCTGGCGCGCGAGAAGAGGCCCGAACTGGTGGTCGACATCCGGATACCGCCGACCAGAACCACCGAGGGGCTCGACACCGCCCGAGTGATCACGAGGAGCTGTCCGACATCGGCATCCTGGTGCTCTCCGCGCACGTCGAAATCGGCCATGCGATGGCAGATCGGATCTCGCGGGTTGGCGACTTCTCAATCTGTGTACTGTCCCCCTCCGCACGGTCGACCGCAAACGGAAGCCCGACTCCCCGCATCCGTTCACCGCGGCCGATCGGGCCGCTGGCCACCGCCACGACCTGTCGATCCGGCGGGCCGAGTTCTCCCTGGACCCAGATGCTCGACACACCGATCTCGGGTCTGATCTTCCTCGAGCAGGTCATCCGCGACAAACTCGACATCGGCCGCCCCGATCAGGTCGGTCTCGTCTTCGACCCCCGTCCGATCCGCCGCGGCCCTCGCGCGACACCGGGACGGTTCCCGGACCAGGGTGATCACCGCCGGGGTCACCCCGAGCCTGCACGTGGACGACAAACACACCACGATCAAGCAGTAAGGGAATGCCCCGCGCACCGAGACCATCATCACCGACACCAACGATTTGGGGATTGGGAAACGACCGACGAATCTGCCCGCGCTGCGGGAGATCGGCGACACCGCCAACCGGCGCCTGCTCGGCGTCCAACGAATCGGCCACGACCTGATCACCGGGGCCCGATCCCTGCACACCGTCACCGCACCCGTCACCACCGCGACCGGCACCCGCATCCGAGGCCTGCGCCCGGGGTGAGCGGCGCAGCCATGCCCTGCTCACCGCGCTGCCGCTGTTTCGGCTCCAACCCAACGGCTTCGCCAACAAAGATCTCCGCCCATTGATCGCCGAACTGCGGGCAGCACCACCCGACACGGTCACCTATGACCTATGACCTGCACCGCCTCCGCGCCCGCGGCCTCATCGCCCGCATCCCGCACACCCACCGAAACAAGATCACCGACCACGGCCTGCACGCCGCGATATACCTGTCCGCCGTCCACGACCGATTCCTCCGCACCGGCCCGGCCCGGCTCACCGATCAGATCGCCTCCCCACCGCTACGGACAGCCTCCCACGCATACCAGACCGCGCTCGACAACCTCACCCGCACAACAGGTCTCGCCGCATGACACCATCAACCCGACCACAGCACACCAAACTTGACTCAAAACCCGGCTTCGCCGGTTCTAGCCGAGCTAGTGCAGGATCCCGCTCGACACGACCGCGTGCGGATACACGTCGCCGCGATGTTGGAAGGACAGCACGTTCGGGTTCAGGATCTCGCCGTCGCGGATCTCGATCGCCCGCCCGATCGTCGGATCGGCCTCCCACGCGGCGCGGCCTGCGAGCACCGTCCGCAGGTGCGGCAGCAGAGCCTCGCTGATCTCCCAGGTGGCCGAGTTCCACAGATACGACGGGCTGTGGTCGACGGCGTAGTAGTGCACGTTGTCACCGACCACGAAGCTCGGAGCGGTGAACGAGGTTGGGCGGGCCCAACTGAAGCCCATCCCCTCGTCGCAGGACACGTCGACGATGAGACTTCCCGGCAGGAAGGCGCCGAGGTCCTGCTCGGTGAGGAAGGTCAACGGAGCGTCGGTGTCCTGCAGCACGCAGTTGACGACGATGTCGTTCTCGGCCAGGAACGGCGCCAGCGCCACTCGGCCGTCGTTGGTGACCGCGCAGGTGAGATTGGGGTCGTCGGAATCGTGGTCCAGGTGCACGATCTGCACCGAGTGAATCGGTGAGCCGACGGCAGCAACCATGCGGTTGGTGAGTACCCGAACGTCGCCGACACCGTGCGCGTTGAGCGCCGTCACCGCTCCCCGGGCGGTCGCACCGAAGCCGATGACCGCCGCGCGCAGCCGACGACCGTAGATGCCGGTCGTCCCGATCAGCTCGAGCGCGTGCAGCACCGAGCAGTAGCCCGCGAGTTCGCTGTTCTTGTGAAAGACGTGCAGCAAAAAGCCACCGTCACGGGCCCAGTGGTTCATCGCCTCGAACGCGATCAGGGTCAGCCGCCGGTCGATGGCCAGCTGGGTGACCTCGGCACCCTGGACGCAATGCGGCCAGCCCCACACGATCTGACCTTCCCGCATCTCCGCAAGATCACTGGGCTGAAGCTTCGGCAGCACGATGACGTCGCAGTCGCCGAGCAGCCCGTCCCGGGGCAGCAGCCCACCCACGTACGGCGCCAACTGCTCGTCGGTCACGCCGAACGACTCGCCGTACCCGTTCTCCAGGTAGATGTGTTCCCGAAGGTCGGCGTCGATTCGCTGGAAATGCATCGGATGGATCGGAAGCCGTCGTTCGTTCTCCTTGCGAGAATGCGCCACGACGCCGAGAGTGAGAGGCCGAGCGTCAGCGTTTCTTGGCATGGAACGCGGTCTCGATGACAGTGTGTTCGCTCGACTTCGCCTTCTTATCGGCTCGCTTTTCCTTGAGCGACTTTCCGGACTTCTTCGACATGGACTTACGCGGTGATTTGTCGGACATCATTGGTGCCTCGATTGGGTGGGTCAGAGCAGATAGTTGCTCATGGTAAGCGGTCCGCATATCTACCAGCCTAGATCTGACCAGCACAGATACCCAGACGCTGGCGGCATCGAGCGCGAATCAAACCGTCGGTATGAGTGCAGAGTCGCCCTTGCCGGCTGGCTGGTCCAGCCCCATCGGCTCGGCCCAAAGTAAGGACATCCGTCCGGCGGTCGAGATCGACGAGAGGCGTCCTCCGGTGGACCCCGGGGCGGCTCCGTTGCGAACGCCGTCCTCGGCTTCCTGACCTGTGCGGATTGGGCTCCATCAAACATGGTGGGCGCTAATGCAGACGGCGACCGCGGTCTTGTGTATGCGTGTCAACAGAGCCAGCGCCCTGCGCAGGCCGAGTTGGTCGCGGATCTGGAAGGTGATCGGACCGCAGTACAGGTCCGCCCAGTGGACGGTTTTGCCGCCCCACTTGCTCGGCGCGGTTTGCGGCACGACGCGGCGGCGT
>JAOPVX010000173.1 GCA_025965975.1 Mycobacterium sp. | reverse complement strand
TCGCGTTCAACAACGCAGGCATCTCGCCGCCCGACGATGACGTGATCGAGACCACCGAACTGCCCGCATGGCAGAAGGTGCAAGACATCAACCTCAAGTCGGTTTACCTGTCCTGTCGGGCGGCGCTGCGCCACATGGTGCCTGCCAAGAAAGGCTCGATCATCAACACCGCCTCGTTCGTCGCGGTGATGGGCTCGGCGACATCGCAGATCTCCTACACGGCGTCCAAGGGCGGGGTGTTGGCGATGTCGCGCGAACTCGGGATCCAGTACGCGCGCAGCGGGATTCGCGTCAATGCGCTGTGCCCAGGACCGGTAAACACCCCGCTGTTGCAGGAGCTGTTCGCCAAGGATCCCGAGCGGGCGGCGCGGCGGCTGGTGCACGTCCCGATGGGCCGGTTCGCCGAGCCGGACGAACTGGCCGCCGCGGTGGCGTTCCTGGCCAGCGACGACGCATCGTTCATCACCGGCGCCACCTTCCTCGTCGACGGCGGCATCAGCGGCCACTACGTAACCCCTCTATGAACATCCGCTGTAGATGACCATGTCGGCAGACCCGGCCGTCCCGCGCGCGAGCGATGCGCTGCTGCGCCCGGTGCGGCCAGGGAACCCGTTCGAAGACACCGTCGAACGGCTGCTGCAGACCATCCGGCTTGGCGTGCTGGCGCCGGGTGAATCCCTTCCGCCCGAGCGCGAACTCGCGGCCCGGCTCGGGGTGAGCCGCGACACCGTTCGCGAGGCCATCAAGTCGCTGTCCGACGCCGGATATCTGGTATCGCGTCGCGGTCGTTACGGCGGCACGTTTCTGGCCGACGAGCTACCGAGACACACGGACGACCGCGCGGGTGTGCCCCGTGCGGAGATCGACGATGCGCTGCGTCTGCGCGAGATCCTTGAGGTCGGGGCTGCTCGGATGGCGGCGAACCGCACGCTGACCGCGGCGGAGCGGGAAGTGCTGTGGTCGCGGCTGGCCGATGTCCGCGGCGCTGCCCCCGACGACTACCGGCGGCTGGACTCGCGGCTGCACCTGGCGATCGCGGAGGCGGCGGGCTCGCCGTCGCTGGTACCTCTGGTGGCCGAGAACCGGATGCGGGTCAACGCGTTGCTCGACCAGATTCCCCTGCTGCCGCGCAATATCGCCCACTCCGACGAGCAGCACGAGGCGATCGTCGTGGCGATCCTCGCCGCCGACGGTGAGGGTGCCGCAGCGGCAATGCGGGCACACGTCGCGGGATCCGCGGCCCTGTTGCACGGGTTCCTGGATTAGATTCGAACTGTGGAGCAGCCTGGCAACCAGATGCAGGTGAAGCGGGCGACAAAGGCGTTGGCCGACGTCGACACCAGCGGCTGGACCCAGCGTTTCGACCTGCTCTCCGACCCCAACCGACTGGAGATACTGCTCGTACTGCACCGCGCGCCCGGCACTTGCGTCGGCGACCTTGCGGCGGTGCTCGGCCGATCGGAGAACGCGGTCTCCCAGGCGCTGCGCGTGCTGAGGCAGCAGGGCTGGGTCAGTTCTACGCGGGTGGGCCGGGCCGTCAGCTACCGGCTCGAAGACGAAATCGTGCACGACCTGCTGCACTGGATCGGCGCCAGGCACAGCTAAGGACTTTTCCCGGTGGCAGCGGCTTAAGCTCCCAGTGTGCGCGTGTTGACGATGGACGATCCGCTGCTTGCGGACCGCCCAGACCTGGCCGGCGCAGGTGAGCTGCCCGCCCATATGCGCATTGGTAATTGGCTCGAACGGTTGATCGCGTCCGGCAGGTTGGCGCCCGGCGACAAGTTGCCGTCCGAGGTGGAGATCGCCAACGCGTTGCGGGTCAGCCGGATGACATTGCGGCAGGCGCTGAGTGCGATCGAGGCCAAGGGCCTCATCGATCGCCGCAGGGGCCGCTTCGGCGGCAACTTCGTCGCGGCTCCGCGGTTCGAGTTCGACCATGCCAGCCTGCCCGGGTTCACCGAGCAGATGCGCCGGATCCACGTGGACGCGGGGGCGCAGGTGTTGCGTGCCACGACTCACCGCCCGACCGCCGACGTTCGGCAGGCCCTTGGCCTCAACCGCGGCGCGCAGGTCCATCAGATCCTGCGGGCCCGGTCGGCCAACGGAGAACCGATCGTGCTCGAGGACGCGTATCTGCCAGCCGCGATTTTCCCCCGGCTGCTGTCGGCCGACCTGACCGGCTCGTTGTATGCGGTGATGCGCGAATACGGGGCTGCCCCGTTCTCTGCCGATGAGGAACTCGAGGCGACGCAGGCAAATCAACTGCAGGCCGAAATCCTCGGTATCGAACCAGGAAGCCCGTTGTTGCTGATCGCCAGGACGTCCTACACCTCCGATGGCGTCGCGGTCGAATTCTCCCGCGACTACCACCGCTCGGACCGCGCACGGATCCGGATCAAGTCACGTGTCGATTCTGGTTCCCCGGTCCGCGACGCCAGCGGCTGAGCGGATCTGCAACGAGTTCGGCCGATAACTCGGCCACGATCGCAGGGGCCGCGGCCCTCAGGTCCCGGCCGGGCTCGACTCCGCCGACCGCGATGCAGTGCATGCCTGCGGCCAGTGCGGCCCGCACACCCGGCACCGAGTCTTCGAAGACCAGCACATCGTTGGGCTGGCGGTCGAGCATCCGCGCTGCGGCGAGGTAGCCTTCGGGGTGCGGTTTAGGATTGCTGACGTCTTCCTCGGCGATCAGGACGCTCACCAACTCACCTGTGGGGCTGTCGTGAAGGACCGCCAACACGTCTTCACGCTGGGCCCCGGTGACGATGCCGACGGGAATCTGGTTGTCCGCTAAGAGTTTCACCAACTGCGCGGCGGAGGACCCGATCGGATTGTGGGCGGCGACGCGCCTCTTGTAGAGGCCATGGCGCAAGCGCATCAGTTCGGTGACCTCGCCCAGTGTGGCGCGCCCGTGACGTGTCACCGCGCGCTCGATGATCTCGCGGTCGCTGCGGCCGAGCAGCTCGTCGCGGTAGTCGTTGGCGGTCATCGCCCAGCCGAGGTGGGCGCCGAACAGCTCGCTGAAGATGTCGAACAGGATGTGCTCGTCGTCGGAGAGGGTGCCGTTGAAGTCGAACACGACGGCGGGCCGCTCGCCGAGTAACCATGTTTCGATCACATCGGTCGCTGACGGCACGGCCAATAGTCTAGACCTTTAGCGGGTGACGGTTTACAGTGAACGCAACCACGCCTGCCCGCCGAGGAACACCGTATGCCGTTACAGCTCACCGACGCCCAGCTCAACGAGGTGCTCGAGGAGATCCCCGCGCTCGCAGGCAGGCCGCGCCAGCTGGAGGAACTCTCCGGCGGCCTGACCAATCGAAACGTCAAGGTCACCACCCCCGATGGGGTCTACGTCGCGCGTTGTGCCGACACCAGCCGCAACCTTCTCGGTATCGACCGAGACGCGGAGCTTTACAACACCAGAGCCGCCCAGCTAGCAGGAGTCGGCGCGCCTGTCATCGACTACCGTCCCGACCTCGGCATCCTGCTGCTGGGCTACCTCAACGGAAAGACGCTGTGCAACGATGACTTTCAACGTCCTGAGGTGGTGGTCAAGGTCGCCGCGGGATGCCGGGCCTTACACGGCGGCCCCCGGTTCCGCGGCCGGTTCGACATGTTCGAGCGTCAACCCAGCTACCTGAAAACCGTTGGAGACCACGGTTTCAAGATCCCGCACGACTACCTGGAATACGCCGAGACGTTCGGCCAGATCCAGGACGCGTTGACCGGCACCGATCGGACCACCGTCCCGTGCAACAACGACCTGCTGGCGGGCAACTTCATCGAAGACGGCGAGCGGGTGTGGCTGATCGACTACGAGTACTCCGGCAACAACGATCCGTGTTTCGAGCTCGGCAACATCTGGAGCGAGTGTGGTCTGTCCACCGAGCAGCTGGGGGAGCTCGTCACGAGCTACTACGGCCGCCGGCTGCGGCACAAGATCGCCCGCGCCCACCTGCAGGGCATCGTCGCAAAGTACGGGTGGACGCTATGGGGGTGCATCCAAAGCGCATCCAGCGCACTGGAGTTCGACTTCTGGGCCTGGGCGATGGAACGTTACGAGGCCGCCGTCGCCGAATTCAAGGGCCCGCGCCTGGCCCGGCTGCTCGACGACGTACACGCCGCCGACTGACAAAGGACGTCTGACACATTCATGGCCACCACCTCGCTTCCTGATCGCGCCCACGTCGTCATCATCGGCGGCGGCGTCATCGGCACCAGCGTCGCCTACCACCTGACCAAGCTCGGCTTCACCGACGTTGTGCTCCTCGAACAGGGCCAACTCTCCTGCGGCACAACCTGGCACGCCGCCGGGCTAGTCGGACAGCTGCGGGCCTCCGAGGGCGCCACCCGCCTTGTGCAGTACTCGACGCGGTTGTACGCCGAGCTCGAACGCGAGACCGGCCTGTCCGCGGGCTACAAGCAGTGCGGGGGAGTGACGGTCGCGCGCACCGAGGACCGCATGATCCAGCTGCGCCGCACCGCAGCCAACGCCGCGGCGTTCGACATGGAGTGCGAACTGCTCACCGGCGAGCAGGCGCTCGAGCATTACCCGGTGATGCGCGTCGACGATCTTGTCGGCGCGATCTGGCTGCCCGGCGACGGCAAGGCCAACCCGACCGACCTGACGTTCGCACTCGCCAAAGGGGCAAGGATGCGCGGCACGCGTGTCATGGAAAAGGTCAGGGTCACAGATGTTCTCATACAGGACCGCCGGGTCTGCGGCGTGCGCACCGACGTCGGCGACATCGAGGCCGAGATCGTTGTCAACTGCGCGGGCCAATGGGCCAAACAGGTCGGCGCGATGGCCGGGGTCAATGTTGCGCTGCACTCCGCCGAACACTTCTACGTTGTCAGCGAGCAGATCGCGGGCGTGCATCCGGACCTACCGATCCTGCGTGACCCCGACGGCTACACCTACTTCAAGGAAGAGGTCGGCGGCCTGGTCATCGGGGGCTTCGAGCCAGAAGCCAAACCGTGGGTGGCGCCCGACGCGATCCCCTATCCGTTCGAATTCCAACTGCTGGACGAGGATTGGGAGCACTTCGAGGTCCTGATGAACAGCGCGTTGCTACGCATCCCCGCGCTCGAGGTGACGGGCATCAAGAAGTTCTACAACGGCCCGGAAAGCTTCACCCCCGACAACCAATTCATCCTTGGCGAGGCGCCCGAGGTCGCGAACTTCTTCGTCGGCGCCGGATTCAACTCGGTCGGGATCGCCACCGCCGGAGGAGCCGGGCGTGCGCTTGCGGAGTGGATCGTCAACGGCGCGCCGAGTGGCGACCTGACCGGAGTGGACATCCGGCGGTTTGCGCCGTTCAACGGCAACGACCGATGGTTGCACGACCGGGTCGCCGAGGTGCTCGGCTTGCATTACGAAATACCCTGGCCGAACCGGGAAATGGAGACCGCCCGGCCATTCCGACGCTCGCCGGTGCACCACCTGCTTGAGGCCGCGGGCGCCAACTTCGGCAGCAAGATGGGTTGGGAGCGGGCCAACTTCTTCGCACCCGACGGGGCGGAACCGACCATCGAATACACGTGGGGCAAGCCCAACTGGCTGGGCTGGTCGGCGGCCGAGCAGAGCAACACCCGCGAAGGCGTCACCGTCTTCGACCAAACCTCGTTCTCCAAATACCTGCTCGTCGGTCCCGCCGCCGAGACGGGTCTGCAGTGGCTGTGCACCGCCGACGTCGGCATCGAGGTCGGCACGTCGGTATACACCGGGATGCTCAATGAGCGGGGCACCTACGAGTCCGATGTGACCGTTACCCGCATCGGAGAAGAGGAATTCCTGATCATCAGCAGCGCGGCCACCACCGAGCGCGACAAGGACCATATCCGCAAGAACCTGCCTGGTGCAGCGGGCGCTGCACTCGTCGACGTGACATCGGCCTACGCGGTGTTCGGGGTGATGGGGCCAAAGTCTCGCGATCTACTGTCGGTTCTGACGTCGGCAAACCTGTCCGACGAAGGGTTCCCATTCGCCACAAGCCAGCAGATTTCACTGGGTTATGCGACCGTGCGCGCCACCCGAATCACGTATGTCGGCGAATTGGGTTGGGAGCTCTACGTTCCCGCCGAGTTCGCCGTCGGCGTCTACAGGGACTTGATGGAAGCGGGCGCTCAGTTCGGTGTCGGCCGCGGCGGCTACTACGCGATCGAGTCGCTGCGGCTGGAGAAGGGCTACCGTGCATTCGGCCGGGAGCTGAGCCCCAGCGACAGCCCCGTCGAAGCCGGGCTGCTGTTCGCGTGCAAGCTGAAAACCGACATCGCGTTCCTCGGCCGCGAAGCCGTCGAGAAGGCCAGGGCGGAAGGACCGCGCCGCAAGCTCGTCGGGTTCAGCGTCGATGCTCCAGATGCGATGCTGTGGGGAGGCGAGCTGATCCTGCGCGACGGCGGCGTCGCCGGGCAGGTGACCTCGGCGGCGTGGGGTCAAACGACCGGCTCATGCGTCGGGCTGGCCTACGTGCGTGCTTCGGACAATGCCGTCATCAACGCCGACTGGGTCAACGCAGGCAGCTACGGGGTCAACGTCGGCGGACAGCTGTGTCCGGCCTCGGTATCGCTGAAACCGCTCTATGACCCGACAAATGAGAGAATCCGCCCATAGCTCGTTGGACTGGCGGCACCGCCGAGTCCGCATGTTCATCTGAACAACTAGACAGATGAACAGGCCCGGACATAGGCTCGGCCGGTGAGCGTCGCCACGCCGGCCAAAACCGCGCAGTCCAAAGCCGCGCAGTCCACCCGATTCGACCGAACCGATTGGACGACGATCGCCGCGATCGGCGGCGTCGTCCTCGTACTGCACCTGTTCGGCTGGGGCGTGCTGGTGGGTGGGGTGGCGCCGCAGCACATCACGCTCGGATCGGCGGGCGTGTTCGGCGTCGGACTGGGTGTGACCGCCTACCTGCTCGGAGTGCGACACGCCTTCGACGCCGACCATATCGCCGTAATCGACAACACCACGCGAAAGCTGGTCGGGGAGGGCACACGCTCGCTGTCCGCCGGCTTCTGGTTCTCGCTTGGCCATTCCAGCGTCGTGTTCGGGCTGGCTTTCCTGCTGGCGCTCGGCGTGCGTGCGGTCGTTGGCCCGGTGCAGGACGAGGGCTCGCAGCTGTTGGCCACGCTCGGGCTGGTGGGCTCCGTCGTCGCGGGTACCTTCCTCATCCTGATCGGGCTGACGAACCTGTTCGCCGCGGTCGGCATCGCCAAGGTGTTCCGCCGGATGCGCAGTGGCGACTTCGACGACGCCGAACTCGAACGGCAGCTGCAGCAGCGCGGCTTCCTGGCGCGGCTACTGGCCAAGGTGATGCGCCGGGTGAGCAAGCCCTGGCACCTCTACCCGGTCGGACTGCTGATGGGCCTGGGTTTCGACACGGCCACGCAGGTGTCGCTGCTGGTGCTGGCCGCGGGAACGGCGGCATTCACGCTGCCCTGGTACGCCATCCTGGTACTGCCGGTGCTGTTCGCGGCCGGGATGAGCCTGTTCGATGCGCTCGACGGCATCTTCATGTCGCGGGCCTACGGCTGGGCGTTTCTCAACCCGGTTCGAAAGGTGTACTACAACCTGACCGTCACGGTGCTCTCGGTGGTCGTTGCTCTGGTCATCGGCGTCATCGTGCTCGCCGGCCTGGTGGCCGACCGCCTCGGCATCGAGTCGGGTCCGCTGGCTGCGATCGGATCGGTGGATCTGAAGTTCGTCGGCTTCATGATTGTCGGGATATTCGTCGCGGCCTGGTTGATCGCGCTGGCGGTCTGGCACTTAGCAAAGGTCGAGGAGCGCTGGACACCGGCGGTCGAGTGAATTTCGCGTCCTGCACGTGGGAGAAAGTCAGTGCCGCCGCGACGGCGGCCATGACGGCTCGCCGCACAGCGCCAACAACGCGTTCTCGATGACTTCCGGCAGTGCGGGGTGGATCCAGTACTGGCCACGCGCCATGTCCTGAGCGGGCAGTCCGAAGCTCATCGCCTGGATCAGCGGCTGGATCAGCGATGAGGCCTGGCGGCCCAGAATGTGCGCGCCGAGGATCAGCCCCGTATCGTCGTCGACGATGACCTTCGCGATGCCGGTGGTGTCCTCCATCGCCCATCCGTAGGCGACGTCGCTGTAGTCCTGGATCTTCACCCTGATCTTGAATCCCTTTGCCCTGGCCTGATTTTCGGTGAGCCCGACGCTGGCGATCTGCGGGTCGGTGAACACCGCCGATGGCACATATCGATGATTGGACGGCATCAGCGCGTCGGTGTCGTCCCAGTCCTGCAATAGGTTGTGCCGCACGACGCGGGCCTCGTGGTTGGCAACGTGCTTGAGCTGATAATCCGACGACACATCACCCAGCGCGAAAATGCCACGCGCCGAAGTGCGTTGGTATTCGTCGACCACCACCTGACCCTGCGCGTTGACTTTCACGCCGGCCTGCTCGGCGTCGAGCAGGTCGCCGTTGGGCACCCGGCCCGTCGCAACCAACAACGCATCGCCTCGCAACGTCGAGCCGTCGTCGCAACGTATCTCGACCCCTTCGCCGACGGCACGGGCGTCGGCCACCTCGTGGTGGCTGCGGATCTCCCACTTCTTGCCTGCGATGTCGGTGAAGCGCATGGTGATGTCGTCGTCGTGGCCGCGCAACAGGGCGCTGCCCCGGATCATCAGTGTCACCCGGCTGCCGAGGGACGAAAAGATATGGGCGAACTCGCATGCCACGAATCCGCCGCCGACGATGATCAAGTGGTCCGGCACATCGGCGATGCGCATGATGGTGTCGCTGGTGTGGTACGGCACGCCGCATTCGGCGATCGCCTCCGGCACCACGGCCCGGGAACCGGCGGCGATCACGACCTTGTCGGCGGTGAACTCGTCGCCGGCATCTGTGCGCAGCCCATAGCGGCCGTCGGAAAGCGGCGGCCGCAAGCGGGTGTGGCTGGCGAACACCTCCACGTTCGGGGAGGCGCGCCGGTAGTTCTCGCCGCCCAGCGCGATCGGATCGATGCGACCGAACACCCGCGAGACGATGTCATTCCACCGCACCCCGTCGACGTGCGCGTCGACCCCGTATTGCGCTGACTCGCCGGCACTTTGGGCGACTTCGGCGGCATAGACAAACATCTTCGTCGGTATGCAGCCGACGTTCAGGCATGTTCCGCCGAACACGCCCTGCTCGCAGATCGCGACGCGCTTGCCGGCGTAGCGTTCGTCGAGGATCGAGTTGCCCGAACCGGTACCGATGACCGCGATGTCGAAATGTGTCATGGTGATCATCCTCGTTCGGATTGAGTTGCCGCATCGGAGGTTTCGGCCAGATACGAATCCAGCCACTTGTCCAGTTCGCAATACGCCGCGTGCCGGGACTCCGCCACCGAGAGGAACACGTCGTGCTTGGCATCCACGATCGGCACGATCGTGGAGCGGTTGCCGACGCAGCCTGCCCAGCGAGCGATCTGCTTGACGTCCAGCACCGCGTCACCGCGCTGGATCGTGTCAGGGTCGCTGACCTCCCGCACGCTGCGGTCCGACCGCAGGATCAGATTGGGCACGCCGACGTCCAGCCCGCGGTGCAGCTCGATCTGCGCGCGGCGGATGGCGTGCAGCCAGCCGAACGTGACGGGGAAGCCGCCGATCGGCTTCCACTCCAAGTTGTAGTCGAACTCGCCGCCGTACTCCTTGTGCAGGGTGGCGCCGTATCCGCCCTCCGTCGGCGGGCGTACCACCCGCTTCTTGCGGATACGCGAGATCGCGCCGATCGCCGCCCCCGTCGGAGCGGTGCGCAGAATCGCCGGCCCCTGTAGATCCAGCCATGGGCTGTTGAGGACCAGCCCGGTGATGCGACGTCTTGTGATGTCGCCGTGGCGTCGCATGCGGTCCAGCCACAGCGGGACGGTCAGTCCTCCGGTGGAATGCCCGTAGATGAGCACGTTGGTCGTAGGAGCCGCATCGGCGGCGACGTCAGACCGAGCCGCATCGGCGGCGACGTCAGACCGAGCCGGATCGGCGGCGACGTCAGACCGAGCCGGCAGCGCCATCAAATCCAGCGCCCGCTCCAGTTCGGTGTCGTAGCGGGACAGGTCGGTGGTGAAGTGCGGAGTCTGCCCCTTGCGCCATGACCGCCCGCACTTGTGCATGTCCACGGCGTAGAAGTCGAAGCCGCGGGCGGCGAAGTGGTCGGCCAGTTCGGTGTTGAAGAAGTAATCGGTAAACCCGTGCACCACCAGCACCGCGTGGGTCGCCGTCGGGTCGGGCTCGCCGCGGCGCACCAGCGTGGCGACGAGGTCACCTTCGCCGTCGGGATCCGGGCCAAGGCCGAACGTCTGCTGCCAGTAACCAGGCAGCACGTCGGGCTCCCACTCGGTCACGACAGCTACCTTAACCGCGCTTCGCCGCCGACCTGGGCCGACGCAGGCCGACGACGGCGGGATAGCCTGAGATCCGCCAAGCCATGACAAGCGACCACGAAGGACCAACGATCGGGTGTCTGACCCGCAGGTAGCCACGACCGACGTCGTGCTGGTGGGCGCAGGCATCATGAGCGCCACACTCGGGGCGTTGTTGCGGCAGGTGGAGCCCGACTGGTCGATCACACTGATCGAGCGGCTCGACGGCGCTGCCGCCGAAAGCAGCGACCCGTGGAACAATGCCGGCACCGGTCACGCGGGGCTCTGCGAGCTGAACTACACCCCGCAGCGGTCCGACGGCTCGATCGACATCAGCAAAGCGATTCAGGTCAACGAGCAGTTCCAGGTGACGCGGCAGTTCTGGGCGTACGCGGTCGAGAACGGCGTGCTACCCGACGTGCGCAGCTTCCTCAACGCGGTCCCGCATGTCAGTTTCGTGCACGGCGCGGCCAACGTCGACTACTTGCAGCGCCGCCACGACGCGCTGATCGGCAATCCGCTATTCGCGTCGATGGAGTTCATCGCCGACCGCGACGAGTTCGCCCGCCGGTTGCCGTTGATGGCCGCCAAGCGTGACTTCCGCGAGCCGGTCGCGCTGAGCTGGGCGCAGGACGGCACCGACGTCGACTTCGGGGCGCTGTCGCGACAACTCATCGGTTACACGGCGCAACGCGGAATGACCACGCTGTTCGGTCACGAGGTGCGCAACCTGTGCCAGCAATCCGACAGCAGCTGGACGCTGTCGATCCTGAACCGGCGCACCGGCGACAAGCGGAAGCTGAACGCGAAGTTCGTGTTCGTCGGGGCCGGCGGTGGTGCCGTACCCCTTCTGCAGAAGTCCGGGATCCCCGAGGCCAGGGGATTCGGCGGTTTCCCGGTCGGCGGGGCGTTCCTGCGCACCGACAGGCTGGCCTTGACCGCCGCCCACCGTGCCAAGGTGTACGGCATTCCATCGCCGGGCGCGCCGCCGATGGCAGGGGGACACTTGGACATTCGTGTTATCAATGGCAAGTCGTGGCTGCTGTTCGGACCGTTCACGAGTTGGTCGCCGAAGTTCTTGAAGCAGGGCGCATTCACCGATCTTCCGCTGTCGGTCAGGCCGAACAACCTGACGTCGATGGTCAAGGTCGGGCTCACCCAGGTTCGGATGGTGCGCTACCTGATCGGCCAGCTGCTGCTGTCTGAATCCGAACGGGTGCAGGCGCTGCGTGAATTCGCGCCCAGCGCAGTCGATTCTGATTGGGACCTCGACGTCGCCGGTCAGCGGGTGCAGGTGATCCGGCGGGCCAAGGGCAAGGGTGGCGTGCTGGATTTCGGCACCACGGTGCTGTCCGCCTCCGACGGCACGATTGCCGGGCTGCTTGGCGCCTCGCCCGGTGCGTCGACCGCGGTGCCTGCAATGATCGACGTGATGGAACGCTGTTTTTCCGACCGCTATCAGGCGTGGCTGCCCAAGCTCACGGAAATGATGCCGTCGCTTGGCACCGAGCTTTCACGCGAGCCGGCACTGTTCGAGGAGGTGTGGTCATGGGGCATGAAGGTGCTCAAGTTGGACAAACCCGCCAACGGCGTGCCGCCCTCACCGTTGCCCGCAGAGTCCGGCGCCGACATTCCCAACCGCGGTGAGTACCTGACGGAGGTTGCCGAATGACGGTCGCGCTGCGCCGCAGTTGGGCCAAGGACCTGGACGCCGCGACGCTCTACGGGCTGCTGAAGCTGCGGGTCGAAGTGTTCGTTGTCGAGCAGGCCACCCCATATCCCGAGCTGGACGGCCGTGATCTGCTGGCCGAGACCCGCCACTTCTGGCTCGAAGGCCCCGACGGCGACGTCATCTCGACGCTGCGCCTGATGGAGGAACACCCCGGCGGGCAGAAGGGCTTTCGCATCGGCCGGGTGTGCACCAAACGCAGCGCCCGCGGCCAGGGCCACACCACCCGGCTGTTGCAGGCCGCCCTCGCCGAGGTCGGCGACTATCCGTGCCACATCGACTCGCAGACGTACCTGGCGGAGATGTACGGCCATCATGGATTCATCCGCGACGGCGAGGAGTTCCTTGAGGACGGCATCCCGCACGTGCCGATGGTAAAGCCGAGTTCTCCCGCCGAAACCGAGCAGCCGTGACTGCGGAGGGCAGGAGCGCTGGGGGCACTCCCCACGCAAGCGGGGGGCCCACCCACGCAAGCGGGGGGCCCACCCACGCAAGCGGGGGGCCCACCCACGCAAGCGGGGGGCCCACCCACGCAAGCGGGGGCCCCACCCACCCGAGCGGGGGCCCCACCCACCCGAACGGTAGGGGGACGACCCGGAAATCAACAGGGATCTACCCGTTCAGCGCGATCGTCGGCCATGACCGGCTGCGGCTGGCGCTCTTGCTGTGTGCGGTGCGGCCCGAGATCGGCGGCGTGCTGATCCGCGGCGAGAAGGGCACCGCGAAGTCGACCGCCGTGCGCGCCCTTGCCCACGTGTTGGCCGCGGTGGACGGCGCGTCGCTTGTCGAGCTGCCCATCGGCGCGACGGAGGACCGCGTGGTCGGATCGCTGGACCTGCAGAAAGTGCTGCGTGACGGCGAACACGCCTTTTCGCCCGGCCTGCTGGCCCGCGCGCACGGTGGCGTGCTGTACGTCGACGAGGTCAACCTGCTGCACGACCATCTGGT
>JAOPVX010000163.1 GCA_025965975.1 Mycobacterium sp. | reverse complement strand
GGTAGCTTCGTCCGCCGCCCTGCTGACCGGATGCTCCGTCGCCGACGACATGATGGCCACCGTCGGGCTGCCGACATCCGAGAGCGCGCCGGGACACGGACAGGCCGGTGGGCAGCCGCCGGGACCGCCGCAACCGAACGGGGAGTCGAACGCGCTGATCTTGACCCGGCAGCAGCGCGACTACCTCGACGCGCTCAAAGCCGCAGGGGTGAAGCCGTCGAGTGATCTGCTGGCGCTGAGCATCGGGTCGTATGTCTGTCAGGCGCGTGCCGCCAAGCAGAGCTATCAGGGGGTGTGGGACTTCGTGGTGCCGCTGGTGCGCAGCGACGCGCGTAACACCCACACGGGCTCCATGGCGCCGCCAACGGCGGGACCTGATTCGCCGCCAACGGCGGGACCTGATTCGTCGTCAGCGGGGGAAGTCAATTCGGTGACGGCTGACTACATTCGCATCGCAACCGACAAACTCTGCTAGCAGGAGAACATGCCAAAGAAGAATCGGCGGAAACGCCACCGCATCCTCGCGCTCGCCGCAGCCGGGGCGATGGCCATCGTCGTCGTATTGATCGTGGCGATCGTGATCGTAGTGCTGCGACGGCCTGAAAGCCCGCCGAGCGCCGTGCCGCCGACCGCGCTGCCGCCGACCGGAACTTCTGGGGTGCCGCCGACGACGAAGAAGCCGCGCCCAGAGTTCCAGGACGCCAGCTGCCCGGACGTGCAGATGATTTCGATCCCTGGCACGTGGGAATCCTCGCCGCAGCTCGACCCGTTGAACCCCGTCCAGTTCCCGGCGGCGCTACTGCTGAACGTGACGAACCCGATCCGTGCGCAATTCGGCTCGGACCGGGTGGAGATCTTCACCGTCCCCTATACGGCGCAGTTCCACAATCCGCTCTCCGCCGATCAGCAGATGTCGTACAACGACAGCCGTGCCGAGGGCACCCGCGCCACCCTGAAGGCGATGACGGACATGAACAACCGCTGCCCGCTGACCAGCTATGTGCTCGTTGGCTTCTCGCAGGGCGCGGTGATCGCGGGCGACATCGCCAGCGACATCGGCAACGGGCGCGGACCGGTCGATGACGATCTCGTGCTGGGTGTGACCGCGATCGCCGACGGCAGGCGCCAGGACAACGTCGGCCAGGACATCGGGCCCAAACCCGATGGCCAGGGCGCCGAGATCACCCTCCAAGAGGTGCCGACCCTGTCGGCCCTCGGGCTGACGATGACCGGCCCGCGTCCCGGCGGGTTCGGGACGCTCAACAACCGCACGAACGAGATCTGCGGGCAGGGCGACCTGATCTGCGCGGCCCCAGAAGCGGCATTCAACATCACCCAACTGCCGCGGACGCTCGAAGTACTCACCGGCGGCGCGGGCCAGCCGGTCCATGCGTTGTACGCCACGCCGGAGTTCTGGAATCTGAACGGCGCGCCCGCCACCCAATGGACACTGGGATGGGCGCAGGGCGTGATTGATAACGCTCCGCACCCAAAACATGGCTGACATGTGACCCTGACCGATTTGGCCTCCGACAAGCGGTCGCCTAACATTAAGAAATAACTAAGAGCAATGACCGACGGCTGAGCCGAAAGCCCTGGTCAGACGCCATTCGAAGCCATGCGAGTGCGTGTCTGCTCAGCGATCCGCTCGTTGACGTCTACTCCCCGGTACGATCTTCGGGGTTTGAGGTTGCCCGATGTTGAGCCTGCGGCGGTCATCGGTTACAACGCAATCGGACAATCGGCCTCGCGATGAGTGTGGCTTCGACAGGAGAGTGTGATGGCGTTCCACAACCCGTTCCTCAAGGACGGACAGATCAGGTTTCCCGACAACGGCAGCCTCGTCCGTCACGTCGAGCGATGGGCCAAGGTGCGTGCAGACAAGGTCGCCTACCGCTTCCTGGACTTCTCGACCGAGCGTGACGGCGTCGAGCGCGACCTGAACTGGGCCGATTTCAGCACTCGCAACCGCGCCGTCGGCGCCCGCCTGCAGCAGGTCACCGAACCCGGCGACCGGATCGCCATCCTGTGCCCCCAAAACCTGGATTACCTCGTCGGGATGTACGGCACCCTGTACGCGGGCCGCATCGCCGTTCCGCTGTTCGACCCAAGCGAGCCGGGCCACGTCGGCCGACTGCACGCCGTCCTCGACGACTGCCGGCCGTCGGCCATTCTGACCACCACTGAAGCCGCCGAGGGTGTGCGCAAGTTTTTCCGTAGCCGTCCCGCCAAGGAGCGTCCGCGCATCATCGCCGTCGACGCGATACCCGACGAGGTCGGCGCGACCTGGGTGCCGATCGACGTTCAGCCCGACACCGTCGCCTACCTGCAGTACACGTCGGGCTCGACCCGTATCCCGACGGGTGTGGAGATCACGCACCTCAATGTGGTCACCAACATCGTCCAGATAATCGAGGCGCTGGATGGTGAGGAAGGCGACCGGGGCGTGTCCTGGTTGCCGTTCTTCCATGACATGGGCTTGATCACCGCGATGTTGTCGCCGATGATCGGCCACTACGTGGTGTTCATGACGCCGGCCGCGTTCGTCCGCCGACCCAGCCGCTGGATGCGGGAGATGTCGGCCAAGCCCGACGACACCGGTGGCGTCATCTCGGTGGCCCCCAATTTCGCGTTCGAGCACGCTGCGGCGCGCGGCATGCCAAAGGATGGCGAGCCGCCGCTGGACCTGTCCAAGGTCAAGTGCATCCTCAACGGCAGCGAGCCTGTCTCGGCGGCGTCGATGCGCAAGTTCAACGAAGCCTTCGGGCCGTACGGTTTCCAGGAGAAGGCCATCAAGCCGTCCTACGGCCTGGCCGAGGCGACGCTGTTCGTGTCGACCACACCGATGGGTGATAAGCCGAGAATCCTCCACGTCGACCGAGAGGCGCTGAACACCGGCCGCTTCGTCGAGGTCGCCGCCGACGCGCCGAGCGCCGTCGCACAAGCGGGCGCCGGGAAGGTCGGCGTTGCCGAGTGGGCCACCATCGTCGACAACGACACCGCCACCGAACTGCCCGACGGCCAGATCGGCGAGGTGTGGATCAGCGGCCAGAACATGGGCATCGGCTACTGGGGTCGCAAGGAAGAGACGTCCGAGACTTTTCACAACATCCTGAAGTCGCGGACCAATCCGTCGCACGCCGAGGGTGCCGCAGACGATGCGACCTGGGTACGGACCGGTGACTACGGCACGTACTACGACGGCGAGCTGTACATCACCGGCCGCGTGAAGGACCTGGTGATCATCGACGGGCGCAACCACTACCCGCAGGACCTGGAGTACTCCGCGCAGGAGTCGACCAAGGCGCTGCGCACCGGCTTCGTCGCGGCGTTCTCGGTGCCCGCCAACCAGCTGCCCGACGAGGTGTTCGAGAACGCGCATTCGGGCCTGAACCGCGACCCGGACGACACGTCCGAGCAGCTTGTCATCGTTGGCGAGCGGGCACCCGGTGCACACAAGCTCGACATGGGACCCCTCGTCGACGACATCCGCGCCGCGATCGCGGTGCGACACGGCGTCACCGTGCGTGACGTGCTGCTCACCTCGGCCGGCGCGATTCCGCGCACCTCCAGCGGCAAGATCGGCCGCCGCGCCTGCCGCAGTGCCTACCTGGACGGCAGCCTGCGCAGCGGCAAGGTGGCAAACGCATTCCCGGACGAGTCGGACTGACGCTGACTCGATTGACCCACGAGACGAGCCGTCGACGGGCTCAAAGGTGACCTGAAAATGGCTGAAGAACAAAACAATTCGCAACCCGCCGGCGAGCCTCAAGGTTCGCCCCACGAGGCTCCTGAGCTTGATGTCGCCGCCGACGCGGTTCCTGAGCTTGATGTCGCCGCCGACGCGGCGCCTGAGCTTGATGTCGCCGCCGACGCGGCGCCTGAGCTTGATGTCGCCGCCGACGCGGCTCCGGTGATCCAGCTGGCCCAGGAGAAGGCCGCGGCGCCCGCGCGCACTGACATGACGGTCGCCGAGATGCGCGAGTGGCTGCGCAACTGGATCGCCGACGCCACCGGTCAGTCCGCCGATGCGATCAACGACTCGACGGCGATGGTCGAGTTGGGCCTGTCGTCACGTGACGCCGTGGCAATGGCCAGCGACATCGAGGACCTCACCGGTGTGACGCTGACCGCGACCGTGGCGTTCCGGCATCCCACCATCGAGGCGCTGGCCACGGTCATCGTCGAGGGCGAGCCCGAGTCAGAAGACGTGGGCGACGACTTCGACTGGACGCGCGAGCGCGAGGTCGATGACATCGCGATCGTCGGCATCGGCACCCGCTTCCCCGGCGACATGAACACTCCCGAACAGACGTGGCAGGCGCTGCTCGATGGCCGCGACGCCATCACCGACCTGCCAGACGGTCGGTGGGAGGAGTTCCTCGATGAGCCGCGGATCGCC
The DNA here is from genome assembly GCA_025965975.1 of Mycobacterium sp. GTDB lineage: Bacteria > Actinomycetota > Actinomycetes > Mycobacteriales > Mycobacteriaceae > Mycobacterium. The sequence continues at coordinate 793 of JAOPVX010000163.1, read as the reverse complement.
GAGCGCGTCGCCAAGGCCCGTACCCGCGGCGGCTACCTCACCGACATAAAAGGCTTCGACGCCGAGTTCTTCGCGCTATCGAAGATGGAGGCCGACAACATCGATCCGCAGCAGCGGATGGCGCTCGAATTGACCTGGGAGGCGCTGGAAAACGCGCGCATTCCCGCGTCGAGCCTGCGCGGTCAGAGCGTCGGCGTCTACATCGGCAGCTCCCTGAACGACTACAGCTTCCTTGCGATGTCCGACCCCTCGATCGCGCACCCGTACGCCATCACCGGCACCGCGAGTTCGATCATCGCCAACAGGGTGTCCTACTTCTACGACTTCCGCGGGCCCTCGGTGGCCGTCGACACGGCGTGCTCGTCGTCGCTGGTCGCCGCCCACCAAGGTATCCAGGCCCTGCGCGCAAGGGAAGCCGACGTGGCGCTTGTCGGCGGGGTCAACGCGCTGATCACCCCGCTGGTGACGATCGGCTTCGACGAAGTCGGCGGTGTGCTCGCGCCAGACGGCCGGATCAAGTCGTTCTCGCAGGACGCGGACGGCTACGCGCGCTCAGAGGGCGGCGGCATGCTCGTGCTCAAGCGGCTCGCCGACGCACGGCGCGACGGCGACGAGATCTACGCCGTCATCGCGGGCAGCGCGATCAACCACGACGGCCGGTCCAACGGCCTGCTGGCACCCAACCCGGATGCTCAGGCCGAGGTGCTGCGCAAGGCATACAAGAACGCAGGAATCAACCCGCGCGACGTCGACTACATCGAGGCGCACGGCACCGGCACCATCCTGGGCGACC
>JAOPVX010000161.1 GCA_025965975.1 Mycobacterium sp. | reverse complement strand
TCTGACACCGGATAAGTACCGTTATATCGCAAAGAGTTCGTTGTCTTCGTTATCCTATTGTCCCCCGACATAGTTCGGGCGTCCTGTCTCGTTGAAGTTGGCGGGTTCGCGTGCAGGTTGCGGGTGCATTGTCACCGGCCAGACAATCGTCGTCGACGGCGGGGTCACGGTGACCTGACTTGACGACGGACGGAGCGCCGCGGCAGTCCGCGTTAGTGGGATCCTGCCGTCGTCTTATCGGCGGTCACACAGCGCGAATTGTGGATGTTTGTCTGCTCTTGCCGGCTGTCTCGCCGATCAATAAGTGCATAGGCTGCATACGACCGTGGCGGTGACTCCCGCACTGTCGAGACCTGGTCGGAGCACTGCGTGACCGATCGGTCGCTGCGAGCTGCTCAGCTTGTGCTGTGCGCGATCTGGAGGAGGCTGTGATGTTCGGTGGCTGTGTCGCGCGAGGCGATGATTTCCGGTGACATCGGCCTACGAGCGGGATTCTGATGGCCCGCACCTCGAGGTCATGGCGGGGGTCCGGACTGACCACGGCGATGCGCCGATGAGAACCCGCCGCGCCGACCGCAAGACCGATGGGGTGGCCGATCTCATCGATACCGACGCCCATCTCTGCAGGGTGTAAACGATGGCCCGGCTACCGTATCCGCCGCGCGACACGATGCCCGTTGAGACTGCTGATCTCCTGAACGGATTGCCTCGCAACAACATTACCGAGATGCTTGCTCATGCCCATCCACTGGCCGGGCCGTTCTTACGGATGGCGCAGGCACAGTTCACCGCGTTGGAGCTCAGCGACCGCCAGCGTGAGTTGGTGATCCTGGCGGTATCCGGGCTCGTTGAGTGTGACTATGAGTACGTTCAGCATGTTCCGATCTTCGCCTCGGTGGGCATCGATGCTGATTTGCGCGACCGGGTGCGCGGCGGGGATTTCGATGCCCCTGGCGATCCTGGTGAGCGCGCGCTGCTGGCATTCGTGGCGGCGGTCGTTCGAGCGCCCCGCATGACCGATGAGGTTTTTGCAACGACGCGGCGGTATCTCACCAACCGTCAGATCGTCGAAATGCTGCAATTGGTCGGGTTTTACTGGGGAGTCGGCAGGATGTCCACCATGCTCGAACTCGAACTCGACGTCCCCGAAGGCTTGGAGTCGATCACCGCGGTGGCCACGATGGATCGCTGATCGAACGCGCAGTGCACGGCGCTCGTCGAATTCGCCCGGCTAGTACGGCGACTGGCAGGCTACGGACACATTGGATCGGGTTGAAAGTAGGTAAATAGGGTGCGGATTGCAAATTTGTCGGGTCGACTGGCGCTCATCACTGATGCCGGCGCGATCGATGTAGAGGAGGCCAGCGCCGGCCGGTTCTGGTCAGATCCCCAGCGGGTGTACGAGCGCTGGTTCGAGTTCGTCGAGTGGGCCGCGGCGGCGCCGTCGTCGGCGGCCATTCCGTTCAATGCGGAGCAGCTGGGTCCGCCGGCGCCGCGGCCGGCTCAGGTGTTCGGGATCGGCGCCAACTACCGCAGTCATGCGGCTGAAGGCGGGTTGGACGTCCCCGAGTGGCCGATGGTTTTCACCAAGTACGTGTCGTCGTTCACCGGCCCGGCCGGGGAGATCGAGTTGCCCTCGGATGCCGTGGACTGGGAAGTCGAGCTGGTCTTTGTGGTGTCGCAGTTGGCTCGCGACGTCCCGGCGGAGCGGGGCTGGGACTACGTTGCGGGCCTGACGGTCGGTCAAGACCTGTCGGAGCGCGAGATTCAGCTGCGTGGTGAGATCCCGCAAATGAGCATGGGCAAGTCACTGCCGGGTTTCAGCCCGATGGGTCCGTTTCTGGTGACTCCTGATTCGGTGCCGGATCGCGACGCGTTGGCCATCAGCTGCAGCGTCGAGGGGGAAACGGTGCAGCAGGGCAGCACCGGCGATCTGGTGTTCTCGGTGCCTGCGTTGGTGGCCGAGCTCTCTGCGATGGTGCCGCTGTTGCCCGGCGATGTGGTGTTCACCGGCACTCCAGCCGGGGTCGGCTTGGCCCGCAGGCCCCCGCGTTTCCTGCAGCCCGGCGAGCAGCTCGTCAGCCGGATTGAGGGAATCGGCGAGATGCGCCACACCTTTCGCACTGCGGCGGGCGCGCGCCAAGGCAGCGACCAGGTTGCCATACAACGATTGACCGCCACATTCCCAAAGACGCCCATCAAGAGCGACGCATAGCCACCCACTACAACAGCGGGAGCACTGGACGACGCCCCCCTTCGGCCGAGTCCGCCATCAAGGTTCCCCGCCGCTACTTGGGTCGGAGTGGACGGCGAGGATACGAAGTCAGCCGGTCAAAGAGCCAGTGCCTGAAGCTAATTGACGGCCGCCGACTGGTTCGGCTGGCCTCGGACGGGTGCCGGCTCTCGGTGCCGACCGGGGAAAGGTTCGCGCTCCAGCCGAGCAATGGACCGTCGAACGTGGGCTGCTGGCCCGCTCCGGCGTTCGAAGGCGACAGCGCGGCGGCCAAATTCGCAACCGGTCGATCAGCTCTACCAACTGAACCGACCCTGATTGTCCGGGGCCAGCCGTGTGGCGCTACACACGGCCAGCGTCGGACCGCCTGCAGCTCAGAATGGCTGTTTCGTCGAGGATTTCGCGTCCTATGTTGACACCAAGGGTTGCGCCACGGGTCGGCCAATCCAGGCCATCACCCAGGAGGACCGTTGTCCAACAGCGTAGACAATTCACCGATCGACGTGGACCGCAAACGCCAGCTCGCCGAAAAGTATCGAATAGAACGAAGCAAGCGGCTCAATCCGAAGGGCAATGCGCAATACATCGCCGTGGAGGGGGCGTACGCCGAATTCTCGCGTGACCCCTATGTCAAGGTTCCTTTCAACCGAACGCCGTCTACGGAGTCGGTCGAAGTCCTGATCGTGGGCGGCGGCATCGCCGGACTGCTGACCGCGGTGGAGCTGCGCCGCGCCGGCGTTGCGAACTTTCAGATCATCGAAAAAGGTTCGGACTTCGGTGGGACGTGGTACTGGAATCGGTATCCCGGCATAGCCTGCGACTGCGAATCGTTGATCTATATCCCGCTGCTCGAAGAGCTCGGCTATACGCCTTCGGTGAAATACGCACCGGGAGAGGAAATCGGTGCGCATCTGTGCCGGATAGGTGAGGAGTTCGGCCTCTACGAAAACACCCATTTCCAAACACAAGTGACAGCGATTCACTGGTCGGCGTCGGATGAGCGGTGGGTGGTGAGCACCGACCGCGGTGACAACATCCGCGCCAGGTTCATCGTGCTGGGCAGCGGACCTCTGCACCGGCCCAAGCTTCCCGGCATCCCAGATATCCAGGAGTTCAAGGGCAGGCAGTTTCACAGCAGCAGATGGGACTACGAGTACACCGGCGGCGGCCCGCGCGGGGGGCTCGACAAGCTACGCGACAAGCGCGTCGCGGTGGTCGGCACCGGATCCACGGGAGTGCAGATCGTGCCAATGGTGGCACGCGACGCCCAACATCTATACGTGGTACAGCGCACACCCTCGATCATCGACAGTCGCGACAACGCACCGATCGAACCGGGATGGACGGAACGCCAGGAGCACGGCTGGCAGCGCCGCCGAATGGAGAACTTCGACGCCATCTTGGCCGGTATCCCTCAAGACACCAACATGGTCGCAGATCAGTGGGCCACTATCTGGGGCCGAGACGTACAAGTGGGTCCGACCGACTCCCCTGAAGCCGTTATGGCCAAGTTCGAAGATCTGGATTTCGCTCAGATGGAACGGATTCGGGCTCGCGTCGACGAACTGGTCGATGACCCCGCCACGGCTGAGGCCCTCAAGCCGTACTACAGCCGATTCTGCAAACGGCCGACGTTCAACGATGAATATCTGCCGACGTTCAACCGGCCCAACGTCACCCTCATCGACACCGACGGCTGGGGCCTGGACCGTCTCACCGAAACCGGCATGGTCTTCAACGGCCAGGAGTACCCCGTCGATTGCATCGTCTATGCCACCGGATTCGAGTTCGCCGTGGCCACGACTCGCTCGGGTGGATTCGAAGTGTATTCACCGAGCGGACAGACGCTCTCGGAGCATCGCGCCGAACGCGTCACGTCGCTGCACGGAATCTCGGTTCACGGATTCCCCAACATGTTCATCATCGGCGGCCTGCACCAGGCGGGAATATCCATCAACGTGCCGTTGGTCTTCGGCGGTCAGGCGCGCCACGTCTCGCAAATCGTCAAACACGCTCTCGACCGCGGCGCGACCACGGTCGAGGTCCGTGCTGAGGCCCAATCACGGTGGGACGAGGCGATCGCCGAGAAGTCGCAGTACAACCCCGAGGCGATGCGCAACTGCACGCCGGGGGCGTACAACAACGAAAACGCCGACGACAAGAAAGAACCCGGGGTGTTTGCCACCGCCTACGGAGGAGGTCCGATCGAGTACCTCAGCCTGCTGGACGCGTGGCGAGCCAACGGCATACAGCACGACCTGGAGTTCGGATTCGACGCAGACGAGTCCGTGTCGGGGTCCGAAGCAGTCGCCGCCGAGGCCTGAGACGATCTCCGGTATCTCGCCAGGACCCGACAACTCGGCAACGTAGCCCAGTCAGAACGTGGCTGGCTGGGTCATTCGATTCCGTGTCGACCTGGTTCGAAGGGTTCGATGCCCGCGCCGGACGCTGTTTAGGTTCTGCGCAGCGTTTCAGAAGGCTTGTGGCCGAACCGACGTCGATAGTCCGCGGCAAAGCGGCCGTAATGGCCGAAACCCCACTTGCGCGCCACAGCGGTAGCAGTCGTCGTAAAGGGGTCGGCGGCCATCAGGTCTTCGTGCGCCCGGGTAATCCGCAGATTGCGCAGATAGGTCATCGGTGGCGTGCCCACGAAACGCCGGAAGCCATCATCAAGCGCACGCACGCTCAGCCCCACCATGGAGGCGATATCGGCCACGGTTTCGATCTCAGCTGGTCGGTCTTCGATGAACTCCAGTGCCTTGCGGATCGGCTTGGAGGCAAGTACCGCCTTGGGCTTGGTCAGGTCCTCGCTGTAGTTGTGCGGTTGGCTGACAAGCAGACCCGCCATCATCAAGTGCCCAAGGCGGGTGGACATCGCCGGGACCGCGGCGAGCCCTTCAGGGTCGGTCAGCTCGCTGTGCAGCAACCACAGCGTTCGCGACCACGGTGACGCCGCAGACAGCGAGAGCTGCGAATCGAACTGCAGCGGCCGGGTTAAGGGCGCGCCCAGCATGCGGGCCAACTCGGCTTCGACCGCGGCCTGCTCGAAAACCAGGGTCTCGATCGCACAATCGTCGGTCAGGTAGTCCACGGCGACTGGGCCGCCCGACGAAACGACCGCGGCCGACTGGCCGCCAACCGTTGCGCTGCTGCTGTGGCTGGTGATCACGGTCTCTCCGCTGATCGGCAGGCACACCGCGATGAGCGGATAGCATGGAGTGCGCACCGTTGAGCTGGAGATGCGCAGGCGCCCGCAGGTGATGTTCGGCAACGTGGAGGTGACGACTTCCATGCGCAGGCACTGGTTTGAGCGGCGACGGACGACCGTCACCTCGCTGTAGACCTCGCTGAGAGCGCTGGTGGCCGTTTCCACGTCGCTGGCCGAAATTCGCTGAACGGCAGGCCAACCCGTGTCGGACGATCGCGCATCTGTCAGCGCAAGGCAACCCCGCGCGGCTGCCGTCGGGAGTCGGCCGTCCGATGCGGGACGATCAGTACTGACATGCATCATTGCACCTCACTTGGGCTAGGCGTCGTGACTCGGTAGGATCCGGATACCGTGCGATGAGACCGGCCGGAAGTATCGGGTCTGCGGGCGCGCAGACAGCTGTGCAGGGTGCGGGGCGCTTGCGCTGGTTGAGCATCCGCCGTTCGGCTGTGTTGCAGACTCATCGCCGATTCACTTCGACCACGCGTCTGGATGCGGTACGTCAAGCAGCGGCCGGGGCTGATGGTCGCGCACGGGGCTGGCAGCCGATAGCTCGGTGCGGCTGGCGCAGAGCAAGTCCAAGATCAGATCGAGGTAGCGTTGCCATCCGTCGGATCCGCGGTGCAACGAGGGCAGCGTGCCCACCAGCATCAGCACGATCCGGGGGATGTCTTCGGTCACCAAGTCGGTACGGAAGACGCCGTCGCGCTGACCGCGGCGCACGATATCGGCGACAGGTTCAATGAACCGGTAGGCGAGATCCATCGTCATCAATCCACTGCTGGAGCCCGCCGCAACGGTTTGGGCATCATTGGCGAGGAACGACACGGCACCGCTTAAGGCGATCCGCATCGCCTCGCGCGGGTCGGGCTCCTGCTGTGCCCGCCGCAACGCCGCCTCGACAACCTCGTCGAATCGCCGATACAACACCACGCGCAGAAGCGACTCCTTGGTGGGGAAACGCCGATACACCGTGGCGACACCCACTCCGGCCTCGGCGGCTACGTCGTCCATCGCGGCGTCTGCGCCCGCCCGCGCGAAAACACGCTGCGCACCAGCGACGATCCGCTCGATGTTGCGCACAGCATCGGCGCGTAGGTTTCGCGGCGCTGTGACCATGGCCATACATTACGCTAAGTGATAGCTGTCTATCAAGTAATAGTTGATTATCAAATAACTGTCCCGTCCGCGCTGGGGACACGGTGCTCCTCGTGTGGGGTTCGGCGTGCCGCGACGAGCGACGATTCGACAGACCTGAAAGGCTTCGGATCGAAGGCCGCACGAACTCGCATGTTGCCTTCGGGTACGGGATATACCGCTGCCTGGGTCTGTACGTCGCACAAATGATGATCCGCGTCTTCCTAGAGGAGTCGCTCGAACTCCTGTCCGGGCTGATCCCGGCTGGCGGCTTCGTGTCGAAGTGGCACGGCGGCGAGCTTCGCGGGATGGAGTCGCTGCCCCTTGTCCGCCGCTACCGCCCATACATCGACGCGACCTGCGCAGACGCGCCACCGGTCGTTACCGATATCAAGGCCGGCAAGGATGCTGCACACCCGCCGTGACCAAACGGCCCGACCGTTTGCTCATCGCTCCTATGCTCGAATGAGAGCACCGATGGACAGCGATCCGTTTTCAACGCAACGAGACGTGGGCTCTGCCGTCGTCGCGGAGTTGAGTGCGGCCGGATTCGCTGATGCCGATGAGATCGGCCGGGGTGGATTCGGCATCGTCTTTCGCTGTCGCCAGACGGCGCTTGATCGCATGGTGGCCGTGAAGGTCCTCACCACGCAGATGCAAGAGGACCGAGAACGGTTTGTGCGCGAGCAGCGCGCGATGGGTCGGCTCACAGGGCACCCCAACGTTGTCGGCGTGCTGGAGGTCGGCCAGACCGAGAGCGGCTGCCCCTACCTGGTGATGCAGTATCACCAGCGGGGTTCGCTGGAAGCGCGGATTCGCCGACTTGGCCGACTGCCCGTCGAGGAGGTTTTGCACGTCGGTGTGAAGATAGCCGGTGCGCTGGAAGCCGCACACCGTCGGGAAATCCTGCATCGCGACGTCAAGCCCGCGAACATTCTGCTGACCGATTACGGGGAGCCGGCGTTGGCTGACTTCGGAATCGCCCATTTCGTCGGCGGATTCAAAACTGCTACCGGCACCTTCACCGGTTCGCCGGCGTTCACCGCGCCGGAGGTCCTGTCGGGCGATCCACCGAGCGCGGCTTCGGATGTGTACGAACTCGGCGCCACGCTGTTCGCGGCGCTGACCGGACATGCAGCCTATGAGCGCAAGTCCGGCGAGCAGGTGGTGGCGCAGTTTCTGCGGATCGCGAGCGAACCAGTGCCGGATCTGCGGGACAGCGGTATTCCCGCCGACGTGTCCGCCTTGGTGGAAAAAGCGATGTCGCGCGACGCATGGGAGCGCCCGTCGGCGGCGGACCTGGGGGAGGAGCTCGCGCACGTGGCCACACGTGGCCTGGCCGCGACCCAGATCCCACCGCTATCGAGTCAACCCCTTACGCGCGCTGTCGATTTCGGGCCGAGACGACCCGGGAACCTTCCACTGGAATTGACCGGTTTCATCGGGCGGCTCGCGGAGCTTGCTGAGGTCACGAGGCTGCTCTCGGCGTCGCGGTTGGTGACCCTGACCGGGATCGGCGGTGTCGGCAAGACCCGGCTCGCGTTGCGGGCGGCCACCGAGACACACCAGGATTTTCCTGACGGTGCATGGATGATCGAGCTGAGTGAGCTGCGTGATCCGTCGTTGATTACAGAAGTCGTCGCTGCAGGCGTGGGCTTGCGGGACGAGTCGGGTAGATCCCTGCGCGACGTCCTTGTCGAATTTCTCCGTTCGCGCAGGCTGCTGCTGATCCTCGACAATTGTGAGCAGGTCGTCGATGAGGCCGCCAAACTGGCCGAGGTGTTGCTACGGGCCTGCCCCGAGCTGCACATTCTTGCCACCGGCCGGGAGCGTTTGGGTATCGGCGGGGAGGCGGTGCAGCGGGTGTCCCCGCTAGCGGTTCCCGACGATGTCGAGCCGACCTTGCGCGGGGTGCCTGGCTACGATTCGGTGGCACTGTTTGTCGAACGTGGGGCTGCGGCGCTTCCGGGCTTCCAGCTCACCGAGGACAACCAGGCGACCGTTGCCCGCATCTGCTCACGGGTGGACGGGCTGCCGCTGGCTATTGAGCTGGCGGCGGCGCGATTGCGCACGATGTCATCCGAACAGATCCTCGCGCGGCTTGATGACCGGTATACGTTGCTGGCTCATGGCAGTCGGGTAGCTCCGGCACGTCAGCAGTCACTGACGTGGTGCATCGACTGGAGTTACGACCTTTGCACGCCCGCCGAACAGCGGTTGTGGACGGGGCTCTCGGTGTTCGCCGGTAGCTTTGAACTCGAGGCGGCAGAAGATATTTGTGGCCGCGAGCTGGCACCAGGGATCATGGTCGACCTGTTGGCTGCACTCGTCGACAAGTCAATCCTGATCCGCACCGAAGCCAATGGCCAGGTGCGGTTCGGGCTGCTCGACACTCTCCGTGATTACGGACGGGAGAAGCTCGATCAGACCAGCGAGCGTCCGACGCTGCGTCGCCGCCATATGGACTGGTATCGGCGGTTGGTCGCTGACATGGCGGCCGACTGGTTCAGCTCGCGACAAGCCTACTGGCTCAAGCGCATTGAAGCGGAGAAACACAATCTGCGCGAAGCCTGGGAGTTCGCACTGACCGACTCACCGCCGACCCTGCTTGCGATGTGCGCCGGGGTTTACCCATACGCGATCGGCAGAGGACTTCTCAGGGAAATGCGCCGATGGCTGGACCGCGCACTGACCGCGGCGCCCGTCGAGCCAAGCGAAGACCGAATCAAAGCGCTTCACGGCGCCACGTTGATTGCCGGTCTGCAAGGTAACGTGCCCGTCGCGACCGCACGCGCCGGCGAGGCGCAAGCCCTGGCGGAGCTCACGTCTGACCGCACCGCGCAAGGCTGGGCCGCTATCGCCGACGGGTTCGCCGCCCTCGTCGGCGGTGACGCTGACCGTGCGCTGTCTCGAGCCGAGGATGCGGTCGCCGCCACAGATGACCCATCCGTGCGGGCGCCTGCGATGATGCTGCAGGGCTGGGCTTTCGATTTCTCCGGTGAGCTTGGGGGGGCCCTGATTTGCCAAGAGAAGGCGCTCGCGATCGCCGAATCGGCTGGCGAGGTGGTGACCCGGTCGTATGCGTTGTGGGCGGTCGGCATCGGCTGGTGGCGAAACGGCAAACCCGAACGCGCTGAACAACTCCTGCGGGAGTGCTTGCAGTTGTCACACCTGATTGACGATCCCCGCAACGGCGCAGCGTGCCTGGAGGCGCTGGCTTGGGTAGCGGGAGCGAAGAACGATCCGCGACGCGCCGTGTTGCTGATGGCCTCTGCTGAGGCGCTTGGCAATAGTGTTGGAGTTCCCCCGGCGGTGCTCCCGGATCTGGCCGTGTTCCACGAGCAGTGTGATTGTTGCGCTCGTGATGCACTCGGCGCGGAGGCATACGCGATAGCTCATCGACAAGGATTCGCAATGGATTTCGGCGACGCAGTGGCCTACGCGCTCACGCTGGATGCCCTGAGCTAATCCGCCACGCACGTGAAACCGCGCACGGACTGGGGCGTGGAATGGAGTGCATGATCCGCGTCACACCTCGACGCGGATACACGACCGAAACATCATCGCAATCGGAACGATACGGGCCGTTCCTAGTCTCACGACAGATCCCCGACGGGAATCTGTGCCTAGGGTTCCGCTCATAGAGGTCTGGACCGAGAGGCACACCGGCTGCACCGCCGGCACACCTGGGGACAAAAGCCCGGAAGGATTTCGGAGCGTTTTCGCTCCCGGCATATCGGAGGGCCGCAATGCCTCTGGTCATAGTTGTGTGCACAGCCACGGCTAAGCTCGGCCAACACAATCCCTCGCTATGAGGTGGGGCGAGCTCACGTCGACCCAGATCGCGCATCTCGGATTGGACCGACGTGTCGGTCTGGTTCCGGTGGGCGCGGTCGAGCAACACGGCCCACATCTGCCTACCGACACCGACACCAGAGTCGCGCAGGCGATTTGCGACGCTGTCGCGCGACGATGCGACGCCACGATCGTGCTCCCGCCGATTGCCATCGGCTGCAGCCTCGGTCACGGAACGACGTTTCCCGGGACACTGTCGTTGTTTCCAGACGAACTCGCCGGGCTGGCGGTTCGCTACGCCGAGTGGTCGTCCGTGAGCGGTCTCAGACGGCTGATATTCGTCAACGCCCACATGGGCAACGTCGCCTCGCTGTCGGCGGCCACCGATCGGCTGCGCTTCCTGCGACCCGATCTCAAATCCACGTGGATCGATTGGTGGCGCGCAGGCCCTGAAGTAGCCGCGGCGGTAGCGGTTGACGGCGAGGACATCCACGCCAACTGCGCAGAGACCTCGATCGTGCTTCATCTGTGGCCAGACATTGTCGACCAAGATGCGATGTTGACCGCCGATGACGCCGACCGAACCGGCGATCTCACCTTCCGCTATACCGCGGAAGTGCTGTCGCGTAACGGTGTAACCGGACGACCGTCGGAGGCTACCGCGTCGCTGGGCGAGACCTTGTTCACCGCGATCGTCGATGTCGTCGTGGCCAAAGTCCTTGCCGGACGTGACGAAGAGCCCCCGCTGCAGACGCCCGTCCCGCGCAACCGACCTTCTCACTGGATCTAAGGAGTTCAGCTATGGACACTGTTAATGCGATCGAAGCTACGCACCGTGAATTGGCGGCAACACTTGCCCAGTCAGGAGTCAAGTACGCGCTTGCGGCGTGGATTGACATCCACGGTCGGCCGAAGTCAAAAGTGGTACCCATCGATCATCTTCCGAACATGCTGGCCGGATCGGAGCGATTCACACCCCGAGGGATCACCGGGTTGGGGCCGATGGAGCCGCAGGAAGCGGAGTCCGTAGCGATGCCCGATCTCAGCACGTTACGGCAGCTGTCGTGGGACAAACGGTTTGCCTGGATGGCGGCGGATCTGATGGTGGACGGCACTGAGCCATTCGATCAATGTCCGCGTAGCATTCTGAAGTCTCAGTTGGCACGGGCCCGACAGCTTGGCTTCGAATTCAAGCTGGGCGTCGAAACCGAAATCTTCGTCTTCGACCCGGAATCCTCACGCGGTCGCACCGATTATCTTGCGCCCGTGGCCCGTACCGGGAGCCTGCGGCCATGTCCGGCCTACGACACGGAGGCCACATTGGACGCCAGTGACTTCCTGGACGACTTTGTCACTGCGTTGCAGGACAGCGATTTCGGCGTGTACAGCTTCGATCACGAGGGCGGTGATGGACAATACGAATTCGATTTCGCCTTCGACGGCGCGCTCGAGATGGCCGACAAGATAACCTTCTTCCGGCTGATGGCCCGCCAAATCGCCAAACGACATGATCTGGCGGTGACCTTCATGCCGAAGCCCTACACCGAAGCCTGGGGTTCGGGCCATCACTACAACATGAGTCTTGTATCCGCGGAAACGGGGGAGAACATCATGCGAGATTCCGCGGATCCCCGCGGATTAGGCTGGAGCGCAACGGCATATGCTTTCGCAGCAGGCATCATGCGCCACGCTGATGCGCTCGCCGCGATCGTCACTCCGACTGTCAACTCCTACAAGAGACTGAACCCGAAGTTGACTGACGGCACTGCGTCTTGGGCGCCGGTCTGGGCGGCCTATGGCGAGCAGAACAGATCATGCATGCTGCGTCTGCCGAAGAACCGCCCGGCGATCGAGAACCGCGCGGTTGATTCCGCAGCCAACACCTACTTGTCGGCGGCGTTCGTTTTGGCCGCCGGGCTCGACGGCATCGAGCACGGCATGGACCCGGGAGATCCCGTCGACGTCGCGCTGCTCGATACGCGGCCGGATCCGACGGTGAACGGCGTCCGCCTGCCGCGCAACCTTCTCGAGGCGACGGATGCGTTCGCGCGCAGTGAGCTTGCGACTCGCGTCTTTCCGAAGAGATTCGTCTCGGAGTATCTCGACATGAAGTACGCGGAATGGGATTCTTATCACTGCAATGTCACCGATTGGGAGCGTGACCGCTATCTGTCTGCGCTCTGAGGAGACGTTATGTTGTTGCAGTCCCGAGAACCGTCGACGCGTTCACACCATCGCAAGCGCGCGGTGGTGCGCGCAGCCGCGGCTGTGCTGCGCCGGCGCGGGTTCGACGCGATCACGAGCCGTGCGGTGGCAGAAGAGGCTGGCCTTCCCGAACAGACGGTCCGGAACCACTACCCGTCGCGAGAGGATCTGAAAGCCGCGGGCCTTGAGTTCATGCTCAACGGCTGGATTGCGCAGGCGGAGGGCTTCATCGACCGGCTCCCCCAGACACTGAACCTCCATGACACGGCCCGGCTTATCGTGGAGGTCGCCACAGTGCACGCCATCGAAAACGAACCGGTCACCCGTAAAACGATTTCCGGTGTCTATGAGCGCTATCTACAAGCCGGTAAGCATCCCGAGCTCAGGTCGCGCATCGCCGCATATAACCGAGTACTGGCCGACCTCATCGCGCGTGTACTGGTTCTCAACGGCCGGCACGTCAGCCCCGAGATCTCGCGCAGCGTCCTCGCCGTCGTCGACGGCACTGTGCTCTATGAGCTCGCCGCCGGAGAAACCCCCGTGACTCAAGCGATCCAGATGCTCGAGTTCGCCATCCCTCGTCTCTGCCCGGGTCAGCAAGAAAGCCCTCGCCCATGACACGCCGTCAGCCGGCTCGGGCGTAGCTGCGATGGCGCCGACCATCAATGGCACTGGGAACGCACGAAGTTGATGCGAGCCAATGAGCCTCGTGCTCCTTTGATCACGCGCCCGCGATGCCGATCGGGGTGCCGCGGCTTCGTCTCACCGGGACGGTCAACTCTTAGTTTCCGGTGGGTGGGATCAGCATCTGTTGCCAGGTAGGCGCTTTGGCCCCGTCGCGAGCCAGATCTGACTGTGTGTAGGTGTGTCCGTCAGGTCCGAGATAGGTTCCTGTGGCCGGGTTGTACTCGGCCGCGGCGATCGGTGGCGGCCCGGTGTCCGGTGGGGGAGGCGCAACGCCCGGTGCCGGGGTGCCTTGGGCGGATGGGGAACCCGGCGGCAGCTGCGGAATATCCTGCCCGGACAGGGTGGCGTTCGGATCGCCCTTCCAGTTGAGGCCGTCGTTGAGTGGCACGTACTGTTCGTCGCTCTCACACATCTTTACCGTTGGCGCGCGTTTGCCGGGACGGGTCAGGCAGGGGTAGTTGCGGGCGCCGCGCAGGTCGGCGATCGACGAGTCCTGGGGTATCCGGCAATAGAGGTCGCCAGCGGGTCGGTCGGGGGCGTCTTCGAAGTTGGGTGTACGCATCTGCTGTGCCGGCAGGAACCCGGTGCTGCAGGTCGGCGGTAAGTTGATATTGAGGTTGAAGTCGATGTAGGTGCCCGGATTCTTGGTGTTCCTGTCGGCGAGACCAGCGGCTTGCAGGTTCGCCGTGCCCAGCGGCAACAACACCAACAACTGCTCGATGGCCGGCTGGTAGGTGATGGCAACCTGATTGATGTTGACCAGGTTGGCCAGCAGCACCGGCAGAGTGGGCTTGAGGCGGTCGATCAGTTGCCGGGCTTCGTCTGCGGCGCCGGGAGCCTTCTCGAGGAATCCTGCCACCGCGTTGTCGTTGGATTGCAATTGCCGGGTGATGTCGGCGAGGTGCGCCGCCCACGCGTGGACTGCCTCTGCGCTGTCGGCCTGTGAGTCCAGCACCGGCTTGACCTGGTCGATCAGCGAGGTGAGCGGATCCAGGTTGGCCCGTGCGTCGATCGCCAACGCGGTGGAGCCCTTGACGATGCGAGATAGTTCTGGACCCAGACCGCCGATCGCCGTTGAGGACTCGTCGACGACCGTTTTCACGTTGTCCCGTGGGATGGCCTGCAAGCCTCGGTTGGCGGCGTCAAGGAGCGTACTGATGTCCGGCGGTACCGACGTGCGACCGACCGGTATCACGTCGCCGTTCTTCAGTGGTCGTCCGTGGTCGCTGCGAGGCACCAGCGCGACATACTGCTCGCCGGCGCCCGACACGCTGTGCACCTGCGCGTCTAGATCCGACGGGATGGCTAGGTCCGAACGCAAGGACAGCACAGCCTCGACGCCGGTGTCGGTGAGGCGCACCTCGGCGACGCGTCCGACCTCGGTGCCGCGGTATGTGACGTTTCCGTTTTGGTACAGCCCGCCCGCGCGAGGCAATTGCACGGTCACGGTGTACTGCCCGACGCCCATCAAAGCGGGCAACTTGATGTAGCCGAACACCATCAGGGCGCCGGCGACGACGGAGACGACCACGAAGATCGCCAACTGGATCCGGATCCATCTAGTGAGCCGCACGCTATTTCCCTTGATCCCAGCGATACGGAACGACCAAGGGGTTGCCCGCCGTATACGGACTGGGCATTTGACCGATCGTGCGGCCCCACTGCAGTTCCAGCTCGGTGAGGTTGCCCTCCCACCGCGTGCCGGTGAAGAACGACGAGTCGATGCGGCTGAGTGTCAAGTCGAGGACCAGAGACAGGTTGGCGTAGTCGCCGCGCACCCAATTGGTGATCGTCTCCTTGGGCCACGGGTAGGTGGCCAGGAAGCTCAGCGAGCGGGTCAGCGCAGGTCCCGCGTTGGCCAACGATTCCAACACCGGCCCAAAGTCTTTGAGTTCTTGCACCAGTGAGTCTTTGGTGTGGTTGACCGAATCCGCCGCAAGGGCACTGAACTTGCCGAACGCATCGATTGCTGTGGCGAGGTTGCCTCGCTGATCCTTGAGCACGGCAAGTGCA